>DKFF01000040.1:22473-41747 GCA_002452795.1 Dehalococcoidia bacterium UBA6803
TTTCTACGGCCTCTCTTATCCTATCCCCCACCTGGGAGAGGGTCTGAGTGCCCAGATTCTCTCCATTCCGTAAACGCAACGATACGCTCAAATCTTCCACTTCTTTATCTCCTGCTATGAGCATATACGGAATTTTCTCCACCTGGGCTTCCCTTACTTTCAAATTCATTCTCTCCGAACGGTCATCGATTTTGACACGAATACCCTGGCTTTTAAATCCGTTCCCTATCCGGTGAGCATATTCACCATGGCGATCAGCTATGGGTATTATCACCATCTGAACAGGAGCAAGCCACACAGGAAACGCTCCACCGCAATGCTCAACCAGCGAAGCCATAAACCGTTCCATGCTTCCCAACACGGTTCGATGGATCATAACCACACGGTGTTCATGATTATCGGTGCCAATATAGCAAACATCGAAGCGTTCTGGCAAGTTAAAGTCAACCTGGATGGTAGGCCCCTGCCAGGCACGCCCCAGGGCATCCCGTATCTTTATATCTATCTTGGGGCCATAAAAGACACCCTCCCCGGGGTCCACAACGTAGGGCAACTCCATTTTTTGCAAAACCTGTTCCAGGGCATTTGTAGCACGTTCCCACATTTCTGCAGTGCCAGCATATTTCTCAGGCCTGGTCGCCAGAAGCAATTCGTATTCATTAAAATCAAAGGTTCCCATCATATATTGAACTAATCTCAGAACTCCAGTAATTTCCTCCTCAAGCTGGTCAGGACGACAGAAAATATGAGCATCGTCCTGCGTAAAGCCTCTCACCCTTGCCAGACCATGCAGAACGCCGCTGCGTTCATAACGATATACTGTACCCAGTTCGGCATAACGCAAAGGAAGTTCTCTGTAACTATGTAATCCTGTCTTGTAAATCAAGATATGCCCTAAACAATTCATTGGCTTGAGAATATATTCCTGCCCTTCTACTTCCATAGGTGAATACAGGTGTTCGCGATAGTGATCCCAATGTCCACTTTGTTTCCATAAATCCAGCTTGGCAATATGCGGTGTGTAGACAACGTCGTAGCCCTGTTTTATATGTTCTGCTTTCCAGAAATCTTCGATAACCCGGCGCACCACCGCCCCCTTCGGGTGCCAGTAAATTAACCCCGGACCAGCCTCTTCATGTATGCTGAACAGATCCAGATCTCTGCCCAATTTCCTGTGATCACGTTTGCTGGCTTCTTCCCGGCAGGCCAGATACCTCTCCAGTTCCTCCTTTGAATCAAACGCCACGCCATAAATTCTCTGAAGCATGGGACGATCCTCTCTGCCTCGCCAGTAAGCACCTGCTATATGCGTAAGTTTAAAAGGCCCAATCTCTCCCGTAACGGTCACATGGGGGCCCCGACACAAATCAATAAATTTACCTTGTTTGTAAATAGTTACTACGTCTCCGGGAAGCTCGTCAATAAGCTCCAACTTATATGGTTGACCGGCAAAAAGCTCGCGAGCCGCTTCTTTAGTTAGCTCTTCTCTCAAGAAAGGTGTGTTAGCGGCGATAATTTCCCTCATTTTTGTCTCAATTAACGGCAAATCTTCTGCCACCAAAGACCTTGACAATTCAAAGTCATAATAAAAACCGTCTTTGATAACCGGACCAATACCAAACTTAGCTTCAGGAAAAACGTCCTGCACTGCCTCCGCCATTACGTGAGCAGCAGAGTGTCTTCTTTCCCTCAAACTTTCTTCTTTATTATCCATAATAATTGCCAAACACAGCCCCCTGTTTACCAGCAAAGTGCCCACAAGATAAGTAACTTAATATTAACAACTTAGCCTGAACAAACTGCTATAAAACTTCGCTTTTCAATATGGGCGATACTGGATTTGAACCAGTGACCTCTGCGATGTCAACGCAGCGCTCTAACCAGCTGAGCTAACCGCCCCCACCCGAAGGGATTGTAGCAAATACGATTAAAGCGGGTCAAACGTTGGCATTTTACGGTAACAGTACGACTTTGATATATAATATCCTGAAATAAACTGGCAAGGGAGCGTTAATTTGCATGTTATCAGACTAGGAATGGCACAATTCAACCCTACTGTCGGTGCCATGGCGAGCAATACAGAGAGAATTATCTCTTTAATATGCGAGGCAGAAGCCCTGAGTGTTGATCTTCTCACTTTTCCTGAAATGGCTATTACTGGTTATCCACCAGAAGACTTGCTGTTCAAACCTTCTTTCATTCAGCAAAACCAGGAGAGCCTCAGAAAGATAACAGAACATGTCAACAATACAGCAGTGGTAATAGGCTTCATTGACAGCTTAAATAAAGATAAAATATACAATGCTGCCGCCCTGCTGTACGATAAAAAATTAATCGACATTTATCATAAAATACATCTTCCCAACTACGGCGTTTTTGATGAAAGAAGATATTTCCAGGAGGGAGCGAGAAATGTCGTCTTTAACATATATAATATCGGCGTGGGAATCACCATCTGCGAAGACATATGGCACAAACCAGGGCCGGCTATCACCCAGGCTCAAGCCGGAGCACAGTTACTCCTTAATATAAGCGCTTCCCCTTACTCTGTTGAAAAACGCAAAGCCCGCCAGGCAATGCTTTCCGCCATGGCCAGCGACAATATAGCCATCGTAGCTTACAATAACATGGTAGGTGGTCAGGATGAACTGGTATTCGATGGAAATAGTATGCTTTTTGATGAAAAGGGTGCTCTTTTGGCCCAGGGCAAACAGTTTGAGGAAGATTTTATAGTACATGATTTGGATATAGAAGCGATATCCCGTTCACGTTTACACGGAACGCTTTACCCAAAAAATACTTTGCCGGCTGATCAAACGGCGACAAAAGTCGTTTACGTGAATGTACCGAAATCAAAACCAACAGGCCCGAAGCCTACCCTACCATCAAGACAAATCAAACCTGTAGAAAAACTTGACGAGATATATCAAGCACTTGTTTTGGGAACAAGAGATTATATACACAAAAACGGCTTTTGCAAGGTGGTTATCGGTTTATCCGGAGGTATCGATTCAAGTCTTGTTGGGATCATAGCGGTAGACGCATTGGGAGCAAAAAACGTTACAGGCATAGCCATGCCTTCCCCATATACATCGGCAGAAAGCCAGCTTGATGCCGAAAAACTGGCTCGAAATCTGAGTATTAACTTCAGCACCATTGCTATTAACAAAATTCTTGATTCCTATCTGGAAACATTAACTGATTCCTTCCGAAATGCCTCCCCCGACACGACCGAGGAGAACATACAGGCACGCATCAGAGGTAACATACTGATGGCATTATCCAATAAATTTGGGTGGCTTGTCCTCACCACCAGCAACAAGAGCGAGTCAGCCACAGGTTATACTACGCTCTACGGAGATATGGCGGGCGGATTTGCCATACTCAAAGATATTCCCAAAACAATGGTTTACGATTTATCCCGCCACAGAAACAGAAAGGCAGGAAGAGAAATAATCCCGGCCAGTATTTTAACAAAAGCACCATCTGCTGAGCTAAGAGAAGGACAGCAGGACATAGACACCCTTCCCCCTTATGAAATACTGGACCCTATATTGAAAGCATATGTAGAGGAAGGCATGACATGTGAGCAAATTTATGCTCTGGGATTCGACGTCGCGGTCGTAAGAAAGGTGCTTCAATTGGTTGACAGTAGCGAATACAAGCGGCGGCAGTCGCCTCCAGGCATAAAAATAACTCCCCTGGCCTTCGGCAGAGACAGAAGGCTACCTATAACAAATCTTTTTAAGAGCTAAAACAGGCTATTTTAACCAAATTTAATGACGGAGGGAGAAAAACAATGATTCTAACAACCACAGAAAATGTAGGGATGAGAGAAATCAGGGAGGTTCTTGGTGTGGTCAGGGCCAGTACATTTATGACCAGCGGAGTCCAGCGCGGCATGCTCGGCGGACTTATATCCACATTCCGCAACGAGGCAGGCCAACAGGCCGACAAATTATGGGAAGGCAGAGAAGAAGCCCTGGCAAGATTGACGGAGCAGGCAGAAAAATTGGGGGCGGATGCTATTGTGGGAATACGTTTTGCCACAGCAATGGTAACCCAGGGTGCCGCCGAAATGATGGTTTACGGGACAGCCATAAGAACCCTATGATACGAATGCCTATGCTATGTTGGGGGAGGCTACGGCATGGGAATATGTACGAAAAGGAGAAACAGGAATGATTGTAGTCACCAAAGAACAAATAGAGGGCAAACCCATCACAAAAGTCCTGGGATTAGTCAGGGGGAGCACCATTAGAGCCAGACATGCAGGACACGATATTATGGCTGGCTTTCGGAATCTTGTCGGGGGTGAAATTAAAGACTACACGGTGATGCTGGCGCAGGCCAGGGAGGAAGCTCTGCAAAGAATGATAGAGCAAGCGGAAGAAATGGGTGCTAACGCTGTGGTAAGTGTACGTTTCACCACTTCGACGGTTATGGGAGGCGCAGCCGAAATACTGGCGTATGGAACGGCAGTTAAAACAGGTTAGCTTGCCTTAGACCGCTTTACCAATTTTGTCACTTTTTTGACATCACAGCTCGCTGTTGATAGGATGTCGTCTTGCTTGCCGTTGCTTAAGAGGCAGATTTTTGCCGGTTTATACAGAAATGAAGAAAATACAAATCAACGAGGACTTCTGTGTCAATTGTGGTCTCTGTAAAGTTTATTGCACAGTAGAACATTCTCAAACAAAAGATATTATCAAGGCTTTCAAAAGAGAAAACCCTGCTCCTGTGCCTCGCGTTCGTACGGAGTCCAATGGTGATATTTCTTTTGCCGTTCTGTGCCAGCATTGCGCCGAGCCCTGGTGTGTTTATTCTTGTCTTACAGGAGCAATGCACAAGGATCTCGAAAGTAATGCCGTTGTCGTGGACGAGGATAAGTGTGTAGGTTGCTGGACGTGCATTATATCCTGTCCCTATGGAATACTTACCAGAGATGGAGACCATAGACACGTAGTCAAATGCGATCTCTGCCCCGACAGAGAAATTCCTGCCTGCGTGGACAACTGCCCCAACGAAGCTTTAACGTTAGTCATGGACATAGAGGAAGTATGCCAGACAGTGATATAGGTCCAGGGCGAGAACCAGCCTCGCCAGCATTTTTAAATAACCAGAGATGATCGCGATTATTGATTACGGCGCCGGAAACTTACGCAGTGTCGCTAATGCTGTCCGCAAAGTGGGGTATCGGCCAGAGATCACAAAAAACCCCCAAGACATACTCGATGCTACCGCAGTTGTATTTCCTGGTGTTGGTGCTGCGCCTGATACGATGGATAGTCTGCAATCCCTTCACCTGATCGATGTCATAAAACAAAGAATACACCAGAAAAAACCTTTGTTGTCCATTTGTATAGGACTACAGATACTGTTTTCACAAACAGAGGAGGGAGACTGTCATAAATGTCTGGGAATATTTCCCGGTGATGTAAAAAAATTACCACCGGCATTAAAGATTCCCCATATAGGATGGAACCAGGTGAAGCAGACAATATCCCATTCTGTGTTTGAGGGCATACCCGATAACACCAACTTTTACTTCGTGCACAGCTACTATGCAGAACCCCAGGACGCTTCAATAATAGCAGGCACGACAGACTATGGAAAAACTTTTTGCAGTATGATTATAAAAGACAACTTGTTGGCAACTCAATTTCATCCTGAACGCAGTGGCGAATATGGATTGAGAATATATGCCAATTTCTTGAATCGGGCGATGGATGGTGAATAAGTGCAGATGAGAACCAGGTACTTAATCATCGGAAATTCAGCCGGCGGTATCGGTGCTGCTGAGGCAATACGTGAAAAAGACAGGAAAGGCAGCTTAACTATTGTTTCTGATGAAGCTGTCCCCGCTTATTCCAAGCCACTTATTTCCAAATATTTAAGCGGAGAGCGCACCATTGAGAACATCCTGTATCGCCCTGCCGAATTCTACGAACGAAACAATATTACTTTTCTTTCTGGTGAAAAGATAACAAGATTAGAAATCGGTAGCAAAACTGCGCACTGCGAAGACGGGAAACTTATACAGTGGGAAAAGCTCTTGCTTGCTACAGGAGGAAAGCCCATCATCCCTGGGATTAAAGGGCTGGATAAAGAAGGTGTCTTCACTTTTACTTCTCTTGGCGACGTTATGGCAATCAATAAATCTCTGACACGTGGCCAAAAAGCGGTAATTATCGGGGGAGGACTCATTGGCGTCAGCGCAAGCGAAGCCCTGTTTAAACGTGGAGTCGATGTCACTGTAGTGGAAATGAAGGACCGCGTATTGAATACTATTCTGGATGAACACACCTCTTTCCTGGCTGAAAAAGCCTTCAGGAAAGCCGGCATTAAAGTTATTACCGGGCACACTGTAGTGGAAGTAAGTGGAGATGATTCAATTACTGAAGCAATTTTGGATGACGGAGCGACAATCCCCTGCGACCTGGTAATAGTGGCCATCGGCGTACTGCCACAACTTGTCCTCGCTTCCAATACCGAAATTAAAATAAACCGGGGCGTAGTGGTAGATCGGTATATGTCCACAACCTGTCTCAACATTTACGCCTGCGGAGATGTGTCAGAGAGCTATGATCCTGTTTACGACGAAAACAGAGTAATCCCCGTCTGGCCTAATGCCTATATGGGGGGTAGAGTTGCCGGCTTTAATATGGCTGGCGTTAGAACAGAATACCCTGCCAGTACTTCTCTGAACTCTCTCAATTATTTTGGAATAGATATAGTTTCCGCCGGGCTGGTAACATCTCCCGGCGAGGATTATGAAGTTATCACCAGGCAAGAAAATGATATGTACAAAAAGGTCATCTTGAAGAATGGCCTTATTTCAGGATTGATATTTGCCGGCGCAATAGAACAATCAGGAATTCTTTTCGACCTCATGAAAAACAAAGTGCCAGTTGAAGAGTTCAAACAGGCGCTGCTATCAGATGATTTTGGTCTTGCATCTCTGCCACAGAAATTATGGAAAGAGAAACTACAAACGTGAGCAGAAAAAAGAGAGTCGGAATTCTTGCTCTGCAGGGTGCTTTTGCCGAGCATGCGCTTAGTTTACAAAAGCTGGGAGCAGAGGCAATAGCTGTTCGCCAGCCTCATGAACTCAAAAAGCTGGACGGATTAATCATTCCCGGGGGGGAAACCACTACCATCAGTTATCTTTTAATGGCAGACGGGTTCGCGAAGTTATTAAGAGAGTTGGGCACTAAGGGGTTTCCTATTTTCGGAACCTGTGCGGGCATGATCTTGTTAGCAAAAAATGTTTCAGGATTGAACACAGATACCCTTGGGGTTATGGATATAAAGGTGGAACGAAACTTTTTCGGTAGACAGGTTAACAGTTTCGAAATTCCTTTGCGCATAGCTGTTCTGGGAGAAATTCCTTACCCTGCTGTCTTCATCAGGGCGCCAGTTATACTGGAGGCAGAGACCGAAGTAGAGATTTTGGCACATCTTCCTAACGGCATATCTGTCGCCGCCAGGCAAGGAAATTTATTGGTCTCCGCTTTTCATCCCGAGTTAACATCCGACAGGAGATTTCATTCCTACTTTCTGGATATCATTGCGAGGTATAGCTAGTGGAAAAACTGGACAAGATAAACAATTTTTATCACGATGATAAGGTAATTGATGCCTGTTCTATATTTGGCATGATGGATACTTCGGGGAAATGCTTTTCGGGCAAACATATAACCAGGGCTATTGCTAATATGCATGATCGCGGTAACGGTCTAGGCGGTGGATTTGCTGTATATGGCTTATACCCTCAGTATGCTGATCTTTATGCTTTCCACATAATGTATTTTAATCACGAAGCGAGGGCACAGATGGAGACCTATCTTGAAGAATATTTTTATGTGCTTCGTGCCGAAGAAGTGCCCACTAATCCTACTCCAAACATACTCAAGCCTCCACTGGTATGGCGATATTTTCTCAAAGTGAGGGGAGGGGAAAACAGCGAACAACGTCAACAGGACGATTACGTGGTAGAGAAAGTTATGGACATCAACACCAGGGCGAAAGACGCCTTCGTTTTTTCCAGCGGCAAAAATATGGCGGTATTTAAAGGGGTAGGTTACCCTGAAGAAATAGCGGAGTATTTTTGTCTGGAGCAATACGAGGGATATTTATGGACCGCCCACGGCAGATTTCCTACCAATACCCCCGGGTGGTGGGGAGGAGCCCATCCTTTTAATATATTGGATTGGACGGTAGTTCATAACGGAGAAATTTCCTCATATGGGATAAATCGCCGTTACATGGAGCAATTTGGCTATAATTGCACCATGCAAACCGATACAGAAGTAGTGGCTTATGCGGTTGACCTTCTGGCACGAAAACACGGTTTTCCCATGGAAATAGTAGCCAAAATATTAGCTGCTCCCCTGTGGAGCGAAATATCCCGTCTTCCGGAGAAGAAGCAAAGAATGTTCCGCACTTTACGCCAGGTGTACGGAAGTCTTTTGTTAAATGGCCCGTTTACCGTTATTATTGCTCATCAGGGAGAAATGGTAGGACTTACTGACAGAATAAGGTTACGTCCTCTTGTCGTAGGAACGAAAGACTCCATGCTCTATCTTTCTTCCGAAGAATCGGCTATTCGCCTGATATGCCCGTGTCTTGACGACACCCGGATCCCCATGGGAGGTGAGCCAGTTATAGGTAGCCTGCAAAATCCGCTCAATTCAAGAAAAACCACGATACAAGACCTACAGAGCAAAACAGGAATGGGCAAAGATATCGACAGATGTTAACCAAACGTATTATCCCCTGCCTGGATGTCACCGGTGGCCGAGTGGTCAAAGGAAAAAGCTTTACGCAACTCCATGATGCCGGAGACCCTGTGGAGCTTGCCGAATTTTACTACCAGGAAGGCGCCGATGAACTGGTCTTTTTGGATATCGGTGCCACTCCGGAAGAACGCGACACCCTGGTAGAGATTGTCGAACGCATATCCGAGCGAGTTTTCATTCCTTTCACCGTCGGTGGTGGATTACGTAGCGTTGACGATATGAGACACATCCTGGAAGCAGGAGCAGATAAAGTGTCTGTCAATACCGCTGCGGTACAATCCCCTTCTCTCATCACCGAAGGGGCAAAAAAATTTGGCAACCAATGCATTGTGGTTGCCATTGACGCCCGACGAACAGATACAAACGGTCACCTCAAATGGGAAGTTTGCACCCACGGGGGACGAAATCTCACGGGTATAGATGCCGTTGAATGGAGTAAAAAAGCCGTTGCCCTGGGCGCAGGAGAGGTGCTGCTCACAAGCTGGGATGCTGATGGGCAGAAAGCAGGATACGACCTGGCCTTAACTCGTGCTATCAGCGAGGCAGTAACGGTACCGGTTATTGCCAGCGGCGGGGCAGGTACGCTGGAACATCTTTGCGAGGCCCTGACTGGTGGTAAGGCCGATGCGGTTCTTGCGGCTAGCATTTTTCATTACAAAACTTATTCTATCGCACAGGTGAAAGCCTACCTGGCTGAACAGGGAATCCCTGTGAGAATGTAACGAGGGCACGAAAGGATAACTATAATGAAAACTTATCTGCCACCCAAATTTATAATAGAACGGGATCAGTACCGGTGTACTCAATGCCAGGCTTGTGTTAGCCAGTGCTCTTTCGATGCTAACTATTATGACGCCGGAGACGATGAGGTAAGAAGTCGCGAGGAAAATTGCGTCGGCTGCCACCGCTGCGTCGTTTTCTGCCCCACCAATGCCATAACTGTAAGAGAAAACCCTTCGAGTTACAGGAGAAATGAAAGCTGGACACACGAAGCTATCGAAGATATTATCAAACAGTCGGAGACAGGCGGGATGCTTCTTACAGGGATGGGCACTGATAAGGGCTACCCTATTTTCTGGGACCACCTGCTGTTGAACGCCAGCCAGGTAACTAATCCATCTATAGACCCATTGCGCGAACCCATGGAATTGACTACTTATTTAGGGCAGAAGCCCGACATGGTGAAGCTTACGCCTGATTCCATGGACATTGAAACAGAAATCACCAACCAGATCAAACTGGATATTCCCATAATGCTCACCGCCATGTCTTATGGAGCCATAAGCCTTAATACGCAGAAATCCCTGGCCAGGGCTGCCACCGAAGCAGGCACTTTATGGAACACAGGAGAAGGAGGACTTCATCCCAGTCTTCGTAAATATGCGAATAATATGGTAGCGCAGGTGGCTTCAGGAAGGTTCGGCGTGCACTCAGAATATCTCAATATGGCCAGGGTAGTGGAAATCAAGATCGGACAGGGAGCCAAGCCGGGTATCGGAGGACATCTCCCGGGCGAAAAAGTCAGTCTCGATGTTTCGGCAACCAGAATGATTCCACAGGGAACAGATGCCTTATCGCCCGCTCCCCAGCACGATATTTACTCAATAGAAGATTTGTCTCAGCTCATATACGCTTTAAAGGAGGCAACAAATTACACCAAGCCCATATCGGTGAAGATAGCTGCCGTACACAACTCAGCAGCTATTGCCAGCGGTATGGTCCGGGCGGGAGCAGACATCATCGTTCTTGATGGATTAAGAGGTTCGACAGGCGCTACGCCCAAGATCATTCGAGACAATGTCGGCATTCCCATAGAACTCGCTCTTGCCGCAGTGGACGAGCGATTGCGTAAAGAGGGCATTCGCAACAAAGCTTCGGTAGTCGTTGCCGGAGGGATTAGAAACAGCGGGGATGTTACCAAGGCCATCGCTTTAGGAGCTGATGCTGTTTACATTGGAACCGCTGCTCTTGTCGCATTAGGATGCCATGTCTGTCAACAATGCCACACCGGTAAATGTGCCTGGGGTATCTGTACTACAAACGTCGGGTTGACTAAAAGAATTAATCCGAACATAGGAACAAGGCGGCTGACGAATCTCCTGAACAGTTGGAGCCTGGAAATTAAAGATATGCTGGGAGGTATGGGTATCAACGCGATAGAAAGCCTTCGCGGCAACCGCCTTCATTTAAGAGGGGTGGGCCTTAGCGACACCGAACTTAAGATACTGGGCGTAAGGGCGGCAGGAAGTTGAAAATGAAAAATACAGGAGAAAAGAAAAAACTTTCATCAACACAGGTAAATGCCTCCGGCATGACCACCAGAGAGCTTAGTTGTACGTTGAGAGAAATTGTCGCTGATGGCAGCGAAAGAATTGAAATTCACAACACGTGCGGCCAGAGGTATATCGGCACTGGACTGGGGGCTGTTCAGCTTGATATTTACGGTATCCCCGGAAACGATCTGGGAGCTTTCATGGATGGGGCTGAAATCACCGTACACGGGAATGCTCAGGACGGATGCGGAAACACCATGAATGCCGGAAAAATAATTATTCACGGAAACGCAGGAGATATACTTGGATTGTCTGCCAGAGGCGGTAAAGTTTTCGTTAAAGGAAACGTTGGTTACAGAACCGGTATTCACATGAAAGAATATTATGAACAAAAGCCTGTAATGGTTATTGGTGGTACAGCTCAAGATTTCTTTGGCGAATATATGGCAGGGGGAATCCTTGTTCTTCTGGGCCTCAACTTGCAGGAGGGAGAGCGACAAAAAGCTAATTTTATAGGCACCGGCATGCATGGAGGAATTATCTATGTGCGGGGAAAAGTTGAGGCTTTTCAATTAGGAAAGGAACTGGGCACTGCGGATCTCAATGAAGAAGATTATGATGTCCTGAGGAAAATAATAAATGAATTTGCCAGCTATTTTGGAGACGATGCTCAGGAAATATTGAAGTGTCAGTTCACCAAGCTATACCCTTTATATTTGCGTCCGTATGGAAAACTTTACGCCTACTAGGAATTTATTCAATGTTTAGGCTACTCATTGTCGCCAGCAACACCAGTCAAAGCCAGAAGTTGAGTTCAGAGCTTATACAGGACGGCTTTGCCTGTTATAACGCTTCCGACAAGGAATCTCTTGCATGCCTGGCCAGCAAACAAATTCTCGATTTAATAATAATCAACACCACCGATTCACTGATTAATCCTGCCCTCCTGCCAGTTATACGAAAAATAAAAACAGATACCTCTCTTCCTACATTTGCACTCCTCCCTCGTGAAAAAAACGATTTCCTTGATTCCGGATTCCCTGTGGACGATTTCGCGATCGAACCATGGGACGCAATTGAGATAGCATTACGAATAAAGAGAATCCTGCGGTTAAAAAAGAGTATCTCCCCTACAGGGCAGACATTAAAGCATGCCGATTTGATCATATATCTGGATAAGTGTCAGGTGATGCTTGACAACAAACAAATAATATTGACCTTCAAGGAATATCAACTGCTAAAATTTTTTATGAGCAATAAAGGTAAAGTTTTTCCCCGCGAGGTCTTGCTGGAGAAAGTGTGGGGATGGGATTATTACGGCGGTGACAGGACGGTAGATGTACACATCCGGAGATTAAGAAGGAAGATCGAAGATAAAAACCATACCTTTATCGAAACATTCAGAGGTATGGGATATAAATTTAAAGACAGCGGATAGTTCGTCTTTTTCCTGCCTTCTGTTACCGAAGATAGCCTATCCACTTCAGCATCAAAATACTTTTCGTAACTTAAACTTAATATACCCGTAATATCCTCGTAACATTCAACTGCTACTCTCCTGAGTAACTAAATAAAAGGAGGGTGGTCTCATGTACAAACTACCAACAAAGGTTCCCGCTATGCCTGGATGGCTGATGAGAGCCAGTATGATCTCCCTGTTTACGGTAACGCTTCTCATGGTAATGAGGAGTACCGTGCTGGCAGCTGACCCTACTGGCGTAGGAGGAACGACGGACACCGCTGTAAATTATGTCTGGATACTGGTCTGTGCTTTTCTGGTGATGTTCATGCAGCCAGGATTCGCCTTGCTGGAAGCAGGTTTTTGTCGTTCTAAAAATGTCACTAACCTGATGACTAAAAATCTCATGGATTTAGCCATCGGGTCGCTGGCTTTTTTTCTTGTTGGTTACGCCATCATGATGGGCGCAGACTGGCACGGGCTCTGGGGAACATCAGGCTGGTTCATGATTGGAGAATTTTATGACGTAGATACCTACCTCAACATGTTCTGGATGCTGGTTTTCTGCGCTACCGCAGCTACGATAGTTTCCGGAGCTGTCGCAGAGCGCATAAAATTCAAAGCCTACATCATTTATACTATAGCGATTAGTATTGTTATTTATCCCGTGTACGGCCACTGGATATGGGGAGGTGGCTGGTTATCCCAGTTGCCATTTGGCATGGGAGCTCTGGACTTCGCTGGGTCAGGAGCAGTACATGCTATCGGCGGATTTGTTGGCCTGGCAGGAGCAATGGTCCTGGGACCCAGATTTGGCAAATTCACTAAAAATGGGAAGGCAAGAGCGATTCCCGGACACAGCATAGCTCTAGCCGCGCTCGGGTGTTTTATATTGTGGTTCGGCTGGTTCGGTTTTAACCCCGGAAGCACTCTCGACGCCCATCATACAAGAATTGCAGTTATTGCTGTCAACACCAATATGGCAGCAGCAGCAGGTGCTCTGGCGGCCATAGCCTTAGCTAAAGTGAAGACACAGAAATGGGATCTTGGTATGGCCATTAATGGTGCCATAGCAGGCCTGGTAGCTATCACCGCTTCTTGTGCCTGGGTAGAAGGCTGGGCTGCTATCGTGATAGGGCTTATCGCCGGTGTTTTGATGTACGCCAGCGTCAAATTCCTAGAGGCCAAAGGCATTGATGACCCGGTAGGCGCGGTAAGCGTTCACGGCACCTGTGGCCTCTGGGGATTGCTCAGCGTTGGCCTCTTCGCCGACGGGACATATGGTAATTATGCCATAGAAACACCTTTTGCTACCGGCTTGTTCTACGGTGGAGGAGGAGAGCAATTGCTTGCTCAAGTTATCAGCATAGTAGTGGTTGCTGCCTGGGCCTTTGGCATGGGCTATCTGCTATTCAAGGCACTGGACAAGATCATGGGCATCCGCGTTTCGCCACAAGTGGAAATACAGGGGCTGGATATATCAGAGCATGGTACACCGGCATACCCCGAGTTCATTACTAAGGACAGTTAACCGTAACAAAATTAGGGGGAGGCAGAAATGAAAAAGATTGAGGCGATAATTAGAATAGAGAAATTCGATGATGTTAAAGAAGCGTTAAGAGAGGCCGGATATCCGGGAATGACAAGAACTCCCGTTTCAGGACATGGCAAGCAAAAAGGGCTGAGACAACAATTCCGCGGTACGACTTTTGAGGTGGAATTCCCGGCAAAGATGAAACTGGAGATCGTGACGCATGATAAGGACGTTAAGAAAATAGTTGACGTCATTATCGGCAGCGCCAGAACCGGTGAAGTGGGAGACGGCAAAATCTTTATCTATGCCGTAGAAAATGCGATCAAAGTAAGAACGGGAGAAGAAGGAGACGGAGCCATTTAAAAATAGCCACAACCTTAACCTATTTGTAACATGGAGGAAACATTATTATGCTAACGTGGCTTAGTTGACTTCAGCCGCAATCTGTGGTTCGATAGTCTCCGGTTATTTACTAAATAGGAGGATTTTTATGTCAACTAAAGAACGCCTTGAGGCATGTGATTACGTCGTTAAATTAGCTAAAGAACAGGACATAAAATTTATACGTCTCTGGTTTACCGATATTTTGGGGTGTCTTAAGAGTTTTGCCATCACTTTCGAAGAGCTCGAAGAGGCACTAGAGACAGGCAGAGGGTTTGATGGCTCGTCGATCCAGGGATTTGCCCGCATAGATGAGAGCGACATGGTAGCACTACCTGACCCCACCACTTTTCAGATTGTTCCCTGGCGCCCAAAAGTACATCAGGGAGTGGCCAGAATGTTTTGTGACATTTATTGGCCAGGAGGATTGCCTTTTGAAGGAGATCCCCGATATGTGCTGCAAAGAAATCTGAAGAAAGCCGCCGATATGGGTTACACTTTTTACGTCGGCCCGGAACTGGAATACTTTTATTTCAAAGACTCGGAATCGACGCAACCCCTGGATCATGGTGGTTATTTTGACCTTACGCCTCCCGACATCGCTACTGATTACAGGCGAGAGACAATTCTTATCCTGGAAGAGATGGGCATCGGCGTAGAATATAGCCACCATGAGGTCGCCCCCAGCCAACATGAGATAGATTTGCGTTACACCGACGCCTTGACTATGGCCGATAATGTTATGACTTATCGAATCGTGGTCAAACAGGTAGCCCAAAATAACGGAGTTTACGCTACTTTTATGCCAAAGCCTATAGCAAACGTAAACGGCAATGGAATGCATGTCCATATGTCTTTGTTCAAAGATAATAGGAACGCTTTCTTTGACAAGAATACTCCTGGACACCTCTCCAAAATAGCCCGGAGTTTTGCCGCTGGCGTTTTAAAGCACGCCCCCGAACTCACGGTTGTCACCAATCAATGGATAAATTCTTACAAGCGACTTTTGCCCGGTTACGAGGCACCTGTTTACATTACCTGGGCGCGCAGAAATCGCTCTGACTTGATCCGCGTACCTGAATATCTGCCTGGGAAGGAAAATGCCACCAGAATTGAATACAGAGCTCCTGATCCTGCTTGTAACCCCTATCTGGTTTTTAGTGTGCTACTGGCTGCCGGTCTGGATGGTATGGAAAAGGGATATGAACTGCCCTCTGCAGTGGAGGAAAATGTCTTCGAGATGAGTACACACAAGCGGAAGGAACTCGGCATCAAGACGCTTCCCGACAGCCTATATGAGGCCATCAAGCTTGCGCAGGACAGCCCCCTGCTTAAAGAGGCACTCGGCGAACACGTCTTTAATACTTTTATGCAGAACAAGAACGTGGAATGGGAAAGATTCTGCGCACAAGTAACCGACTACGAACTCAAGCGTTACCTGCCCATCTTATAACCGGGCAGGTAACGCTTGCTATTTCTTGTCACCCAGCTTTGCGCTGCCTGTCACGTTTAATTGTACGACTCGTCCGCAATTGGGGCAGGTGATTTCTATGACGAGAGGTTTTTCCATTACTCTTTCTACAAGGGAGGTAAGAATGGAATCTATATTATCCAGGCGTTTATCCAGCATATCAAGACGCTTGGCTAGCTGCTCTGGTGTCAGATTTCTGTCAATTTGCATAACCATGCAATCTTTATCTCGTAAAAACGAGGTTACAGGCTCTTCTCCACAACCCCCAGCGCCATCAATTCCTCTTTATCCTTCTGTACCAACTTGTCTACCTGTTCGGAGATAGTACGTTCCAGATACATGCGAAAGGCTTCCCGCGCCGCTGGTGAAGATTTAACTGCTTGTTTAGCCCGTTCCCATTCATCACGGATAACTTTATTAATCTGCTCCGAGCCTACGGGCTCACTACCCTGATACAATTCTTCTATTTGATCGAGCACCCTCCCCGTCAGAGACCTCCTTAAACGATCAAAGGAAAGTACCTCTTCCCAGGTATAAGGCTTTGCTGTTTTACCCTCGGTCATGATTTATTACCTCCCGCGAAACACTCATTCTAGCTATTTAATGCCGTTATCATAAATTCAACCATTGCCACCTGTCAACCGAACTTTAAGATACTTCCCTCCGCTAAATAAGTGCACCTGTTATAATTGTCTCGAAATGTTAGCTACGGTAATGGGCGGTGCCACAATTGGATTGGAGGGAGCCATTATAGAAATTGAGGTCGACATTTCGCCGGGATTGCCGTCTTTCACGATCGTAGGATTACCCGATAAGGCCGTCCAGGAAGCCAGAGAAAGGGTTAGGTCGGCCATTAAAAACTGCGGCTATACCTTCCCCAATAAAAGAATTACCGTCAATCTGGCGCCAGCAAATCTAAAAAAAGAGGGTCCTTCATATGACCTGCCCATAGCGCTGGGTATTCTCATAAGTTCCGGGCAGTTGACCGGCGATTGTTCAAATGCCCTGTTTACAGGAGAGCTCTCCCTTGATGGCAAATTACGTCACAGCCGCAGCGTATTGCCTATGGCCTCCCTGGCCCAGGAAAAAGGATTTACCGATATATTCGTGGCCCTGGCAGACGCCAGAGAAGCCTCCATTGTAGAAAACATACGTATCATGCCCGCAGAATCACTGTCCCAGATCATATCCCACTTTGCAGGTGAAACACGCATACAGGAATATTCCGACGACGGTAGCTGGTTGCAAACCATTCACGAACATTACGCTTTTGATTTTTCTTGCGTCAAGGGGCAAGAGCACGCCAAAAGAGCGCTGGAAATAGCGGCAGCAGGAAGACACAACGTTCTGATGGTAGGTCCACCAGGAAGCGGCAAGACCATGCTAGCCAGGTCTTTGCCGGCGATATTGCCAGAGCTAACAATGGCGCAGGCAATTGAGGTAACCAAGATTTATAGCGTTGGAGGGCTGCTGCCCATGGACATACCTCTTATTAAAGAACGCCCTTTTCGCTCTCCACATTACACCACTTCTCATGCAGGATTGGTAGGAGGAGGGCAATGGCCACATCCCGGGGAAATCAGCCTCAGCCATCACGGTGTTCTCTTTCTGGACGAATTCCCCGAATTCGGCCGCTCTGTTTTAGAGGCCCTACGACAACCGCTGGAAGACAAGGTTATCGTCATTAGCCGGGCACATGGCAGTGTCACTTTCCCTGCCAATTTCATGCTGGTTGCAGCCATGAATCCCTGCCCTTGTGGTTACTACGGAGATACCTTTAAGGAATGCAAGTGTTCTCCCGTAGAAATCAACCGCTATCGTAAAAGAATAAGCGGTCCTCTTTTGGACCGCATTGACATTTTTATTGACGTACCACATGTTGACTATGAAAAGCTAACAGATGAAAAAACGCCTGAAAGCTCTGAACGGGTCAGACAAAGAATCAATGCGGCTCATCAAATCCAGCTTGAGCGGCTAAAAAAGACAAGCTCAAGCTGTAACTCGGACATATCTCCTCAGGAGATACAGAAATTCTGCAAAGTGGATGCTTCTTCCCAAAGCCTACTTCGTAACGCCACAAAGCAATTTCATCTCACCGCTCGCGCTTTCCATCGTATCCTCAAACTTTCTCGAACCATCGCAGATCTGGATGGCAATGAAGACATTAAAACCCAGCACCTGGCCGAAGCATTACAGTACCGCCAGAAAGAAACCCGTTACTGAACTGAGCAAACATTCCCTGAAACTTATTTGTCATTCGTAAAATCAACCCGGTAAACGGTTTATGCTAAGTATTGCTTTGGAAACAGGCAAAAGACTATACTTTAAAAGAGGAGGTGACATGCGATGACAGAAGTAGAGATCGGCAAAGTAACAGAGTTCTTCGCCCGTCCCGTGGTGGCTGGTATTCAGTTAACAGGAGAACTGAAGCAGCATGAACTGCTTCGCATCAAGGGCCATACCACGAATATTGAGGTGGTGGCAGAATCCATACAGATCGACCATATCGACGTCGCCGAAGGGAAACCGGGGGATAGCATCGGCATCAAGGTCCCTGACAGGGTAAGAGCAGGAGATACGGTCTACAGGGTCATTCCATAGCCTTAATCAGATTAGCCATCTCTATGGCACTGAGTGCGGCAGCGAATCCTTTGTTGCCTTCTTTAGCACCCGCCCTTTGTATTGCTTGCTCCAGGGTATCTGCCGTAATCACTCCCTGTGCAACAGGCACTCCGGTTTCCAGGCTCACCTTACTAATTCCCTTGTTTACTTCAGCAGAAACATATTCAAAGTGAGGAGTTCCTCCTCGAATCACTGCGCCAAGACAAACCACCGCATCGTACTTCCCCGACCGGGCAAATTTTCCGGCTATGAGCGGAATCTCCAGACATCCCGGCGTCCAGGCGATATCTATATCTTTTTCGTCAACACCATGGCGCACAAGCGCATCCTTCGCCCCTTCCAACAGCTTCCCGCTGATTAACTCATTAAAACGAGAAACAACCACTCCGAATTTAAGGCCTTTACCAACCAACATACCCTCATAAAGCTTACTCATGAATTTTCACCTCCTACTGTAAAAATCTGTTTCAGTTTCTAGCCGTAGTTCGTCTTGACTTTCATCGCTCGCCCCTCCCTTCAAGCCCAGAAGATGTCCCATCTTCTTCTGTTTGGTTTCCAGATAATGAGCGCTATAGGAATTCGGTGCAACCAGCAAAGGCACCGTTTCTACAATATCAATGCCGTAACTCTCCAATCCTATAACTTTTTTAGGATTATTAGTGAGTAATCTAACCTTATGTAAACCAAGATCGGACAAAATCTGCGCGCCAATACCATAATCTCTTAGATCGGG
>DKFF01000001.1 GCA_002452795.1 Dehalococcoidia bacterium UBA6803
CGAAGCCTTTCCTGCACCCTCATGATCTCGCGAGCGGCAATTTCAATATCGGATGCCTGCCCCTGTGCTCCACCAAGCGCCTGGTGCATATGTATGGTGGAATTAGGAAGAGCATATCGTTTTCCTTTAGCTCCGGCACAGAGAAGCACAGTTCCCATGCTGGCTGCCAATCCCACGCATATAGTGGAAACATCGCAACGCAAAAGTTGCATAGTGTCGTATATGGCCAGCCCGGCGCTGATAATGCCTCCCGGACAATGAATGTAAAGGCTGATGTCCTTCTCGGGATCTTCGCGCTCCAGGTAAAGCAGCTGGGCTATCACTAAATTAGCTACCTGGTCATTAATAGGTGTGCCCAGAAAAACTATTCTCTCTTTCAACAAAAGAGAGTAGATATCAAAAGCGCGGTCTCCACGCGGGCTGCTTTCTGTTACTGTCGGTATCACAATTTGAGATAATGCTTCCATCTTTCTTCTATTCCCCCTTTTTTTCTTCACAGGTTTCATTTTCCTGAATAGAAACCTGGTTATGATCATATGCCATTTGCACCAGATATTTTACAGTCTTTTGCATCAACAAAGAGTCTTTTAAAGATTCTTTAACGGAATCCATGGCAAGAAATTTCTCCATGTTCTCTCTATCACTGTTATTTTCCAGAAGTTCACTGATCTTATTCTCTATGTCAGAATCTTCAACCGCGATCTTTTCTTCCTCCGCTACTTTCTCCAGGACAAGGGCTTGCTTTACCCGTTGCTGCGCAGCTGGCCTCAACGCTTCCTTATACTCGTCTTCTGTCTTCTTGATCAATGCTAAAAAACCAGCTACGTCACTGTGTCCCGTACGACGAGCATCCTCTTTGAGCAGCCAGTCCAGCTCTCTTTCTTCCATAACTTCAGGATAATCTACCTCTGCGCTATCGGTAACCGCAGCCACCACTTTTTGCCGCAGGTCGTCTTCCTTTTCCTTTTCTGCCCTGGCCTGTAAATCTGCTGCGATTTTCTGCTTGAGAACATCCAGGCTATCATGTCCTGTATTAATGGCAAGCTCATCGTCTATAGCTGGCAAGTTTTTCTCTTTAATTTCAGATACAAAAACGTCGAAGAGGCAATCTTTGCCCGCCATTTCTTTGGAATCATAATCTTCAGGAACAGATATGCTGAAAGATTTCTCTTCATTTTTCTGCATGCCTGCCATCGCTTCGGCAAACCCCGGCAAAGGAAAAGGAGAGCTCTCGGTTATTTCATAGGTCATGTCTTTTCTGTCCAGCAAGATCTTATCTTCTACAACAACTTTAATGTTAAAAGTAACTGCATTACCTAATTGAACAGGATGGTCCACAGGAGACCAACTTGTTTGTTGCCGCTGGATTTGTGTTAAAATCTCGTCCACCATTTCGCTATCTATTTTAAAATTAGCGATTTCCTCCGATACAGGCTCAATCTCCACCTGCCGGTAATTGCCGAGATTGACGGTCGGTTTAACCGGGACAGTAGCTTTGAAAACCAAAGGCTCTTTTTGAACGATCTCTATCTTGGGTTGAGCAATAACAGCTATCTTTTCTGACTCGATTGCCTGACGATAAAGGTCCGGGATCAGCTGTTCCAGCGCTTCTTCAAACAGCGAATCATGTCCTAAATGCTGCTCCAGAATATTCCTGGGGGTCTTTCCTTTGCGAAAACCAGGAACGGAAACCTTTTTCGCCAGGCGACGATATGCTTTGTCCAGGGATTCCTCTACTTCATTTCGCTCAGCCTCTATGCTAATCGCTACCTGGCTTTGTTCTACTCGTTCATGGGTTACTACTTTCATTTTGCCTCACATAAATTTAGAGTATTTCGTCTTTTAGCCTGAGATTCAACTCATCAAGCTGATCATTGTCCACCGGCGACGGGGCATCAAGCATCATGTCAACGGCGTTCTGGTTCTTGGGAAAAGCAATGACTTCTCTGATAGTTTGCTCGCCAGCAAGTAACATTATCAGACGATCCAGTCCTATTGCAATTCCGCCATGTGGAGGAGCGCCATACTCCAAAGCTTGCAACAGAGCGCCAAAGCGATTGGCAACCTCCGCCGGGCTGTACCCCAGAAGGCTAAAAATCTTTTCCTGAAGTTCTCTTTTATGGACCCTTATGCTGCCACTGCCAAGCTCGCAACCGTTGCAAACGATGTCATAATGTCGAGCAGAGACGGCCGCTGGTTCACTTTCAAGCAAAGGCAGATCTTCTTCCCTGGGCATGGTAAAAGGATGATGTGTGCTTTCCCAGCAATGTTTTTCCTCGTTCCAATCCAGCAAAGGAAAATCCGTTACGAAAACAAAGACCAACTCGTTATCCTTCGTGAGATTAAGTCGTTGTGCCATAGTGCGACGAAGTTCGTCCAGAACTTTGCAAACTGTTTTTTCCTCATCAGCGACGATGAGAAGAAGATCGTCCGGTTTTACCGCAAACCTTTTTGTTATGCTATGCAGTTGCTCGGGAGTTAAATATTTGGCAATCGCTGATTTAATGTTGTCTGCTCCCAATCCGCCTGCAAAAGCAATGGTGATCAGCCCACTGGCACCACCGTTTCTGGCTATACAGATTAACTCATCAATTTGGCGCCGGCTGTAATGGGCGCAATCGGGAACACATATCCCCTTTACTTTTTCGCCTTTCTCTACGGCGGAGCAGAAGATTTTGAAACTGGTTTGAGCGGCGATATCGGTTATGTCTTTGATTTCCACTCCAAATCGTATATCAGGCTTGTCCGTACCATAGCGCTCCATCGCTTCGTGGTAAGAGAGGCGGGGGAACGGCACTCGCAACCTTGTGGTAAACCCGACAGAGTTTGCCAGGGAAACGAAAAGGTCTTCTATGAGTCCGAGTATATCTTCTTCTTCGACAAAGCTCATTTCCATGTCCAGTTGGGTGAATTCAGGCTGGCGATCAGCTCTTAAGTCTTCGTCACGAAAGCAGCGAGCTACCTGGAAATACTTTTCAAAACCAGCCACCATGAGTATTTGTTTGAGCTGCTGGGGAGATTGGGGCAGAGCATAAAAATTGCCGGGGTTGAGACGGCTGGGCACAAGGTAATCTCTAGCCCCTTCCGGAGTGCTTTTTATCAGAATAGGCGTTTCAATCTCTAAAAAGCCCCTGTCGTTAAGAAAATCCCGCATACTTTTAATTGCTTGATAGCGAAGATTAATATTATTTTTCATTCGGGTTCTTCTTAAATACAGGTAACGGTTTTTGAGGCAAAGGCTCTCTTCCACCTCTACATCCTCATTGACATAGAACGGTGGTGTTTTGGAGGGGTTGAAGATGACAATCCTTTCAGCGGCGATCTCAATATCCCCTGTAGCCAGATTTGTATTTTCGGTCCCTTCCAGGCGAAGAGAAACCTTGCCCGTAACCTGGATCACATACTCGTTACGCAGTGTACCGGCTGATTCATGCGCTATTGATGAGACTCGTGGATCAAAAATTACCTGCACTATGCCTTTTTCATCGCGGAGGTCAATGAATATCATGCCGCCATGGTCACGTCGGCGGTGTACCCAGCCAGCCAGGGTAACCTCTTGCCCAACATGCGCCCGTCTTAATTCTCCGCAATAATGATTTTTAAGCATGCTCTATTTCTCCAGTTTTTCCTGTAATAATACGGCGCCTTACTTGCGCTTTAATTTTTCCAGAACATCCGATACATCTTGAGCGGAAATTTCGTTATGAATAAATGGTTTACCTATATCTTCCAAGAGAACCCAGCGGACAGAACCTTGTTTGTTCTTTTTATCCATCTCAATAGCTTTTGTTATCTCTGGTATCTCCACTCCAGTAAAACTTGTCGGCAACTGGAAATTCTTCAAGATATTTTCTTGTCGCTTGACGATATCATGGGACAAGAATTTTAACCGCTGGCTCAGCATCGCCGCCCCGGTCATGCCGATAGACACTGCTTCACCATGAAGAAATTGACTATAGCAAGAGGCTGTTTCCAGCCCATGAGCCAGCGTATGCCCATAGTTTAGAATAACCCTTGTTCCCTGTTCCTTCTCGTCGTCATTGACTATCTGTGCCTTAATAGCAGCGCTGCGCCTGATCGCTTCAATAACCGGTCCCTGTTTTATTTCTATAAGGCTGGCTGCGCTAAACTCCAAAAATTCAAAAAAATCCCTGTCTTTGATAAGTCCATATTTGATCACCTCAGCCCATCCTGAGAGAAGCTCGCGACTGGGCAACGTTGACAAGGTTTGAATATCGCTTAAGACAAACCATGGCTGATAAAAAGCGCCGATAAGATTTTTCCCGTTGCGGTGGTTAACAGCCACCTTGCCGCCGATGCTGGCATCCACCATGGCTGCCAGGCTGGTGGATACTTGAACCCAGGGCAGACCCCGCAAACAAGTGGCAGCTATAAAGCCTGCCAGATCTCCTATCATTCCCCCACCCAGAGCAACAATGATATCGGTGCGTTCTACGTGCCGCTGGATAAGAAAATCGTATGCTTTGATGGCAGAGGCAAAACTTTTAGTTTCCTCTCCGGCGGCGAAAACGAGGGATTGCACCGCAAAACCGGCTTGTTTCAAAGTATTTTCCACTGCTCGTCCGTAAATGGGGAAAACGTTATCATCACTGATTATGTAAACCGACCCATCCAGCCCCATTTCTTTGAGCATGCTGCCCAGCTTATTCAGCAAACCATGTCCAACGAATATTGGATATGCTCTTTCTCCAGTCCTCACTTCACAGGCAATATCTTCACCGATATTGTCGTCAATGAAGGAAGAACCAAAAAACCGCCATGCTCTTATTACTTCTTGAGCTACCTGCTCGATGCTCAAAGTGTCTGTGTGAATCGTCCAGTCGGCTATTGCATAGAAAGGCTGTCTGAGGGCCTTGAGCTGCTTTATGCGATCCAGTTGATTATCTCCGGAAAGAAGGGGGCGTATCTCTGTTCCGGAGCTGGTGTCTTCCTCCGGAAACAAACGCTTGAGGATTGTTTCCGGCCTGGCTTCCAATAAAACGAATAGCCCGTTTTGCTCGAGCAATTCACGATTTTGCTGGTCAACAACAGTCCCTCCACCAGTGGCTATTACTATTCGTTTTCGTTGATAAATTTTCCTAACAAGGTCGCTTTCTATTCTTCTAAATGCCTCCTCGCCTTCCTGCAGGAAAAACTCAAATATCGGTTTGCCGATGATCTTTGTTATTTCGGCATCAGTATCAACAAAATCCCATTTCAGAAGTCTGGCAACCTTTTTTGCTATAGCGGACTTGCCGCTGCCCGAAAAACCCGTAAGAACAATACTGGTTTTCTGCATTAATCATGCCTTTCCCACAAAGATATGCCCTCTAAGTATTTACGATAATTTGCCGTGCTTTCACTCAAACTGTCTCCACCGAATTTATCAAGGCAGGCGTCAGCCAAAATTATAGCCAGCATTGCTTCGGCAATTACGCCAGTGGCGGGGACAACGCAAATATCGCTGCGTTCATAATGAGCCTCAACTTGACTACCATCACGCAAATCCAAAGAAGACAAAGGCTTGGCAAGAGTAGCAATAGGCTTAATGGCTATCTGAAATATGATATCCTCGCCATTGCTGATACCGCCTTCAATGCCGCCTGCATGATTACTGAGACGTCGCCACGGGAACTCGCTTGGTTTAGGAATTGCGTCAGGCTCTGCGGACGCTATCGTGTCATGCACTTGCGAGCCCTTGAGGCCTGCCTGAGCAAAGCCGGTACCTATCTCTATCCCTTTGACGGCATTAATACTCATCATGGCACGGGCGATATTACCATCAAGACGGCGATCCCACTGCACGTGGCTTCCCAAACCTGGCGGCAGCCCTGTTGCTATAATTCGAGAAATTCCTCCCAGGGTGTCTCCCTGTGCCTTTGCTTCATCAATAGCAACCAGCATAAGTTTTTCCGCTTTGCTATCGGCACAACGCAAAGGAGATCTTTCTACTTGCTGCCAGTCTATATGGTTTAAATTTTGGTCTTTGCCGATACATGCACCAACAGCTATTGTGTAACTACGAATGGCGATGCCGAAAGCTTTCAGGAATTCTCTGGCCACAGCACCAACCGCCACCCTGGCGGCCGTTTCCCGGGCACTGGCTCGCTCCAGGACAGGCCTGATATCTTTAAAGTTGTATTTAATCGCCCCTGCCAGGTCAGCGTGTCCAGGGCGAGGACGAGTTATGGTGTCACTCATTTCCTCTACAGGTTCGCAGCTCATCGCCTTCTGCCAATTTTGCCAGTCCTGGTTGGGAATGAATAGAGAGATGGGGCTACCCATGGTGCATCCATGCCGCACGCCCGAAAGAATTTCCACTTTATCATTCTCGATAGCCATACGGGCACCGCGACCATAGCCGGTCTGACGGCGTTTTAGCTCCAGGTCAATAGACCTGCTATCCAGTGGAAGGTTGGCTACCATCCCCTCCACAACAGCTAACAATCCCTTCCCATGAGATTCCCCGGCGGTAAAAAAACGAAACTGCCCCATAACTCTGCCTTAATAAAAATATTGTGGCACAGGATATGCCTGTTTTAAGGCATTCAACAAAATAATATCTTCCTCGTTCAATCCCAACGCCTTCATTTCAGCAAGCATCTGCGCGTCCTCCACGCCGGCACCCAGCAGAAAATCTAAGGGCGAGCGGCTACTTTGTGAATAGGTTTCCACCTGGGGGGATTGTATCCCCGCTAATTGTGCCGCAAGATCTATGGCGGTACTCAATCCTCCCAATTCATCAACAAGTCCCAACTTTTTAGCTTCCGTGCCGGTGTAAATCTGGCCGGTGGCCAGTTCTCTAACTTCGTCTTTGCTTAAATTCCTACCCTCCGCCACTACAGCAATAAATTGTTCATAATATTCGTCAACCATTTGCTGCATGATTATTTTTTCCTCTGGCAGCAACTCTCTTATTCCTGCATACATATCCTTATATCTACCACCCTTGAATATTTGCCAGTCTATTCCTAATTTTTCGTACAATCCCTCCAAAACAGGAATCTGGGAGATAACCCCTATGCTTCCCGTCATTGTAGTGGGAAGAGCCACTATTTTGTTGGCTTTGGCGGAAATGTAATACCCTCCGGAAGTTGCCTGACTGCCCATGCTCACGACGACAGGTTTGCATTCCTTGGCCTTTTCTATCTCGTACTGAATTTCCTGACAGGGTGCCACCAGCCCCCCAGGACTTTCTATGCGCAGCACAATGGCCTTTACGGAGGGTTCATTGCTTGCTCTCTCCAGCTGTTCTCTAACCAGTCCCGGAGTAATGACTGCGCTGAAAAAAGAAGGTGCCCCTCCTGAAGTGATAGACCCGGTAAGAGGTATTACCACCACCTTCTCCCCTACTGATACGCAGCCCGGGAAAAACAATGTTAATATGGCGAGAAGAAGGAGCAGATAAATCGAAGAACCTTTTCTTTTCATGCGTTTAATGCCTCCGCAGCGCTGTAAAACATTATGTCAAGAGGAGCCTCTTTTTCAACCCAGAGAGTGAAAGCGGCAGCACCCTGATATACTAGCATAGGCAAACCACCAAGTATATTGGCTCCCGCTGCCCGAGCTATTCTCAAAAAAGGAGGCATGGGGGGATTATATACCAGGTCGTAGACCAGAATACCGGCGGGAATTACTCTGGCTGATAACGGAGAGATCCCCTGCTGAGAGGTATGAATTGTTCCGGCAGTAGTGCAATTCACTATTAATTGAGTGTCTTTGAAAGTCTGTTCCGCTGCGGTGCTTTCCCATGGCAAAACAGAAATCTTGCTCTGTAAACCAGTTTTTCCCATGTATATCCGAAGTGAAGCGGCCATGTCCTCCGCTCGTTTGAGTGAACGATTAATGATTTTGAGAAACTTCGCTTTCTGAGATATCAGGGCGAAACTTACTGCCCGTGCCGCTCCCCCTGCTCCCAGAACAGCCAGAGTCTTCCCTGCCGGATCAAAGTTTCCTTCTCTGCGTAGCGCAGTTAAAAAGCCGTGAATATCAGTATTGTATCCAGCCAGACAATCACCTCTTTTAACTATGGTATTGACAGCGCCGACCGCTTTTGCCATATCATCAATTTCATCCAGGAAAGGCAAGACCTTTTCTTTATAGGGCACGGTTATGTTGGCCCCGACATGCTCTCCCTGCCGTAAACTATTTATCGTTTCAGCAAGTTTTTCTGGGTATATCTCCCGCACACGATATTCAATATCCAGATGAAAATGATCCAGGGCGGCCTGTTGAAAATAGGGGGAAATAGAGTGAGCCACGGGGAAACCTATCAGGCTGATAAACTTTTTCATAAAACCTATGGTTGCAAGCTGTCTAGAAATCCTTGCAAAATGCCAGCAGCGGCCGCCGCGTCCAGTTTCTGTTTTTTGTTGTCGTCTTTAACTCCCGCTTCTGTCAACAATTGCTCTGCGACGACGGTGGATAAGTGCTCATCCCACATTTTAACTTCGGCTTCAGTTCGCAGGGATAGTTTCTCTGCAAAATTCTGCGCTTTTTGCGCTTGTTCTCCTACCCTACCGTCCATACTATACGGCACGCCGACGACGACATATTTTACCTGATATTGAATGGCAATTCTTGCGATTTTTTCCAGAAGAACCTGCCTATCCTGACAAACGATCGTATCCAGGGGAAAGGCAATAGTGCCTGTAGGATCACTTATTGCCAGGCCTGTTCTCTTTCCACCAAGATCAACTCCCAGGCTACGCATTTTTATTTCCTATCCTTTGTGACGCGATGATTTCCTCAACCATGTTCAGCGCTTCGTCAATTTTGTCCGCAAGTTTTCCTCCTGCCTGGGCTATGTTTGCTTTGCCTCCTCCACTACCCCCGGCAACCTCCGCTATCTGCTTAATGATTTTTCCTGCATGAAACCCTTTTTGCACGAGATCAGGTGTAACCATGACCAAGAAAGTTGGCTTTTTGCCGGAAGACATAGCTAAAACTATTATCCCGCTTTCCAATTTAGCAAGGAGAAGATCTCCCATTTCCCGAAAAATAGGCATAGTAAAAGATGGTACTTTAGCCGAAAGCATATTAATCTCGCCTACCCTCACTGCCTGCTCCGACAAAGAGTTCACCAGGCTATTTGCCAGTTTTCTCTCTGCTAGAAGAGCGTGCTTGCGTTCATTGTTTAGCTCGTCAAGCAACATTTGCACTTTGGTTTCCACTTCGTCAAAAGAACTTTTAGTTTCATCGATAATAGAAGTTAGCACATCAAGCTGTTTCTCCATGTACAGCTCTGCCCACTTTCCTGTCATTGCCTCAATTCGATGCAAGCCCGTACCGATGCTGCTTTCATTAGCAATAAGGAAAAGCCCGATTTCTCCTGTCGAACCAATGTGAGTGCCGCCGCAAAGTTCCCTGCTCTCTGCAGGATCTCCAATTTCTACCTCTCTGACCATCTCCCCGTACTTTTCTTCAAAAAGAGCAATGGCACCATCAGCAATAGCCTTGCTATAAGAGACCAGTTTAGTTTTTACAGGCAGGTTCCGGCGAATACAGCCATTAACCCACCTCTGGACTTCTAAGAGCTGTGTCCTAGTTATAGGAGAGAAATAGGAGAAGTCGAACCTGAACCTCTGCGCTTCAATCTGCGATCCTTTCTGGAAAACTTGACTCCCCAAAATTTCTCTCATCGCCGCCTGGAGTAAATGTGTAGCCGTATGATTACACGCGATCTCCTGTCGATAAACAGCGTCGACCACCGTATCGACC
>DKFF01000009.1 GCA_002452795.1 Dehalococcoidia bacterium UBA6803
GCGAAATAGATAGTTATAAGCAGAGATTAAAAACAAGCTAAAGGAGGGCAAGTGACAGAAAAAGTACTTTCCAAGCAGAACTTGAATATATTCATCAATACCCTGCTCAGTAGAGGGGAGGAAATAGTGGGGGTAAAAAAGAAAGAAGGCAAATATGCTTTCGGCAAAATCGCCGACGCCGAGGAAGTATGTCTTGACTACGACATTACCCTGCTTCCCCCGAGTATGTATTTGCTCCCTCAAAGAGAAGCGCTGTTGAAATTCAACATCGCAGAACGGCCTGTTGCCTCCCCTGTCATAGAAGCCAATCCATTCATTCTTTTCGGGGTACATCCGTATGACATTAAGGCTATCGAACTTCTGGACACAGCATTTTCCACCGATAATCTCGATACTAATTACCTGAGCAGAAGAGAGGCCGCCACTATCATAGGCGTTGATTGCCTCAATCCTAACCCCAATGCTTTTTGTCCTAGCATGGACACAGCCTTCACCGACAAAGGATATGACCTGCTACTGACTGATATCGGGGACAGTTATGTTATCGCTATCGGAAGCGAGAGGGGACAGGCATTATTGAAGGGCTGTCCTGACACGCAAGAAGCTACACAGGTGGAGCTAAAGCGGAAAGAAGAGGAACGTCAAAAGGCGCTCGGGCAGTACAAGGTAGCTCTGGATACACCTCTCGAAAAGTTGCCTCAGCTTCTGGACAAGTCGTGGAACAGTTCATTATGGGAAGAGAGAAGCGAAGCTTGTCTCAGTTGCGGCTCCTGCGTAATGGTATGTCCTACCTGTTTCTGTTTTGATGTGCAGGACGACATAGAACTCGATCTCGTAGAAGGGGAACGTTATCGCCAAAAGGATGCCTGCATGCTGGTTGACTTCGCCGCAGTAGCTGGTGGAGGCAACTTCAGAGACGATAAAACAAGTCGTTATCGCCACCGCATGTATCGCAAAGGGAAATATATCATGGAAAGATTTGGCAAGCCGGGATGTGTTGGCTGCGGAAGATGTGCTTCCGCCTGCCTGGCCGAAATTGCCAGCCCGGCAGAAACTTTCAATCTAATGAGGGGAGAGTCGAAATGACAAAAAACCTATCCGAGGGAAAATCCCTCTATCTGCCTCGCGTAGCTGAGATAACCAGTATCGAAACTATCGCCCAGAAGGAAAAGCTCTTCGAGTTTAAATTTCAGGACAGCAAGGAACTCGGGCATAAACCGGGGCAATTCGTAGAAATCTCCATCTTCGGCATAGGGGAAATGCCTATTTCCATCTCGTCATCACCAACCAAAAAAGGAGCCTTTGAGCTGGCAGTACGTGCCGTTGGCGACGTGACCAATGCTCTGCACAGGCTCAGCAAAGGAGCCACTGTGGGCATACGCGGTCCCTTTGGCAATGGCTTTCCTGTAGACGAATTTACAGGAAAGGACCTCCTGTTCATAGCAGGAGGCATAGGGCTATTTCCCCTGCGCTCCCTCATTAATTACGTCGTAGATAACAGAAAAAACTTCGGCAGGTTAATAATCCTCTCCGGCAGCAAAACGGCAGACGAAAGAATGCTGGTCAACGAATTGGAGAGGTGGCAGGTAATGGAAGATGTCGAATTACTGGAAACTGTAGATATAGGAAATGAGAAATGGGGAGGAACTATCGGCCCCGTCACTACTCTTTTTTCCCAAATAGAGATCATTCCCCAGAACACTTTTGCTGTTACCGTCGGCCCTCCCGTAATGTACAAATTCGTGATAGGCGAATGTCAAAAGAAAGGCATCCCCGACGAGCGAATATTAATGTCACTGGAACGGAGAATGAAATGCGGCGTCGGTAAATGCGGCCATTGCCAGATTAACGGCGTTTATGTGTGCCAGGAAGGCCCAGTTTTCAGCTACGCCAGAATAAAGAAAGACAAACTGACGGAGGCGCTTTAGATGAAACCAAAAATAGGGTTTTTCGATTTTACCAGTTGTGAAGGTTGCCAGCTGGAAGTTCTCAATTTTGAAGGCGAACTGGTGGAACTCTTGAAACTGGTAGATATTGTCAACTTTAGGGAGGCTATGACTGAAAAAAGCGATGATTACGATATAGCTTTCATAGATGGAGCGATTACCACGGAAGCGGGGATAAGCAGAATCAAGAAGATCAGGAAACAGGCAGCAGTACTGATAGCTATGGGAACATGCGCCTGTCTGGGCGGCATCAATTGTTTGAAAAACTTTCGGACCATGGAAGAAAACCTCAAGATCGTTTATGGCGATGCTGCCCACTACTACGACACGATTCCTGCCCGACCGGTGGATGCCGTTGTCCCTGTAGATTATTATCTCCCCGGATGCCCCATGAACAAGGACGAGTTCATCACCCTGGTTAAAGCCTTGTTGCTGAACAAGAAAGCTCGTTTGCCAAATTACCCTGTCTGCGTGGAATGCAAGCTGGCTGGAAATGTCTGCGTCTTCGAAAAGGGGGAGACCTGCCTGGGACCGGTGACACGAGCAGGATGTAAGGCTATCTGCGTCACCAGCGGTCGCCATTGCTGGGGCTGCCGCGGGCTGGTAAACGACCCCAATATCGATTCCGAGAAAGAGATCTTGCAAAAGCATGGATTAACCACCGCAGACATACTGGAAAGATTCAGGCATTTCAACGGGTATCTGGAGGTATCGAAATGAAAGAGTTAAATATAAATGTTCATCACGTCACCAGAGTCGAAGGGCATGGCAATATCACGGTCAATGCCCGAAACGGCAAGCTGGAGGAAATAATCTGGTCCATACCTGAATCACCACGTTTCTTTGAGGCCATGTTCAGAGGCAGAAGTTACGAGGATGTCACCTGGATGACACCCAGGATCTGCGGCATCTGTTCCATTGCCCACTCTACCGCGTCAATCCAGGCAACGGAAGCCGCTTTCGGCGTGGAAATAAGCGAGCAGACATTGCTTTTGCGCAAGCTTTTGTTTCATGCAGAGACGCTACAAAGCCATGTGTTGCATTTTTATTTTCTGGCGGCTCCAGATTTTCTGGGGGTAGGCAGCGTTTTCCCGCTGGTTGATACTCATACGGAGGTAGTTCTCAGGGCATTGCGCTTGAAAAAATTGGCAAATGACCTGGCTGATTTGATCGGTGGCAGAAAAACCCATCCTCTAACCTGCGTGGTAGGGGGTTTCGCAAAACTGCCTGAAGTTAGTGAGCTAAAAGCCATGCGGCAAAAGCTTGTTCAGGCGATGGATGATATGCAGGAAACGGTAAAGCTATTTAAAGGGCTCGAAATACCGAACTTCACCCGAGAAACAGAGTATATAGCGCTCAAAGATCCTAAAGAATACGCCTTCATTAACGGCGACATCGCTTCTACGGATACAGGAAGCACCTCCATCAATAGTTATCTAGACATTACCAATGAATTTTGTGTGCCACATTCTACGGCAAAGTTCAGCAAGCATAATCGTGATTCCTACATGGTAGGAGCGCTTGCCCGTTTTAATAACAATGCCCGGCAACTTTCGCCAGCGGCACAAAAGGCAGCAGAGGAACTGGGCCTTAAAGCTATTTGCCACAATCCATACATGATAAGCATTGCACAAATAGTGGAAACCATTCATGTTATCGAGGATGCCATAAACTTGATCGACAAGCTAACGGTTCGAGGATTGCGTGGAGAGAAGCCACCCGTGAAGGTCAGGGCAGGACGAGGAATAGGTGCCGTGGAAGCTCCCAGGGGAATTCTCTTCCACGATTATACCTATGATGATAAGGGCATTCTGGTCAACGCCAACTGTGTCATTCCCACAAACCAGAACCACAACAATATCCAAAAAGACATGGAGACGCTAGTGCCAGAAATCATTGACCAATCTCAGGAAGAAATAACTTTGCGCCTGGAAATGCTGGTGCGTGCTTATGACCCGTGCATCTCCTGCTCAACACACTTTTTGAAAGTAAAATTTACGCAGTAGCGAAAAGTCCACATCCCGTTTTAGGGCAGGCAAAAATGAATGGCTCGCGTACAGCTGTTACCTGGAAAACCAGCTTGCAAAAGCAAAAAGGGATTATGACGGAAGAGAAAATCTATCCCAAAGTTGTCATATTGGGTATCGGTAACTTGCTTTTGGGGGATGAGGGGATAGGCATACACTTCATACAAACGCTGGATAAAGACTACTTGAGACATCACAACGCTGAAACCATAGACGGAGGTTTGTGTCCTGAATTCGCGTCTCTGGTAGAAGATGCCAGCAAACTGATCATCGTTGACGCAGTTAAGGGTGGTAAACCGCCTGGTACGACATACCGCCTGAGTGTTGATGATGTGACAGCAGGACTGTCCCCTGCAAACCTATCTCTGCACTATGCAAACATATTGGATAGTCTGAAATTATTACAGAAATTAGGCAAGGGGCCACAGGAAACCGTTATTTTAGGAATTGAACCACAAAACATGGATTGGGGACTAAAATTATCAGCAGAAGTCCAGGAAAAATTGCCAGAACTTCAAGCAATCCTATCCAGGGAAATCTGAGGAACTTGAAGGTAAGTTTCCTAAGAGGCTACCTTGCCAGCTATAATTAAACTGGAGGGAATTCGGATGATCACCGTTTATGGCTACGCTTAAAGCAGCGCATATCAGAGTATATGGGGTCGTACAGGGAGTTGGCTTCAGGCCTTTCGTCTACAAGCTGGCATCGGCCTACAAACTAAAGGGATGCGTTTATAATACCTCAGAGGATGTCAGGATCGATATCGAGGGAGATGCCGCAAGCGTTGATCGGTTTTACAATGACCTGCGAACACAATCCCCTCCCATGGCCAAAATTGAAGGGACAACCATCAGATATCAACTCTCGTCAGGCTACCAGCATTTTGAAATCCGCCATAGCACCAGCGACAAACAAAAATTTCAGCTTGTCTCCCCGGATATCACCACCTGCCAGGATTGCCTGAAAGAGTTTTCCGACCCCGACGACAGGCGCTACCGCTATCCCTTCACAAATTGCACCAACTGCGGACCACGCTTTACTATCGTTGAGGAAATGCCTTATGACCGCGAGAAAACCACAATGCGCAAGTTTCAGATGTGCTCTCAGTGCAAGGAGGAATACAGCGATCCGGGAAATCGCCGCTTCCATGCCCAGCCAAACGCCTGCCCTGAATGTGGCCCACAGGTTGAGCTTGTCGATGCTAGTGGTGTCCACATATTCACTCCTGACGCTATGCGCCACACCAGCCAGCTTCTACAAGAGGGCAAAATCGTGGCGATCAAGGGATTAGGAGGCTTCCTTTTAGCCTGCGACGCCACCAGCGAAGCAACCATCAGAAAATTAAGACAGAGAAAAAATCGCCCTTTCAAGCCCCTGGCGGTGATGATACCGTCCATCACAGAGGTAAAAGAACACTGTTCTTTATCGGAAGAAGAGGAGAAACTGCTCCTTTCGCCGCAAAGCCCGATAGTTCTATTGAAATGGAACAGGGAACATTCCAGTATATCCTCGCTGACCGCGCCGAAGCAGGAATACCTGGGAGTGATGCTCCCTTACACCCCTTTACACCATATTCTACTCAAAGACACTGGATTGCCCTTAATAATGACCAGCGGAAATATCAGCGAAGAGCCCATCGCCCGGGATAATGATGAAGCGGTTACGCACCTCAAAGGAATTGCCGATTATTTTCTTCTCCACGACAGGGATATATATGCGCGTTACGACGATAGCGTTGTCATGGTAGAACAAAAACATTTCCAGATTATCAGGCGTTCACGGGGTTATGCTCCTTTTCCCCTTCCACTCTCTTTCTCGTGCCGTCAAATCCTGGCCTGCGGGGCACAGATGAAAAATACTTTCTGTTTGACCAGAGGGCACCACGCCTTCTTGAGTCAACATATCGGGGATATGGAAAATCTGGAGACTATGGAGCATTTCCGCAATACTATCTCCCTGTACGAAAATTTATTCCACATCCATCCTGAAATCATTGCCCACGACCTTCATCCCGATTATCCCTCTACCGGATACGCACTGGAGAGGGAACTCCCCGGATTAAAACGCATTCCTGTACAACACCATCATGCGCATGTGGCCAGTTGTATGGCAGACAATGGTATCTGGTCCCCTGTGATCGGGGTAGTTTTTGACGGCACCGGACTGGGGGCGGACGGCAACATCTGGGGAGGAGAATTCCTGGTAGCTGATTATCAGAATTACACCAGAGCAGGCCACCTGGAATACCTCCCTCTACCCGGCGGAGATATGTCTACAAAAAAACCCTACCGCATCGCTGTAGCTTACCTCTTCAGCCTATTAGGAGAAGCTGCGCTAACCCTTCCTTCTACCATCAACGGCATAGATAAAATTGAACTGAACATCCTCAAGCAACAAATCACAAAAAAACTGAATACTCCCTTAACTTCCAGCATGGGGCGGCTATTCGACGCCGTCTCGGCACTGCTTGGTATAAGAAGCCAGGCATACTACGAAGGGCAGGCCGCTGTGGAACTGGAGATGGCCGCTCACAGAGACAGTACCAACAAAGAAAACTATCCCTACCATATAATCAGAGAAAAGGGAATGAAGATAATACAGATAAGCGGACTACTGACAGCAATACTGGAGGATATGAAACGGGATGTGCCTGTCACCAGAATAGCAGCCAGTTTCCACGACACCATTGCCCGCATGACAGATGAGATGTGCTGCTTGATTGCCCAAGAAAGCGGCATTGAACAAGTGGCTTTGAGCGGAGGAGTGTTTCAGAACCGCCTGCTGCTTAGTAAGACAGCCGGGCTGTTAAAGGAAAGTGGCTTTCAGGTAATTCTCCACAGGCAGTGTCCCTGCAACGACGGCGGCATATCGCTGGGGCAGGCGGTCATCGCCAATTTCGCGGAATAACCTCGATAACATATCCTCCCGCAAAAGTAACCATCCCTCCAAGCACACCTTCTCCACATAAGGAAACCATTTGTATCAAGCAACGAGTTTGAGATAAAATGGCTAAAGTAAGATGTGTCTGGCAATACCGGTAAAAGTGATTTCCGTAGATGGCGATGAGGCAGAGATAGAAATCTCCGGCGTAAGACGACAGGCCAACATAATTCTCACTCCTTCAGTCAAAGAGGGAGACTATGTCCTGCTTCATACAGGGTACGCTATAGGCATCGTGGACGAAGCCGAAGCCGGAGAAACCCTGAAACTGCTGGAGGAGATGGCAAGCCTGGAGTGAAATTCGTTGACGAATACCAGGACAACGAGTTAGCTGGAAAGATAGCGAGCGAAATCGCCACTCTTTCTACAATACCAATTAAGCTAATGGAGTTCTGTGGTGGGCATACTCACGCTATTATGCGGTACGGACTGCGTCAGTTGCTGCCCGAAAATATTGAGATGCGCTCCGGGCCTGGATGTCCTGTATGCGTCACAGCAAACGCCGACCTGGATAAAGCCATCGCCCTGTCCCTGTTGCCCAACACCATCGTCACTACCTTCGGCGACATGATAAGAGTGCCCGGCAGTTACTCCAGCCTGCAGCAAGCCAGAGCCAGGGGCGCAGATATCAGAATTGTTTATTCCACTACGGATGCGCTGGAGATAGCCAGGAATAATCCTGAGAAGGCGGTAATTTTCATCGGCATCGGTTTTGAAACTACAGCTCCCACTGTGGCTGCCGCAATATTGCGTGCCCAAAAAGAAGGGATCGAAAACTTCTCCGTGCTCTCCTGTCACAAGTTAACCCCTCCTGTCATAAGAGCGCTGCTGGAAAGTGGCGAGGTAAAGATCGACGGCATCATCTGCCCTGGGCATGTCTGCGTCATCACGGGTTCCCGGCCATACGAATTTATATCTCGTGAATATAAAATTGCCTGCGCAATTTCGGGTTTTGAACCATTGGACATCCTGCTCTGCGTGTACAAGCTGGTAAAACAGATTGAAAACGGTTCCCCCCGGATGGAAATTGCCTACTCTCGAGCAATAAAGCCAGAAGGTAACAAACCTGCTCTAAAATTGATGAATGAGGTTTTTGAGCCAGCGGACACTGTGTGGAGAGGCATTGGCACCGTGCCCTGCAGTGGCCTGCGAATTAAAGCAACGTATCAATGCTTTGATGCCGCCAAAATTTTCAAAATAAACATGAAGCCTGCCAGAGAAAATAAGGCTTGCCGCTGCGGAGACATCCTTCGTGCCACGGCTACGCCGGTGGAATGTCCGCTTTTTGGCAAGGCATGCACTCCCGAAAAACCGATAGGCCCCTGCATGGTATCCAGCGAGGGGGCATGTGCCGCTTATTACCAGTATCGCCGCCCAGAGAAAGAACACGACGCAGCATGACACAAGATGAGAACGACATCATTCTCCTGGCTCATGGCAGCGGTGGTAAACTAAGTCATGAGCTGGTAGAAAACAGGTTTCTTCCCTTCCTGTCCAATCCTGTATTGGCTAAGCTGGACGACTCAGCAGTGTTTGAGGTCGGAGGGCGCATAGCTTTTACCACTGATAGTTATGTAGTGAACCCCCTCTTCTTCCCGGGAGGAGACATCGGGAAACTGGCTGTCTGCGGTACCGTTAACGACCTATCCATGAGCGGAGCAGTACCCCTTTACATGAGCCTTGCGTTGATCATAGAAGAAGGGCTGCCTATGAAGGAACTTGAACAGGTATTACAATCAATAAAAGCTACAGCCGACGAGACAGGCACCCAAATAATCACAGGAGATACAAAGGTAGTAAGCCACGGGCAGGCAGATAAGCTGTTCATCAACACTGCGGGAATAGGCATTGTCCCCGATGACATCAATGTCTCTGGAGCAGGTGCCAGAATAGGGGATAAAATTATCTTGAGTGGCACTATCGGAGACCATGGTATTGCTATAATGAGCCTGCGTGAAGGCCTAAAATTCTCCGTACCTGTAGAAAGCGACTGCCAGCCATTAAACAAACTGGTTCAACAAATGTTAGAGGTTTCTTCCACTATCCGTTGCTTGCGTGACCCGACAAGAGGAGGGCTAGCTACCACTCTCAATGAAATCGCCACTCAATCACAAAAAGGTATTTTTATAAATGAAGCTGCCGTACCGGTAAAAGAAGCAGTGCGCGCCGCCTGTGAACTGCTTGGGCTTGATCCTCTATATATTGCCAATGAAGGAAAACTGGTGGCCGTGGTTGAATCAAGCGAGGCTGATAAAATACTGGCCAGCATGAAACGGAACCTTTGTGGAAAAGACGCAGCAATTATTGGCGAAATAACCGCGGAACACGCAGGAAAGACGATAATGAAAACGCGCCTGGGATCGTCGCGAATGCTGGACATGCTTTCAGGAGACCTGCTGCCACGCATATGCTGACAACCAAAAATGATTTTGCACGGAAAGATTGTTCAAAATGAATGCTATCGGGGTTGATATCATAGAAATAGACCGCATCGGCACCGCCGTTGAGAGGTGGGGAGCCCATTTTCTCGAGAAAGTTTATACGACAGACGAAATAAACGCCTGCCGTAAAAGAATTCCTTCTCTGGCTTCCAGGTTTGCTGCCAAAGAAGCCATAATGAAAGTTCTGGGCAGTGGCGCTGGAGAAATCGCCTGGCGCGAAATTGAAATCTTGGCCGATGCTAGCGGCAAACCGCTGGTACGATTACACGGAAAAGCTCGCGAGCGAGCCTGTGAAGCGCATTTCAAAGGTTTTTCCGTGAGCCTTTCCGATAGCAAACAGTATGCTATCGCTGCCGCGCTGGGAGAGAAATAAATCTCCGTAAAGAAGGCAGTTCTATGAACGATAAAACAACACTCTCGAATGAATATTACATAAAAAAGGCTCTGCTCCTGGCGCGTAAAGGTGCGGGTAGAGTAAGCCCGAACCCTATGGTGGGAGCACTGGTAGTGAAAGATAATACGATCATGGGAACAGGCTATCATCACTATTATGGCGGAGACCACGCTGAAATTGACGCCATACGAGACGCGAAAGGGCAAACAGAAAAGGCGACTCTTTATGTCACGCTGGAGCCATGTTGTCACTATGAAAAAAAAACCCCACCCTGCACAGAAGCTATTCTGGAAAGCAAGTTCAGCAAAGTGGTTATTGGCACGTTAGATCCCAATCCCCTGGTTGCCGGTAAAGCCATAAAAATATTCCGCCAGCACAACATAGAGACAGAAGTTGGCGTCCTCGAAAATGAATGCCACAAGCTCAACGAAGCCTACTGGAAATATATCTCTTCCCGAATCCCTTTCGTTACACTGAAATATGCCCAGTCCTTAGACGGCAAAATTGCCACTGCCAGCGGAAATTCGCAGTGGATCAGCTCACCTCCCTCACAAAAACTGGCACACAGGCTGCGATCCATTAACGACGGCATCCTGGTTGGCATCAATACTGTTCTCCTGGATAATCCTGAACTTACTACCCGCCTGGTTAAAGGCAAAAACCCTCTCCGCATTGTGCTGGATAGCAAACTAAAAATCTCCCTGGGAGCTAAGGTCCTCAAAGAGCAAATTGTCGCCCCCACTCTTATCGCCACTACAGCACAGGCCGACAGGACAAAGCTGGCAGAATTAAAAACCGCCGGCGTAGAAGTTCTAGTAGTGCGAGAAGACAAAAACGGAGGAATTTCCCTGCCGGATTTACTCGGCATACTGGGAGAAAGAAATATTGCTTCCCTGCTGGTGGAAGGGGGCGCAACCACGATTACTTCCTTCCTGCAGGCAGGCCTTGCTGATAAAGTGATAATGATTATAGCTCCCAAAATTATAGGCAGAGGCATCGAGGCGATTGGAGACCTGAACACGGTAGATATTGATCAGGCTCTGACATTATCTCCCACGCGAGTACACAGAAGCGGACCGGATATCATCGTTGAAGCAGAGTTTATCAAAAAGTGGAAGGCGGCCTGGCACTTAATAAAGAACCAACCATAAAACACCGCCGGCTATTGCCAGCAACCCTCCCAGCAACAAGGAAACCATCCCTCCTATTTTCCAGGCACTTAACCAGGATCGTTCGGGCTCCCCTGTCAGAAATTCTTTCAAATCCCTGCGATACGCCAGAGAATCGTAATACCTCCCCTTTTCCCTGCGGTTATGGAGCACAAGCACTCCCCCCAGGATGAGGAAAAAACACCCCAAGCCTAAAATAACCTGGCAAGTGCCTACCGTCATATTTGTTACTTCTCTTACTTAATTTCTACAACAGCGCCTGCGGCCTGTAATTTATCCTTCACGATTGTCGCTTCCTCCTTGGAAACATTTTCCTTCACCACCTGAGGGGCAGCCTCTACCAGGTCTTTGGCTTGTTTCAATCCCAAGGATGTAACCTCACGCACGGCTTTAATAACATTGATCTTGCTCTCACCAATTTCCTTCAAAGTGACAGTAAATTCCGTCTGCTCCTCTGAAGAATCCTCCGCAGCCTGCTCTGCCGCAGGAGCAACTGACGTGGGAGCGGCGGCAACCGGTGCTGCACTGACACCAAACTCTCCTTCAAGAGCTTTGACGAGGTCAGCCAACTCCAGCACTGTCATTCCCTTGATCATTGCCACAATCTCTTCCTTGTTCATCGTCTTGCCCGTCTCTTTTTTCGCTTTAACTGGCTTTTTAGTTTCTTCTTCTTTTTCCTTGGCTTTTTTCTCGGGAACCTCCTGTGTCTCCCCTTTGGGCTCTTCCACCGTTTCTAACTCTTCTGGTGACATCCATTCCTCCTTAGTTTATTAAACATCTTTTTTGTATTTTGTGGCCTGTAACACATTTAACAGCCCTCGCAATGGGGAGCTTAGAACATTATGTAATCCTGTTATGGGCACCTGCAACTGCTGCAACAACTGAGAAACAAGAACCTCTTTGGAAGGCAAAGCTGCCAGCCCAATAACCTCATCGGCGCCAAGCAACCTGTCCCCCACTAACGCCCCCCCAATCCTCATGTTCAGGGAAGCGGCTTTGATATATTTGCTCAAAACTTTAGCCGGCCAAATCACGTCGTCATAAGCAAAAGCCAGAGCTACCGGCCCTTCAATGATATTCATAACGTCCCTCTTGCCGACTTTATCGGCCGCCAGACGAGTCAAAGTGTTTTTCACCACGCAATAATCAATTCCTTCTCTGGTGAGGGTTCTACGCAAGCCCGCTACATCTTTTGTCGCCACACCTTGATAGCTCGTGCTGATAACTATCGTACTACGAGATAACTTATCCGCCAGCTTGTCTACCGCCTTCGCTTTCTGTTCTCTTAACATTTGCCCTTCCTTATAAAAACAATAATCCCCGCGCCCACAAGACACAGGGATTACTACCGCTAATCACCCCTCGCGTCTCAGCAAGCACACGCTTTAAATCCTTTTTTAGGATACTTGCCGTCACCGACACTCTATATACCAACAAATATTGTACACCTTTCGGTGTACTCTCGCTAGGCAAACAAATCCATAGCCAGCTTAACATCCAGCTTAAATCCTACCCCCATCGTACTGGACAGGGCTATGCTTTTTATATATTGCCCCTTGGCTCCACTGGGTTTGGCCCTCACTACAGCCTCTACCAGTGCCGATAGATTTTCCAAAAGCTTGTCTTCTTCAAAGCTGATTTTGCCTATCGGCACGTGGATAATGGCAGTTCTATCCAATCGAAATTCTACTCTACCCTGGCGAACTTCGTTGATCGCCCGGGGCAAATCCTGGACCGCCACCACCGTCCCTGACTTAGGATTGGGCATGAGCCCTTTTCTTCCCAAAATACGCCCCAGCTTTGCTACCTTGGGCATCATATCAGGAGTAGCTACTGACACATCAAAGTCAAGCCACCCCTCCTCAATTTTCTTTACAAGATCGTCCGCGCCAACATGGTCAGCCTCTGCCTCTTCAGCCAGTCTCACTCCCTCACCCTGTGTAAATACCAATACCCGTATTTTCTTACCCAAGCCATGAGGCAACACCGCCACACCCCGCACCAGTTGATCGGCACTTCGTGGGTTCACTCCCATTTTCAAATGAAGCTCTACGGTCTCATCAAAGTCAGCATAGGAGGCTTTCTTGGCCAGAGTAACAGCCTCCGCAGGAGAATAAAGCCTCAACCTATCTACTAACTTGCTGGTTTCCTGATATTTCTTCCCTTGTTTCACCATTTATTCCACCTTAATCCCCATGCCACGAGCTGTACCCTCAATAATCTTCACTGCACTATTTAGGTCAATAGCATTGAGATCCTTCATCTTGATTTGAGCTACCTCCTGAATTTTATCTCTACTCAATGAGCCTATTGTTTCCACTCCCGGCCTGCCACTTCCCTTCTCCACCCCCAGGGCGCGACGTAGCAAATCAGAAGCTGGTGGCGCCTTAGTTATAAAGGTAAAAGACCGATCCACATAGACAGTAATCTCCGCAGGAATGACATAGCCTTCCTGAGAAGCAGTACGCTCATTATATTCTTTGCAAAAAGACATGATGTTGACGCCATGTTGACCCAATGCCGGCCCCACCGGAGGAGCCGGTGTCGCCTTTCCTGCAGAAATCTGCAACTTAATTATTGCCTTGATTTTCTTCGCCATTTTATATCTTTTCCGCTCCCGAAAGATCCAATTCTACTGAGGTTTCCCTACCGAAAAGCGACAGCAAAACCGTCACCTTCCCCTTATCCAGATTAATTTCATCAACTTTGCCAATAAAATCGACAAACGGTCCACTGACAACACGAATACTTTCCCCTTTCTTGAAAGTTACCTTTACCTCCGTGGGCACTTCCTCCATCCTCTGCAAAATAGTGCTCACTTCTTTGTCGCTCAGCGGCACCGGTTGGGACCCTCTGCTAACAAAGCCAGCAACACCGGGTGTAGCACGCACCATCTCTATACTCTGCTCATCAAGAGCCATCTGTACCATGATATAACCGGGGAAAGCCTTCCTATCCATAATATGGCGCTTGCCATTCTTGATTTCAATCTCCTTCGCCGAGGGCAAAACCACGCGGAAGATCTTGTCGCCAGCATCCATATATTTGACACGCTGCTCAAGATTTCTCCGCGCCCTCTCTTCGGCTCCTGACGAAGTGTATAGTAAATACCACTTGTTTTTATCAACCATCTCAGTTACCCACGCCTAAGAACACGCCCGTTATTAGCTCGGAAAATCCCCAATCAAACAGGCCCAAGATAACTCCAACGACGACGCAGATAATGAGCACAAGCCCGCTTAATCGTAGCGCCTCCTGCTTTGTCGGCCAATGTGCCTTTTTAAGCTCAGCCACAACCTCCCTGGCCCCCGCAAACCTGCTCTTTTTAACTTGGGGCACCCGACCAGTACCTTTAGCTTTGCGCGTTTCAGCTGCCATGATCACTTAACTTCCCGGTGAACGATGAATGCACGACACCTGGGACAAAACTTCTTCATTTCCAGTCGTTGAGGATCATTTCTGGTATTCTTGGTCGTGGTATAAGTCCTCTCCTGACACTGAGTACACGCAAGCTGTATAACCGGGCGCAATTCGCCTTTTTTCTTCGCCATGTCTATGCCATATCTTTCTTACAAAACTTTAGTAATTACACCGGCACCAACCGTCTTGCCTCCCTCTCTAACAGCAAAACGCAGGCCAGCCTCCATCGGGACAGGGTAAATAGTCTCTATTTTCATTTTGACTAATTGGTCGCCAGGCATAGCCATCTCTACTCCCTCGGGAAGATGTATCACGCCCGTTATATCCATCGTCCCGATAAAAAACTGGGGTTTGTATCCGTCAAAGAAAGGCGTATGTCTGCCTCCCTCCTCCTTCTTCAAAATGTAGACTTCTACCTCTGCTTCCTTATGCGCTTTTATCGTGCCTGGAGCAGCCAGTACCTGCCCCCTCTCCACATCATCCTTTTCTATTCCCCTGAGCAAACACCCGATAGCATCTCCCGCCTCCGCCGTTTCCATAGATTTATGGAACATTTCCACACCCGTAACCACGGTCTTTCTCGTATCTCTAAGACCCACTATCTCAATTTCGTCACCAACTTTAACCATGCCACGACCCACCCTGCCAGTAACTACAGTGCCACGACCCTTAATGCTAAAAACGTCTTCGACAGGCATTAAAAACGGCTTGTCCTTGGGCCGGTCCGGCAAAGGGATATAACTATCTACTGCGTCAAGCAAATCCCATACTTTGCCACACCACTGGCAATCCCTCTTGCCACATCCACACTCCATGGCCTTAAAAGCACTCACTCGCACGACGGGAATATCGTCGCCCGGGAAACCAAATGAGGTCAGCAGTTCCCGCACTTCCATCTCCACCAGGTCCAGCAATTCCTCATCCTCCATCATGTCTATCTTGTTCAGAGCAACTATTAAATAGGGAACCTCTACCTGCCTGGCCAGAAGGATGTGCTCCCGTGTTTGCGGCATAGGGCCGTCATCAGCGGCAACAACCAGGATCGCCCCATCCATCTGAGCCGCCCCTGTGATCATATTCTTGATATAGTCAGCATGCCCGGGGCAATCCACGTGAGCATAGTGACGCTTCTCGGTTTCATATTCGATATGGGCGATCTGGATCGTTACGCCCCTGGCCTTCTCTTCAGGCGCGTTATCTATAGAATCAAAGGAACGATACTTAGCGGCTCCCACAGTAGACATCACCCTCGTCATCGCCGAAGTAAGGGTAGTCTTACCGTGATCCACATGCCCTATAGTGCCCACATTGAGATGCGGCTTAGAACGAACATAAACTTCCTTGGCCATTTCTAGAACCTCCTTGCACAACCTTCTTATTTTATATTTAATTGTCGACTTTTACCAACAAAAGCCCACAACCAGATTCGAACTGGTGACCCCGTTCTTACCAAGAACGTGCTCTGCCAACTGAGCTATGCGGGCACATTATACCACATCTGGTGGAGGGGGTAGGATTCGAACCTACGCAGCCCAAAGGCGGCAGATTTACAGTCTGCTCCGATTAACCACTCCGGCACCCCTCCGCCACGCTATAGCCTATCATAAAAACGACGAAGTTTCACACTCGCCACCAATCACAAACACAGCCCGAGAGGGGATTCGAACCCACTAACCTACCGATTACAAATCGGTTGCGCTGCCATTGCGCCACCCGGGCATTTTCAAGCAACCAGTATAGATAAGAGACAGGAAGAAGTCAAACAGCCATACTCGTTAAACAACCTTGACAACCATACGTGTAGCGCCTATATTCTTCACTGTCATAACCGCCCGGCAAGAAACTGCTGTTTTTTCATTATAGTTTACAAAAGAACAAGGAGACCAAAATGAACATCAATCGCTTCACCGAAAGGGCACAGGAAACCATCGCGTCTGCGCAAAAACTGACAGAGGATAGCAACCACTCTCAGGTAGACACGGAACATCTCTTCCTTTCCCTCGTCAACCAGGAAGACGGAATTGTTCCTCATATTCTGGAGAAACTGCAAATAAGTGCTCTGCAGGTCAAACGCCAGCTGGAAAGCGAGCTGGAAAAACTACCCAAAGCCTATGGAATATCAGAGACCTACCTTTCTCAGCGTTTAAAAAAGGTACTGGATGCAGCTGAAAAGGAGGCCGCTGCCCTCAAAGACGATTACATCAGCACCGAGCACCTGTTTATCGCCATCGCGGAGCACGACACCGGGGCAAGCGGAAAACTGCTTAAAAGCTATAGCGTAACAAAAGACCGCATTTATCA
>DKFF01000012.1:0-12859 GCA_002452795.1 Dehalococcoidia bacterium UBA6803
AGCAAGAGATGATAGCATATGCCATACTTTGCGGCAAACATTGCACCGATTGGCCGCTAAATTATTTTACCAGGGTGCCGCCGGTGAGCGTTCTTGACAGGGCGATCTTCCAGAAGGCTCAGACAATGCTCTAAATCTGGCGGCAGTGGTGAAACGAATTCCCGATAAACTCCTGTGGACGGCAGGCAAAAACCGAGACGGTGCGCATGGAGGAACTGCCTTCCAATATAGGGAGATTTAACTCCGTATATTGGATCACCGAGCACAGGATGGCCGATGGCTGTCAAATGCACCCTGATCTGGTGCGTGCGTCCTGTCCTGAGGTTGACTTCCAGCAGGCTCAGGTTATCCAGGTATTTGATTACGCGGTATTCTGTAACGGCTTCTTTGCCTTCCTCTACTACCGCCATCCGCTTGCGATTATTCGGGTCCCGCCCGATAAATGACTTGATTGTCCCCTGTTCCGGTTGCAGCTTGCCCTTAACCAGCGCCAGATATTCTTTCTGCACAGTGTGAGATTTAAATTGGTTCGCCAGATGCTGTCTGGCGGGATCATTTTTGACGCAAACTATCAGCCCTGAAGTGTCCTTATCCAGCCTGTGGATTATGCCGGGGCGGGCAGAATCGCCGCTTGTGCTTATGCCCGGGCAACAGGACAGGAGAGCGTTGACCAGAGTGGCGGATGGGTGTCCAGGAGAGGGATGAATCACCATACCCGCCGGTTTGTCTATCACCAGCACATCGTTATCCTGGTAGATAATGGATAGCGGTATCGCTTCAGCGGCATGATGAGGGGTGAAGGGGGGAGGGAGGCTGACGCTAATCGTGTCGCTGCCGCTTAGTTTTTGACTGGCTTTGGCGACATGCTCGTTGACCAGAATATTTTTTTCCGAAATCAATTTCTGGATGCGTGCCCTGGAAAGAGCAGGAATTACGCTGGCTACATATTTATCCAGGCGAATCCCCTGAGCAGGATCACTTAGTTGAAACACTTCAGGTTTCAAGTTTTCCCGTCCGCATCAGGATAATGAGAAAAATGACCAATACAGCGGTGCCCGCTACCAGAGCTGTATCGGCGATATTGAAAACCGGCCAGTGGAAATCTCCCCAGAGGCGAATATCAAAGAAATCGGTGACATAGCCATAACGGATGCGGTCCAGCAGATTGCCCACGGCTCCCCCGAAGATCAGGCCGAGAGATATGGTGCCCGCTTTGCCCATGGGCATGAAGTAGCGAAAAGCCAGCCAGATTACGAGCAGGCAAATTATGGGTGTGACGACCAGGAGAACAGACTGATTAGCAAATAAGCCGAAGGTAGCTCCTGTATTCTGCACATGCGTGAGCCTTAAAATTCCTTCCGCGGGCAAAGATTCCCCGATCGCCAGATTATGACTGACCCAGGACTTGGTTGTCTGGTCCAGGGCAATCACCAGTGCGGCTATAGACAGGAAGGGGATGACTTGTTTGTGGCGTCTTGTCATAATGGTTATCGTCTTTGTGGCAATAGGTGTGCATTATTTTCCCCTTGCGTTTGGAGATTGAGAGGACTTGCACTTCAGACACAAGCCAGCCCGGGGCAAAGCCTCAAGGCGGGCCGGTTCTATCGGCTGGCCGCAGGAATCACAAGAGCCGTATGTGCCTGCCCGGTATTTTTCCAGGGCATGCTCTACCTCGGACAAGGAGTCCTCCAGATTTTTCTCCATCCCGATTCTTCTTTCTATTTCCAGAACCTGGCTTGCCTCTTCATCTTTCTTGCCGGAAGGATTGCCTTCTCTTTTATCCGACGACGGCCGATTAGCATTTCTCAACTGTGCTAATTTGGTTGCCAGCCGCTCTCTTTCTTCTTGTAAGCGTTCGTATAATACAGCAAAATCAGCCATTGTTATTTTTCCTCACAAACATCACACGGGGAGTAAGAGCTATTGTAATCGTTATTGAATGCTAAAACAATATTTTGAGAATGCCGGTTTATGCTGGCTTGAAAGCGTTTCTAATATTGAGAGGCAATTCCCCTCCCATTTTTTCCAGAACCTCGCGTCTGATCCCGTTTAATTTTTTCTGTCGTTTCTCAAATTCTACTCTCGAATAAAGCTTTTCAGGGTGCAGATAAATGTCGTCCAGGTGCCTGACTGCCTGGGGCACTTTGAATCCTGAAGCTGATTTCGTCCATTCTTCAAGGCCTCCTCTTAACAAGGAATCCAGGATAGCCAGGGTGAATTCCAGCCGTATATCCTCATAGCTCTCTCCCTCACCTATGCCGCCGGTGTTTATCAGGTAATATTTCATGTGAGGGCTGTTTTGTAATATCTCATAAAGCTTATTGGCATGGGCAGCTTTGTCACCGACCATGAAGGGGTCATAGAAAAACACGCTTCTAATTTTTCCTGCCTGGGTGGGGTCGCCTGCCGAAGATTCCATCGCCTGCCCCATAATCATCAAGGCGATGGCCTGCTCCATGGTCAATTGCGAGATTGCTGGAATGGTAGGGCCCCTGGTGATGAGGATTAAATTATCTATTCTGTCGACATCGATATAAGAACTGGTGTGCATGATATCTTCTCTGCGTATGACTGCTCGTCCGTTGGACGTTCTCTCAAGATTATAGAAATCAAGATCACTGTCTTCAGTGACATGCACGTTCTCGCATACCGTGTCCGGCCTGAGCAGGCCATAGAAAATCTCCATCTGACTCCCTGGATTCACCCCTTCCGCTTTGGCGAATAAGCCTCCCCCTTCAAATCCATGAAAGGATCCATCCGGCAGGAGTGTACCGCCATCGTCCTGAACGAGCCATGACTTTTCCCTGCCTTTTCTTGCCAGTATCTTGGATGTTGTGCTCGTTTTTCCATTGGCGGTTAAAGCGACAAGAAGGGTTCTGCTGGTTCTGTAATCTCCGTGCACGGATTGCAGGTAGTCTTCCCGGCAGCCTGCATGCAGAAAGATGCCTCCTCTTTTCTTGGCAGCCCAATCTTCTGCGGCAAATACCCCTTTTTTATACTCGCCTATGTAGTTGCTGTTTCGCACTATCTTGATAACCCTTCCGTCTTCCAGCATGGCCAGTCTTATAGTTATGTCCTTCCGGGGAAGCGGCTTTGATTTGTTTTCCTCAAAAGCTTCATCAAAGAACATCAGAATCTCATAAGTAGTTTGTGCTACTTCTTCCTCCAGCGGCTGGAAGAGGTGTCCCCCTCCGTAGGCAACATGGGCGAATCGTTCGGGTAGCGTTAACCTGACTGTTATTTTACTGCTGTTGCTGCCCACTCTTCTGTCAATGGAAACCAGGTTTTCTCGTCCCAGGGCTTTTTCACACTGCTTCAGCAACTCCAGTTCTTCTTCTGCGAAAGCATGATCCACGCTATTTTTGGTAAACATCGCCGCCCTGGAAGAGGGCTCGCTTTCGGCGACAAGGTTCCCATAGATAGTTTTCTTAACCTCGGGTTCCTGCTCGGCGAGAGATTTTAACTCCCCTTCGGCCGGGTTAATTCTTATTCTGTTCTCCGCTATAGCTTTTTTTCTGATGTTGCCAGCTGTTTGTGCGAATAAATCTAAGTCCATCTCTGGCATTTTATCTCTATACCTCTCTGAATTCGCCTTCTACGGTGTCGTCCTCTCTGGGTTCCGCCGTTTCCTCGCCGCCGCCTTGCTCTTCGCTCTGTTGCTGCTGTTCCGGCTGTCCTGCTTGCTGATAGATGGTAGTTCCGATGTTCTGCATTATATCAGATAGCTCCTGAGAGGTAGTACGAATCTGCGAGATATCTGAACCCTGGAGAGCTGACCGTAAATCTGATATTTTGCTTTCTGCTTGCTGTTTCAAGTCGGCAGGTACTTTGTCACCATGCTCTTTGAGCGTTTTTTCGGCAGTATAGGCCAGACTATCGGCAGAATTACGCTGGTCTATCTCCTCCTTGCGCGCGTTGTCTTCTGCCGCGTGTTGTTCAGCTTCCCTCTTCATTTTTTCCACTTCCTCTTTGCTTAAGCCACTTGAAGCGGTGATAGTTATTTTTTGCTCTTTGCCGGTGCCTTTATCCCGCGCGCTCACATTCAGGATGCCGTTGGCATCAATATCGAAAGTTACTTCTATCTGTGGCAGTCCTCTTGGCGCCGGTAGAATGCCATCCAGCATAAACCGCCCCAGAGTACGGTTTCCTGCCGCCATGGGGCGTTCCCCCTGAAGAACATGTATTTCCACGCTTGGTTGGTTATCGGCAGCAGTGCTGAAAACCTGAGTCTTGGAGGTGGGTATAGTGGTATTACGAGAGATAAGGGCTGTCGTTACTCCTCCCAGTGTTTCTATTCCCAGAGTGAGAGGGGTAACATCCAGGAGTAAAACCTCTCCTACCTCTCCCTTTAGCACGCCCGCCTGGATCGCGGCGCCCAGCGCCACTGCCTCATCAGGGTTAACTCCCTTGACGGGTTCTTTGCCGAAAAACTGCCTGGCGGCCTCCTGTACTTTGGGCATTCTTGTCTGCCCGCCAACCAGCAGGATATTGTTGACCTGGGCCGCGGTGATCCCGGCATCTGTTAAGGCTTTACGACAGGGTTCGAGGCTTCTTTCAATCAGATCTGCGGATAATTGTTCCAGAGTGGCCCTGGTTAATGTCATGGTGAGGTGCTTGGGCCCACTGGCATCAGCAGTGATGAAAGGCAGGTTTATCTCGGTTTGTGTGACTGAGGACAGCTCCTTTTTTGCTTTTTCGCCGGCGTCTTTAAGCCGCTGTAACGCCATCTTGTCCTTTGCCAGGTCGATGCCTGTTTCTTTTTTGAACTCGTTATGTATCCACTCTATGATCTTCTGGTCAATGTCGTCACCACCGAGATGGGTGTCGCCATTGGTTGATTTGACCTGGAAAGTTCCCTCTCCAATATCCAGGACGGAAATGTCAAAAGTGCCACCTCCCAGGTCATAGACAGCCACAGTCTCCTCTTTCTTTTTGTCCAGACCATAAGCCAGACAGGACGCCGTAGGCTCATTGATAATACGCAGTACGTTAAGCCCGGCTATGGCGCCGGCGTCTTTGGTTGCTTGTCGTTGGCTGTCGTTAAAGTATGCCGGCACGGTAACCACGGCATCGGTGACTTTTTCTCCCAGGTAGGCTTCCGCATCGGTTTTCAGCTTTTGCAATATCATGGCAGAGATTTCCTGAGGGCTGTAATGATTACCTCCCAGCACCACCTGGCAATCGCCATTAGGAGCCTCTTCCACTTTGTAGGGCAATCGTTTCATATCTCTTTGAATTGCCTCGTCCTTGTACTTTCGCCCGATCAACCGTTTTATACTAAAAACAGTGTTTTCGGGATTAACTATTGCCTGGCGTTTAGCGATTTCTCCCACCAGGCGCTCGCCTGCCTTATTTATCGCCACTACCGAGGGCACTAAGTTCCCCCCTTCTGCGCTGGTGATAATTTTGGGGGCTCCTCCCTCGATGACCGCCACTACGCTCATTGTAGTGCCCAGATCTATTCCTATTGCTCTACTCATTTTCATTCCTCCTTCGTATTTGAAGATATTTTATTTCTGTTGGTTCTCCTCTTGCTTCTTTCCCACTTTAACCATGCAGGGTCGAAGCAATTTTCCTTTTAACAAGTATCCCTTTTGCAGTTCCTCTGCGACTTTTCCCTCTTCTCCGTCACAACACAGTATTGCCTCATGTAGAGTGGGGTCGAAGGGCTCTCCTCTGGCTTCGATCGCTTCCAACCCCTGCGCCTTAAGGAGGGATTCCGTCTTGCTCATAATACTTTTTATGCCGTCAATCCAGGGATGATCGTTTAGCTCAGGGGGCAAAGCAGAAAAAGCTCTCTCCAGATCATCTATGATTGGCAGTAAGGTCAAAAGAAGAGAGGTATTGGCAAAAGCGATCAGGTCTTGTCTTTCTCGCTCAACATGCTTCTTGTAATTGGTAAAATCAGCCTCCGCCCGCTGCCAATTATGAAAGTACCTTTCTGCCTTTTCTCTCTCCTCTGTCAGTATTTTCTCAATTTCTTCAGGAAGGTCGGCTGCTTCCGAAACCTCAGCTTCGTTCTTGCAGGGTATTTCTTTTTCACTGTCGCTTTTGTTCAATGGCTGCCCTCCTCGCAGGTCAATACATACACTTGTCTATAGATGTACTTAATAATGTAGAAAACAAGTTAACAGAAGAGATGGCTCTGGCGTAGTCCATCCTCCTGGGCCCCATTACTCCCACTATGCCGCTTGCTTCGCTGGAGGTCTTATATCTGCCAATTACGAAGCTTAAATCTTGAAGAATCTCCTCGTGATTTTCTTTTCCTATGATAACCCTGATTTTATTTGCAGCGGGGATCTCTACGACGGAATCCCCGCTGCAAATAAAATCCAGCCAGTTCTCTTTTTCCAGCAATTGCAGGAAATCAAGCACCATAACGCTGTCCGAAAATTCCGGTTGGCCCAAGATTAAAGACAATCCTTTCAAATGAGGTTTGTTGTATTCCTGTTTGTCTTCAGTGGCCATCGTATTTACTATGCAGTCAACTATCATTTTTTCTTTGGGGGAGAGATTTATTTTTGCAGACATGATTTCCGAGGCCGTCAGCCCGCTGTAAATAATGTTGAATTTATGTGCTATGTCAAATAATTTTTCCTGGGTTATCTCGCTGGGCAGGCGCACTGTTTCTTTCTTGATGTTGGCATCGTACAGGAGCAGGATGAGGAGAGCTACATAGTCTTCTATGGCAACCAGATCCAGATATTTGAAGCGTGACTGCGTGTTTTTAGGGGAAGTCACTATGGCCATATTCTGAACGAGATACGCCAGCAGATTAGCGGTTAATTTCAGCCAGTCTTCCAGTCCTTTTTCCTTTTCTCGAAGTGCCTGGATGACCGTACTTTGCTCATCCAGTGGAATATTTGTATCGTTAAGCATGGTTTCTACGTAATAACGATAAGCTTTGTCCGTGGGTACTCTTCCCGCCGAAGTATGGGGCCGCATGATATAACCTGCTTCTTCCAGATAAGCCATGTCGTTGCGGATAGTAGCTGGACTCACCTGTAAGTCATAATTGCGAGCAATAGCCTCTGACGCTACAGGGGTAGCTTCAAACACATATTCGTTGATTATCAGTTTAAGTATAGTTATCTTTCGCGATGACAGCATTTATTAGCACTCTCCTCTTTGGACTGCTAAACAAGGACAATTTATCATTCTGGAGGTGGTGCTGTCAATTGGAAGATCCTCGAATTTGATTGACACTGCCATGCCGAAAGGCTAGTATTAACCTGTGATTGAATTTGTGTTTTTTGAAAGGTTGGATAAGTTAAATGGAAAATTGGGCCTATGTTTTAGGAGGGCTCGCCTTTGTATTGGGGGGGCTCATCGGTTACTTCGTCAGACAGTTGACAGCCAATCGCCAGCAGCAGTCTGTCAGGCGGGAAGCGGAAAAGTTACTGGAAGAGGCGGAGAGCAAGCACCGCGAGTTGCTTCGTGAAGCAAGAGATGAAGCTATCAGGATTAGAAGTACGGCTGAGGCTGATAGCAGAGAACGTCGTGCCGAGTTGCAGCGAGTTGAAAGGCGTTTCCATCAGAAAGAGGAATCGCTGGAGCGAAAGCTGGAATCGGTAGAGTGTTACAAGCGTGAACTGGAGAGCAAGGAAAGGGAAATTGATCTCTCGGGGCGCGAACTTGAAGAGGTAAAAAAACAGCAAGTTCAAAAGTTGGAGTCCCTTTCGTGCATGTCAGGTGAAGAGGCAAAGCAGCTTCTGTTTCAATCCATAGAGCAGGAAGTCAAGGAGGACGCTTCACGGCGGGTGCGAGTATGGGAAACCCATGTTCGGGAGGGGGCTGAGGAAAAAGCGCGTGAAATCCTGGCAGTGGCTATTCAGCGCTGTGCTACTGATGTCGTTTCAGAGACTACCGTTTCTGTTGTAGCCTTGCCTGGAGACGAAATGAAAGGAAGGCTCATCGGGCGAGAAGGGCGTAACATCAGAGCGCTGGAGCAGAATACGGGAGTTGAACTTATTATTGATGACACACCGGGGGCGGTGACTATTTCCAGTTTTGATCCTGTGCGGAGGGAGATAGCGCGAGTTTCTCTGGAGAGGCTGATACTTGATGGCCGCATACATCCCGCTCGGATCGAGGAGATAGTAAAAAAGACCAGGGGAGAAATTGAGGAAACGATTTATAACGAGGGAGAAAAAGCGGCTTGTGAAGTGGGTATTACCGGCTTATCTCCTGAGCTGATAAAGTTGCTTGGGCGACTCAGGTTTCGCACCAGCTATGGACAAAGTGTCCTTGTACACAGTTTGGAAGTTGCCCACCTTGCGGGTATGCTGGCCAGCGAGATTGGCGTTGATTCCAAATTGGCTATAAAAGCCGGGCTGCTTCATGACATTGGCAAAGCAGTGGATCACGAGGTTGAGGGCACTCATGCTGAAATTGGGGCAAATCTGGTCAGGCAGTGGGATAGGTCTCAGGAAGTGGCCCAGGCTGTCGCCGAACACCATGGTGAAAGTTCCACGACGAGCACGCTGGGCTTTATAGTGGCAGCTGCTGACGCCATTAGCGGGTCAAGGCCTGGCGCCCGGCGTGAATCATTGGAGCGTTATCTAAAACGAGTTGAATCTCTTGAAAGAATAGCAGCGGATTTTCCAGGAGTGGAGAGGACCTTTGCTATTCAGGCGGGGAGAGAAGTGCGTATTATGGTGAAGCCCGGAGAAGTCGATGACCTGGCTGCGATGAGACTGGCCCGAGATATCTCCAGGAAAATAGAGGAAGGAATGAGTTATCCCGGACAGATAAAGGTTGTGGTGATTCGGGAGACTACGGCAGTAGATTTTGCCAAATAAAGGCTCGGGGGCGCAGTTTTGAAGATATTATTGATAGGGGATATCATAGGAAAACCGGGGAGGGAGGCGGTGAAAAAAATCTTGCCGGGGTTGTGCCGGGAGTATGGCCTTGATCTGGTGCTTGCTAACGGGGAGAATGTTGCTGGTGGTGTGGGGATAACGACAAGCACTGCCATGGAGCTTTTTGATTTCGGCGTTGACGTAATCACTACGGGCAATCATGTTTGGGCTCATAAAGACATTCTTCCTTATCTGGAAAGCGATCTTGCTATTATTCGTCCTCTCAATTATCCCCCCATAGTTCCGGGGCGTGGCTATGTGATTAAGGGTGGTGTACTGGTAGTCAATCTTATCGGGCGCACTTTTGTAGGAAATTTTGATTGTCCTTTCAGAGCTATGGATCATTTGCTTGAGACGCTTAACGATAGGCCTGCCGTCATCATGGTTGATTTTCATGCAGAGGCGACTTCAGAGAAGGTGGCACTGGGAAGATATCTCGATGGCAGGGTCAGTGCTGTACTCGGCACGCACACTCATGTGGGTACAATTGATTCCTGTATATTGCCGGAAGGTACTGCTTATGTGAGTGATGTGGGTATGGTTGGCCCTGTAGACTCGGTGATCGGTGATGATGTTGATGCTGTTATCGACCGTTTTCTTACCCAGATACCTCGCCGGTTGGCGGTAGGAAAGGGGAAGAAGGTTGAATTCGACGCGATATTGGTTAAAGTGGACGAAAGAACGGGGAAGGCGGAGGGCATTGAGCGTATTCGCAGAGTGGTGGAATAAAGATGAGAGCGGATCTGCATATTCACACTACTGCCTCCGATGGCAGATTTAGTCCTGAAGAAATTGTTTCTTTAGCGGCCGAAGCAAGTCTTAATGTTGTCGCTATCACCGACCATGACACAGTCGAAGGATTGCCGGCGGCGATGTCCTCGGCTCGCTCTTTTCCGGCAATGATAGTCATTCCTGGCATCGAGGTGAGCACTGCTTCTGCTTATGGAGAAGTGCATGTTCTGGGCTATTTTCTGGAATATAACAATGGCAAATTAGGGAATGTTTTGAAACAGTCGCAGGTGTCGCGGCGGGAAAGGGCCGAGAAAATGGTTGCCAGACTGCGTGGTCTGGGGATGGAAATAGATTTGCAACGAGTACTGGAGCTTGCCAGAGGAGATTCTGTAGGCCGCCCGCACGTAGCGCAGGCTTTGCTGGAGCGGGGATATGTGTCCTCTCTTAAGGAAGCTTTTGTCAAATATATAGGCAGAAGTGGTCCTGCGTATGTAAAGAGGGCTAAGTTAAGTCCGGTGGAGGCTGTTCGTTTGATTCTGGACGCCCGGGGATTGCCTGTACTGGCTCATCCCGCCGCAATCGCTAACTTTGATGAATTTTTGACGGAGCTTAAAAGCGCCGGATTGGCTGGCATGGAAGTCTTTTATGGCTTCTATCCTCCCGAGGAAATTGACAGATTATATTCCATATCTGAGAGTTATGGACTTATCGCAACCGGCGGTAGTGACTATCATGGCTGGGAAGGATTTGCATTGGCTGACGCTACCCGCCCTTCCCTTCCGCAGCGCTCAATCAAGCAGCTTTTTGATCTGGCGGGAAAAAGTGACGACCTGGGAAGGCTTCAAGAGCTTGTCGTGAAAAGATATCATTCTTGAAGGATTGCTGCCGTATTTTGCTTAGAAAACGATGTGGGCTATCCTTTCAATACCGCCCAGGTCAGGTAAAAACGTAGTGCTGGCCTGCGGATAGTAGCTGTTAATAAATAAAAGCACCGCTTTGCTCTGGCCCTGTCCTATCTCCAGGAGGAGGTGTCCCCGGGGGCGTATTTTGGATGGTGCGCAGGCAATGAGGCGACGAATTTCGCTCAGGCCGTCGTCGCCCCCATTCAGGGCAATAGCAGGCTCGTAAAGGGCTATTTCAGGGCTCAGGGTATCTAATTCCCCGGTGCGGATGTAGGGCATATTTGCAGTTATAATATCGGCTGATTCGGGCAGACTATCCAGCAAGTCTCCCTCGAGGAGGGTAATCTGTTTATCTACCTGGTGGCGCTGGCAATTCAGACGGGCAACCTGCAGCGCTTTATCCGAAATATCCGAGGCGTAAATTTTTGCCCGGGGCAGCGCCAGAGCGAGGCTGATTGCAATGTTTCCACTGCCTGTGCCGATGTCTGCGATAACAACGGGGCAGTGATTTTGAGGCGGGTGTTGTCCGGCGGTTGCTATGGCAGTTTCTACCAAAAGCTCCGTCTCCGGCCTGGGGATGAGAGTATGCTTGTTGACATAAAAATCCAGGCCGTAAAATTGACAGGATTTCAAAATGTAGGCGGTGGGTTCCCGTTTAAGGCGGCGCTTCGTAAAAAGCCGGAGGTTTCTTTGTTCTTTGGCAGTCAATGTTCTCCCGGGCTCGGTGTAGAGTTGTGTCCGTGATGTTTTTAGTGAAGCGAGGAGGAGCAGTTCTGCCTCCAGTCTGGCGTCGTCTAGCCCTGCTTTATCCAGAAGACGGCTGGTTGTGCGCAGGGCTTCTCTTGTGTTCATGAGAGGCTTTCTTCAAGGCGTCTGGACTGTTCGCTAATTATCATGGTTTCTATGATGCGGTCAATGTCTCCGTCCATAATTTGGGGAAGGTTATGGAAGGTGGCGTTGATGCGGTGGTCTGTAAGACGGTCCTGGGGGAAATTGTATGTGCGTATTTTCTCTGATCGTTTGCCTTCTCCTACTAACGTGCGCCGCTGGTGGGCAATTTCCTCTGACTGTTTGCGCTGTTCTATGTCAAGCAGACGCGCTCGCAATACGGCCATAGCCTTAACTCTGTTTTTTAACTGAGAACGCTCATCCTGGCAGACGGACACTATCCCCGTGGGCAGGTGTGTCAATCTGACCGCAGTGGTTACCTTGTTAACATTCTGCCCGCCGGCGCCGCTGCTGTGAAAAAAGTCCATCTTAATATCGGCCGGGTTGATAGCAAGCTCTATCTCTGCTGCCTCGGGCATGACGGCTACTGTAGCTGTAGAGGTGTGCAGCCTTCCGGAACCCTCTGTAGTTGGTACCCTTTGCACTCTATGTACCCCGCTATCATACTTCATCCTGCTAAAAGCTCCCTTGCCCTTGATTTCCATAATTACTTCTTTAAAGCCGTCGACTTCGCTTTGACTGCTGTCGATTATTTCTATTTGCCAGCCCTTGGATTGGGCGTAGCGACTGTACATGCGAAACAGGTCAGCGGCAAAAAGGCTTGCCTCTCCTCCTCCCGTCCCTGCCCTTATCTCCACAATAACATCCCTGGCGTCATGAGGGTCACGGGGTAATAAACATAACTGGAGTTGTTGGAGCAGTTCCTCTTGTTGATGCGTGAGGGCACAAAGCTCTTCTTTAATGAAGCTTGTCATTTCCGCCTCAGTGCTTTCCCTGAGCAGAGCTTCATTCTCTGCTATTTGCCGGGAGATATCCTTGTATTGCAGATATTTGTTTACCGTGTCTTCCAGTGAAGATTGCTCTTTAGCTATTTCCAGCAGTCGTTGCTGGTCGGTGGACACTTCCTGCAGGGCAGACAGACGAGACAGTTCGTCATAGCGTTTTTGCACCAGATTCAATTTGTTGATTAAAGCGGGAAGATTTTCAAACATGCACTGATTATAGTATAGCTGCAAAGATAGCTCAAAAAACTGTCTGGAGGAGACCTTTTCCGGGTAATCGAAGCGGAAAGCGAAATCGACCGGATAAATAATTGAAAACTCCTTGACAAAAAAGATAGATATCTCTAAGATTGTTAGTGTTAACTAAGTTAAGCAGAAAAGAGAGTGATATGAGTTCTCAAAGGGGGCGATATTAGAAATGGTACTGGGACAATTAGCAAGAGGGGAGAGGGCAAGAATTGTGGCGATTGAGGGTGGCAGGGGGTTAAGGCAAAGGCTTTACCTGAGGGGGTTGTTTGAGGGGAGGGAGGTAAGGTTAGTATCTAACTATGGATCGGTGACGGTCGAGATTGACAGAAATGTCGTTGCTATTGGTCGAGGCATGGCACAGAAAATTATAGTGGAAAGGAGCTGA
>DKFF01000012.1:12951-24707 GCA_002452795.1 Dehalococcoidia bacterium UBA6803
GCAGCCAATAAAAGGGCCGGTAGTGGTGAGTGTGGATAGGTCTAGCACCTCTATTGGACTGGGGTTGGCGGACAAAATTATCGTGGAGGTGGAGAAATGAACAGGGTGTTGCTTATGGGGCAGTCCAATGTAGGTAAATCTGTGCTCTTCAACTGTCTGGCTGGGGGAGGGGCGACAGTATCAAATTATCCAGGAACGACTGTTGATTTTGATAAGGGACGCATGACGATTGATGGCGAAATAGCAGAAATTATAGACGTCCCGGGAACCTTTTCTTTGCAGTCCAAGGATAAAGCCGAGGAAGTGGCACTGAAAATGCTGGAAGAGAAAAAAGACGCTGTTGTGTTATGCGTCATTGATTCCTCCAAAATAGAACGTGGCCTTTATCTGGCACTGGAACTTATCGAAAAGGGTTGCCCGGTGATAATCGCCTTAAACATGGCTGACGTGGCTAAAGATGCCAACATAAGGATAGACGCTGAGAAATTAGAAGACCTCCTGGGTGTACCCGTAATTGCCACGGTAGCGACCAGGGGGGAAGGGTTGAAGAAGCTGGTGGAGAGGATGAAGGAAACGAGGCCGGTGAAAATAGAGAAAATCATGAAAAGTGTGGAAGGAAGTTAAAATGGAACTTACTGTCGATCAGAGATGGGATTTAGTAGATAGAATATCAAAGAAAACAGTAACGGTCGGAGACTATAAGGCGACTTTAAAAGATGCTCTTGCTGATGTTACCGTCAGGCCGTTGACCGGTATCCCTTTCGCCATTGCCGTTCTCTATGGCTTCTGGACATTCTTTGGTGAATTCGCCGGTCTACTCACCGATGGATTTTTTGTCAGGATCTTCGGAACCCACTGGATACCATGGATAGGGGAAAAACTCGCCGGCCTGCCGGATTGGGCCTTTACCATCCTTGTTGGAGACAGGGCGGTTTTTGCCGAAGGTTTTCTTGGTGATCCTTGTTTCGCTGCCGGTGGGGTACTCACCACCGGCCTGTTCATGCCTTTTGGCATAGTCTTGTGGGCAGTGCTGGCCCTCTTTCTGGTGCTGGCAGTCCTGGAAGATACCGGATATTTGCCCAGGCTGGCTGTCCTCCTCGACACGGTAATGCACAAAATTGGGCTGCATGGTTTTGCCGTCGTGCCCACCCTGGTTTCTCTGGGGTGCAATGTTCCCGGGGTAACGGCGGCCAGGGCACTGGAAACAAGAAAGCAGCGGTTTATGATAATTGCCCTGCTGGGGGTATTTGTCCCCTGTGGCGCACAGATAGGGATGATGGAAGAGCTAATCCCGCACTTGATAGGTTGGGTCTTTCTGACTTTAGCCATAGGGTATTTCGGTTTTGGCTGGATTCTTAACAAGATCTGGCCAGGGGAATCGCCGGAGATACTGATGGACGTGCCTCCATACCGGGCACCGCAATGGTCAAACGTGTGGAGAAAAACTTGGATGAGGACACGGCATTTCCTTTTCGTTGCCGTTCCCTTTGTTTTGCTTGGCTGTGCGATCGTTATGGTGCTGTACGCTACCGGGGCGATGGATGCTATCGCCGGTGGGCTGGAAGGGTTCCTGGCAACAGTGTTCGGAGTGCCGGCTAGCGCGACACCCTCTTTGGTAGTGGGATTTCTCAGGAAAGACCTGGCCATCGGGTTGCTTCCTATAGGAGCAATGACTACTTATCAGGTATTCAAATCCGTAATCCTGCTCAGTATCTATTTCCCCTGCCTGGCAACGTTTGCCCTGTTGTTAAGGGAGCTTAACTGGAAGGAAATTCTTGCTACGCTGGGCTTTCTGGTGGTGACGATTTTTGTTTTTGGAGGCGTACTTAATCTAATCGGAATGGCAGGAGGTTGGTAATGATGAAGAATAGGTCAATATCTGGCAGCGTATTCGCTTTTGTTATGGGTATTGCCGCCATAGGTTTTGGGATACTGGAATTCGTAGGAGGAGAATGGGGTGCATTAACGGTGGATGCCGGCTCCTTCACGCCATGGAGGGCGGTTATCCTTGTCTGTGCCGGGTTGATTTACTTATCCAGCGCTACTAATTTCCTGGATATTCGTCAACTGGCTAAGTCGGTAGCAGCGAGCATAATGGTCTGGATTGTCGCCGCGATGGACATATGGGGAATGATTGCGGCCTCTATTCCTTCAGGGGCGGAAGAGGCAGGAGAGCCCTGGCTTGCTTCCGGAACTGAATTTCTGGCTGCCTATGGGCCGCCATATATGCCGGCAATATATCTGCTGATCCCTTCTCTGGTGGTGCTCTATTTTGTCGGTAGAAGTAAAAGAGAAGCAAGCAGCCCCCTTTGACGCGGAAAGGAAGAGTGCGATGGTTTCAATAAAAGAAGTTTTAGCAAAAGTGAGTGCAGGAAAAACCGTTGAGGACGCCAGTAAGGAATTGAATATGAGAGAGCCCACGTTGCGAGCGATGATAGATTTTATGGTAGAGAAGGGTTATCTGGGAGAGTTTGAGGGTGGGGCTGGCTGTGCCGGGTGTTCGTTAAGAGGGAAATGTAAGGTACCGTTACCGGGAGAGCAGAGATTTAAAATGTATGTATTGACCGGGCAGGGCAGAGAATATTTACATTTGGGGTAGCAGCCACGATACAGATCCCGTGTATAATTGCCCTGGGGACGCTTGGCAGGGAATTCGGGTTTAAAAGGGCGATTCTTTTGACAATTATGTCGCTGGTTTAGACTAAAGGGCAGGTACAGTTTTGGAAACTAATTACTGTCTGCTACTTTTTGCAGGTGGAACAACTGGAGGCGGAACAGGTGCCGCAGGAAGCGCTGCCACCGACCGCGGCAGAAGTACCGTTGGCGTTTTTGGAATGAGCACAAAAGGAAGAGATCTTTCTTTTTGCTGGCTCATGACATTTCGGACAGTCAGCGCTATCTTCGGCCTGGTTCAAGGGGCGGAGCAGTTCGAACTTCAAGTCGCAGTCAGGGCAGAAAAATTCATAGAGAGGCATTTTTGACCCCTGTCATACGGCAAGCACCTCTGTGATCTCCGGCACCGCTTCCTTTAACGCTCTCTCCACGCCGTCACGCAGTGTTATGGCGGCCATTGGGCATCCGCCGCAAGCGCCCGTTAACCTCACTTTTACCACGCTGCCGTTCACTTCCACCAGTTCAACATCTCCTCCGTGAGATTGGAGCGACGGCCTTATACTATTCAGCGCCGATTCTATTTCTTTACGCATATACTCACCTCCGTTTGTCGTTGAACAAATATTACAAAAGCGTCATAAGTATATTTTATTTATTATCTTCTGTCATCTTGGCAATCTGTTGTTATTTCGAAATGGCGCATATCTAAAAATAGGGGCATAAATTAAAATGACAGGGTATAAGTGGTAAAATACTCGGAGCGGAGACCAATTCTGAATATATGGATAGAGGGGGAAAAGGAGAAATGAGAAAAATAGCAGTTTGTGGAAAAGGTGGCAGCGGCAAGAGCGTAATAGTTTCTCTGCTGGCAAAAGGATTTCGCGAAAAAGGTTATCGGGTTCTGGTGGTTGATTCTGATGAGTCGAACATGGAGCTTTATCGCATGCTTGGTTTTGCTCACCCTCCGGACCCGTTGATTAACCTTGTGGGGGGAAAAGCCGGAGTGAAGGAGGGCATACAGGTTAAAGGGTCTGGATATCAAGTGGGGGTTATGTCCCGGGAAGAAATTATGGTGGCTGATATTCCTGCACAATACCTGGTTCAAGAAAATGGAGTCAGGTTGGTTAGCATAGGGAAGATACTGCAATTTCTGGAAGGCTGCGCTTGCCCTATGGGGGTGTTGAGCCGGGAATTCTTGAAAAGACTCCGGCTGGAAGACGATGAAGTCGCTGTTATTGACATGGAGGCGGGATTGGAACATTTTGGCAGAGGAGTGGAAGAGGGCATAGACACCCTGTTGATGGTGGTGGAACCTTCGTTTGAATCCCTGAAACTTGCCGCGAGGATCAAAAGCATTGCAGCCGAAGCTGGAATGGAAAGAGTGTGGGTAGTGTTAAATAAAATTCCATCTCCGGATGTAGAGGCTGCTCTGAAAAGCAAATTACGGGAAGGTGGATTGATCGTAATCGGCGCTGTGAGGTATGACGCGGAGATAGCTTTATCTTCTCTGGAAGGCGTTTCTGTCGGTGGCAGTAAAGCAGAGAAAGATATCGAAAAGGTGCTGGAGCGAATGCTCCAATCCTGAAAATCTGACAAAAAGATGAGAGGCCGCAGGAGGTTGTTATGTGTTTAGCCACTGTTTATGTTGATATGGGGGATGGGCAGAAAGAGGAGGTAATGCAGGATGTGGCATTTATCGAGTTTAAGAGACAGGGTTTTCTGTTGACAACCATTCTGGGGGAGGAGAAAGCCTTTCCTGCTGGCAGCAAGGTGAGGAACATTGACCTGTTGAACGGCTCTATGGTAATCGATGAGAGCGAAAGTAGCAATCCTTGAGGCATTGAAAGTATTATAATTCCTTGATTTTGCGAGCCAGAGACGGAGATATTCCTGGAACCTCCGCAAGTTCCCGCTCCGGGGTCTCTTTGATGGCTCTGACCGAACCGAATTTCTTTATCAATAAGGTTCGCCGTTTCGGGCCTATCCCGGATATGCTGTCCAGCGAAGAAGCCGTACTGGCCCCGCTTCTTAATTTACGATGATAGCTGATAGCGAAGCGGTGCGCCTCATCTCTGGCTCTCTGAAGGATACTTTGTCCGGGAGAATTTTTTGCCAGGTCGACGGGTTCTGCGCCGTCAGGGACGAAGACGTCTTCGTTCTGTTTAGCTATGCTGGCGACGGGGATTGTTCCTGCTCCGCATTCCCGGAGGACGCTGAAGGCAGCGTTTAAATGCCCCTTGCCGCCATCAATTAAAACAAGGTCTGGCAGAGCGGAGAGGTAGCTATCCCCCTTGTCCGGAGCCGTCTGGAAACGCCTTCTCAGAACTTCCTGTATCATGGCATAATCGTCAATATGGTTAACCGATCTAATGCGGAAGCGGCGATATTGGGGCGGTGAGGGAATTCCTTTTTCCATCACCGTCATACTGCCCGTGGGCAGCGTACCCTGTGTGCAGGAGATGTCGTAACATTCTATCCGTACGGGTATACGCGGAAGCCGCAATTTCTCCTTTAATTCCTGTAGCCCGACGGTTATGGTGTCCCGTCTCACTCTTTGATTTGTGCTAATCAGTTGCAGTCCCTTGACAGCATTTTCTTCCGCTGTCTTTATCAGTTGCTTCTTGCCGCCCTTTTGCGGTACTAACAATTTTACACTGCCCCCTCTTTTTTTCTTGAGCCACTGTTTGAGGATGGGGATCTCATATACGGGATATTGCAATAATATTGTGGGTGGTATGTGCGGAGCTGAAGAATAATATTGCTTCACGAAGCTGGTCAGCACCTGTTCGGGTTCCTCGTCGCTGGTTCCTTCCATGATGAAGTGGCTGTGTCCGGTGATCTTGCCGCCGCGGATGAAGAAAACCTCCACATAAGCTTGTTTACTGTCTTTCGCCAGGGCGATCACGTCCTGCTCGCCTTTCAGACTGGTGGCGATTTTTTGTCTGGCGATGACTTCTTCTATAGCCTGGATCTGGTCGCGGAGCAGAGCCGCCTTTTCGAATTGAAGCTGCCGGGAGGTAGCCTCCATTTTTCTATTTAACTCTCTGCGTACTGTTTCCTGTCTGCCTTCCATAAATAGGATGATTTGATTCAATGTTTCCCTGTACTCCCCGGGGCTGATGGCGCCGATACAGGGGCCGGGGCAGCGATGAATATGAAAATTAAGGCAGGGTTGCTTTTTTGTGCCGTGGATGGGCCCGGTACAGGAGCGAAAAGGAAAGGTTTTTCTCAAGAAGTTCAGAGTTTTGTGTATCGAGCTGACGCCGGGAAAGGGGCCAAAATATTTGGCGCCGTCATTCTTAAGGTGGCGGGTGATGTAAATACCAGGCCAGTTTTCATTGGTAGTTATCTTGAGATAGGGATAAGTTTTGTCATCTTTAAGATTTATGTTGTAATGAGGATGGTGTTTTTTGATCAGAGTGCATTCCAGAACCAGGGCTTCCTGTTCTGAGGCGGTGATGATAAATTCGAAATCGTTTACGCTGGATGCCAGCCGGCAGCCTTTTGCTGACATATTCTCGGGGGGGCCAAAATAGCTTTTTATGCGATTGCTCAAGTTAATAGCCTTACCGACGTAGATAACTTTATCATCACTATCCTTGAACAGGTACACGCCGGGATTATTCGGTAAAGTTTTTAAGCGTTCCCGCAACTGTATTGTTTTACTGTTGATCATACAGGTTGATTGTAGCAGTATTATTTCTGGATGGACAAAATAACATTTTATCTTCAGGTAACATTGTTGAAACAGATTATTGTGCTAAAATAGGGCTCACATGGAACGCCAGGATGTTGATACTTTTCTGAACTTTCTTGCCAGGGAGAAAGGCTGCTCCCGGAATACGCTGGACGCCTATCGCAACGATCTAACCCAGATGCTGGATTTTTTCCTTGTGGAGGGAATAGAGAAGCTTGATTCGGATGGCGACAATCTTGTGATGAGTTTTTTGCTCAAACTCAGGGAAAAGGGATATTCTCCCAGCACGGTGGCTCGTAAAGTGGCATCCATGAAATCATTTTTCCGATTCATGTTTGAATCAGGCAGGTTGAAGGTTAATCCCGGTCGTAATTTACTTTCGCCTCAGGTGGGCAAGCACGCGCCCGGGTATTTGTCTGACCAGGAGTACCATCGTTTGCTGGCCGAGCCGGCCGGATTGTCCACTCCCGAAGCGAAGAGAGATGTGATGATGCTGGAGATACTTTACGCTACCGGTTTACGGGTGAGTGAACTCGTGGCCTTAAACACAGCCGATATTGACTTGAAGCAGTGCCATATCTGTTGTGTTCGTGGTAACGGTGTGCGGCAGCTTCCTATTGATACTTGCATTTGCGAATTACTCGATGGATATTTAAGGGGCGCCCGCCTGGACTTACTCTATAATGAAAAGGAGGACGCGTTGTTTCTCAATGGGAGAGGGGGACGCCTTACCAGGCAGGGTTTCTGGCAGATTATTAAAGGCTATGCTATTAAGGCGGACATGGGAACCAAAGTTACCCCGCGTATTTTGCGACATAGTTTTGCTATCAATAAGTTGAATAAAGGAGACAGGATTCAATCTGTGCAACACCTTCTGGGGCATGCTTATCTTTCCAGTACCAGAGTTTATAAACAGGTTTGAATTTTTGCGAGAGGTAGAGAAAACAATTGTCTGGAAAGTCTGGTCGTCGTGGGAAAAACCGCAAGGTTAGCGCGCGTGGAGCAGCGCAGGCAAGGCAGGGTGGGTCCGCGCCGTCAACGGTTCGGCCTCAGCCTGAGGTCGACGCCGAACGACAGATTCCAGGCCACGACCTTCGTTATGATGGCCATGTAGCTGCCGATCTGCGTCGCATTGGCATTATTGCCGGTGCCATGATCCTGGTTATCATTCTGCTGTTCTTTTTCCTGAATTAGTTTTGGGGTTGGCAGGGTCGTGAAAACAGCCCGGGATGTTTTGATTGAAGGCCTCAGCCGTGAGATCCAGGATAAAAAAGTACTGGAAGCTGTTTCGCGTGTCCCCCGGGAAGCCTTTGTGTCCGAAGAATTGCGCCATCTTGCTTACGAAAATATTCCTCTGGGCATAGGGTTTGGTCAGACTATCTCACAACCTTTGATTGTGGCTTTAATGACTCAGTGCCTGGAGCTTGAGGGAAACGAAAAGGTTCTGGAGGTGGGCACAGGCAGTGGTTATCAAACAGCTATCCTGGCGGAGCTGGCTGGTCAGGTCGTTTCGGTTGAGCGTATTCCTGAATTGGAGATAAGGGCACGGCAGACGCTGGAAAATCTCGGTTACCATAATGTCGCTGTCCGTCCTGCTGGCAAGACTTTAGGCTGCCCCGAAGAAGCTCCGTATGACGTCATCATGGTTACCGCAGGAGCCCCCTGCCTTCCTTGTGACCTCGTGGAACAGCTCGTTCCCGGAGGGAGATTGGTGGCTCCGGTTGGACCCCGTTGGCAGCAGGAGCTGACCAGGCTTACCAGGCAGCAGGATGGCGACAGGGTAGAGAAGCTGGGTGGGTGCTATTTCGTGCCCCTTATTGGTAAGGGTGCCTGGTCGGAGTGACTGCTCCCTGAAAGAGTCGATCAACCTGGTGCTAAGGTAAGGAATATGCCCCCAAGGGGATTCGAACCCCTGATCTTCAGCTTGAAAGGCTGACGTCCTAGGCCTCTAGACGATGAGGGCAAGCAGAGAGCATTCTAAGGGTATATAGCCAAAGTTTCAAGTCCGTTTGTTTCCGGGAAGCCAAACATCAGGTTCATGTTCTGGACGGCCTGTCCTGCTCCCCCTTTGACCAGGTTGTCCAGACAACTGATAATTATCAACCTTCCCGTTCGCCGGTCTATAACCGGGTGTATAAGGCAGAAGTTGCTTCCCCATGTGTGTTTGGTATGAGGAGGTGTATCTACTATGCGGACGAAAGGACTTTCTTTGTAAAATTCGCGATAGATCTGTCGTATCTCTTTCTCTGCCTGTTCGCTCTCGCCAAGGACGCCGCTTTTTACGGTGGCGTAGCAGGAACTCATGATTCCTCTGGTCATTGGCACCATATGAGGCACGAAGGTGAGGGAGAGAGGAATCTCAGGATCAAGTCCTTTCAACTCTTGCTCAATTTCAGGCAGGTGGCGATGTCCCTGGAGAGAATAAGCGCTGGTGTCTTCATTAGTTTCAGGATAGTGTGTTTTCTGGCTTAATGCCCTGCCGGCGCCAGAGACTCCTGATTTGCTGTCAGCTATAATATCCCCACAGAGAAAGCCCTTATCCATAGCCGGAGCCAGGGCCAGGATGATGCTGGTGGCGTAGCAACCGGGATTGGCTATCAATCTGGCGGTGGAAATATCGGGTTTATGCAGTTCGGGAAGCCCGTAAACTGCCTCTTCCACCAGGTCGGGAGAGGTATGAGAAACCCCATACCACGACTGATACTCGCCGATGTTTTTTAACCTGAAATCGGCACTGACATCGATCACCCGGATGCCTTTGTCCAGCAAGTATGGCACCATATCCAGGCTGGCCGCATGGGGCATCGCTGAGAAAGCTATATCTATGCCGGGATCGATCTCGGTCGATATGGAGAGATTAACGTCGCTGAAGGAGGGAAAGATATCCCCCAGTTTTTTCCCGGCGGTGCTTCTTCCTGTAACTGATGTAAGTTCTACCCGGGGATGCCGCAAGAGCAATCGAGCCAACTCGGCGCCGATATAACCAGAGACATTTATAATGCCAGCTTTTATCTGTTTCACTAATGACTTATCCTTTTGCTAGTTTGCCATTATACTATAAGTGAGGGCGAGTTTGCTTAAGTATGGCAATCGTGTTAGATTTACTGTTCAAGACGTGGTTGTTTACATATATCGTCAGCAGGATCGGTCAATTCCCGCTACAGGAGAAACTAAATGCCCAAAATTTATTTTATTGATGTAACTAATCGTGACGGCGTGCAAACGGCCAATCTGGGCTTGTCCAAGCTGGAAAAAACCATGATAAATATCTATCTTAATCAGATGGGTATTTTCCAGTCGGAGTTTGGTTTTCCCACGACGCGGCACGAGTCGCTTTATCTCCAGGCTAATCTGGAGCTTGCCAGCATGGGGGTTTTGCAGCCAATCCGCCTGGAGGGGTGGATTAGGGCAACCGTCGCGGATGTAGAAGAGGCCTTCGAGCTTGTTCCTGCCTTGCGGCATCTTAATATCTCTATCTCCACATCGGAACAGATGATCCAGGGTAAATTCAGGGGGGGGAAGAGCAAGGATGATGTCTTGAAAATGATGGTAGAGGCACTGGAGGCTGCCTGGTCCGCCGGTGCTGAAACCGTAGGGGTTAATGCGGAGGACGCTTCCCGGACAGATATTGATTTCCTGGTCTCCTTTGCCAGGGCGGCTAAGGAGCACGGGGCGCACAGGTTCAGGTACTGCGACACACTTGGCTATGATAATCCTTTCACTATCTACGAGACCGTGAAGGTGCTGGCGGAGAACGCGAAAATCCCCATAGAGATACATTGTCATGGAGACCTGGGAATGGCTGTAGCTAATTCTCTAGCTGGAGCGAAGGGGGCTGTGGATGGGGGACAAGATACCTATATCAACACCACGCTTAATGGCATCGGGGAGAGAGCGGGCAATGCCGACCTTTTTGCCACGGTCCTGGCTGTTACTAAATCTAAAGGGTTTTCTGAAAAGTATCAATTGGGGAATCCCATTGACCTGTCGAAGTCGTGGCAGGTGGCCAAGTTTGCCAGCTATGCCTTCGAAGTTCCTATCCCTATGAATCAGCCCGGCGTTGGCGCTAACGCGTTTGCTCATGCTTCGGGTATTCATGCTGACGGCGTTTTGAAGGACCCTCATAACTATGAACTATATGGGTTTGATGAACTTGGCAGGGGAGACCCAGAGCTGGTAGAAACGGGCAGGGAGATATGTACGGGTGAGTATAGCGGCATTTCAGGTTTCAAACACTTGATGGGTAAGATGGCCGTAACCTTCTCAGACATGGAAGAGGCAAGGAAAATATTGGAGCTTGTGAGATATGCTAATGTGGAGGCGCAGAAGCCGCTTGTGGAGGACGAATTGCTTTTCATTGCCAAATATCCACAGATTGCTAAGAAGATTTTAACGCTGAGGCCTCTGGAGTGAATTTGGCGCGGCTACCGTGTTTTGACCTGGCGTAGCTTGCTTGGTATATTCTTGACATTGAGCAAGAGCACCTTGATAATATGTTTTGTTAGCTGTGCGGGTGTAACTCAGCGGTAGAGTGCTTGCTTCCCAAGCAAGATGTCGTGGGTTCGAGCCCCATCACCCGCTCCACGTGGATTTGTGCGGGAGAAGGTCAAATTTCATGGGCCGTTAGCTCAGCTGGTAGAGCACCTGACTTTTAATCAGGGTGTCGTGGGTTCGAGTCCCACACGGCTCATTTCCAATCTAAAAAGCCGCAAAAAGGCTTCCGTCACGAACAATTATCACTTCGAACCCCGTGACCTCGTGGCGCACCTGAAATCGCTGGTGCCAATTAAGCAGTAGCTTTTCCCCCGGTCACTCTTGAAAAGAATCTATTTCTGCAATCAGGGTTTTCAAAAAGTCTTTTTCCTCTATTTTTTTCGTTGCCTCGCCTTTTTTAAAAATAATACCGTTTCCTTTGCCGCAGGCGATACCGATATCGGCGTCTCTGGCTTCCCCTGGTCCGTTGACCACGCAGCCCATAATCGCCACCTTGAGGGGGCGGTTTATTTTTTCCAGATATTTATCGACAGCTTCAGCCAGGGGAATAATATCCACCTGAGTTCTGCCGCAGGTGGGGCAGCTTACCAGCGTTGGCCCGTATTCCCTTAGCTTCAGGGTTTTCAAGATTTCGCAGGCAGCGCGTATCTCCTGGCAGGGGTGAGCGGTGAGGGAAACGCGAATAGTGTCGCCTATTCCTTGATGTAGAAGTATGCCGATGCCGGTTGCGCTGCGTATAGCTCCCGGCCATGCCGTTCCGGCTTCGGTGATGCCAATATGCAGGGGGTAAGCTGTTTTTGGGGCTATTGCCGTGTAAGCCTGCACCGTGGTGAGAACATCGAAGGCTTTGAGGGAGAGTTTGATCAGGTTAAAGTCTAAAGATTCCAGAAGGGCTACCTGCTTAAGAGCCATGTCCACCATGCGTTCGTACAGGGAAAGGTCAGGTTCGAAT
>DKFF01000042.1 GCA_002452795.1 Dehalococcoidia bacterium UBA6803
CTCGAAGCCAAGAGCGCCCTGGTTTAGCTCATCATCCAGAGGTGTCCCGGCGTCACCGAAGATATGATCGAAATGGAAGGTCATCTCCAGGTCGCTGGTACCGCCCTCCGAGAGTATCCCCTTGCGCGCATCGCCCACATATTCACCACCGTCGTAACTGCATTGCGCGTCGATATTAATGGTAAAGTCAACCACCCGTCCCTCTTTCTCGGCGGTTCCTATCATGACCAGAGAGTGACCATCCGCCACACCCGATTCTGCCTTGACCATCGACCAGGAGATAGCATTATAATGACCTGCTGGCGCATCCGTCACCTCGTCCACAAGTATGGGGGAGGCGTCTTCACCTCCCTGTGCGAGGTCTATGGTGTAGGCCTTATCGAAACCGACAGCGACTTCGCCGTCAATGTCCCCGCCTGTATGAGGGTCGTAAGGAGGGTCGGTCTGATACGCAGTGATATCGGCCAGCGTAATATACACATGGTCGAAGTTGATGTTCCAGCCGTCTTTGGAAACAAAGCCCTGCCGGACAAAGTCCTCACCGTTAGCGTAGAACTGAAGCGTGCCCGCTTTAGCGCTGCCTGCGCAGCCAGAGAGCATCAGGCCGACGGCAAACAACACGGTAATAGCCAGGGCTGGTATTCGTTTTTTCATAGAAATCCTCCCCGTTCGATATTTTACAAGCCCGTTTTATTGCTGCAACTCATGGTAATTGCAACCAGTCGCCAGTATAAATCGAGCCGCACCACCTTGTCAACGTCACAGGCCCATCCCGTACTCTATCGATAAGGTTTCCATCAATTCTTTAACGGGGATGATCTTATTCGCTCTATAAGCGTTGGTTCCCGCGAAAGCGAATCCTTCTTTCAGCTTTCCCTTTTTGGCATTAGCCAGTGCTGAAGCAATGCAATACGGTGCTTTTTTAAAATCGCATGGCTTCAAACACTTCCATGAACACTGAAACGGTTTTCTGGCGCCTGCTTTTACTTCATCCAAAAATTTATTCCTGATCGCTCTTCCCGGTAAGCCAACCGGGCTATCCATAATGATTATCTCCTCTCTCCTGCATTGGATATAGGCCTCTTTGAACTTGATATCCGCGTCACATTCATGAGTTGTCACAAAACGTGTGGCCATCTGTACTCCATCAGCACCCATTTGCATGAATTTATAGATATCTTCTCCAGTGTATATCCCACCGGCAGCAATAACTGGAATTTTCTTTTTAAACCGCTCTTCGAAAACTCTTATCGTGGAGATAATTTCCGGCAGAATATTCTCCAGAGCATAATCAGGGTCATTAATTTGTTCCCTTTTAAAGCCGAGATGTCCTCCTGCTAAAGGTCCCTCGACAACTACAGCAGCAGGAACGTGATTATACTTCCTTGCCCAATATTGAAATATAATATCTGCGGCTCTCGCAGAAGATACAATAGGGACAACCTTCGCGGAAACATCTCCCAATTTATCCGATAGTAATGCCCCGGGAAGCTTTAGCGGAAGCCCTGCGCCAAGAAAAACCAGGTCTGCCCCTTCTTCTACTGCCATAAGCAAAAGTTCATCAAAATCTGAGAGCGCAACCATTATGTTGACTCCAATAATGCCCTTCGTTGTTTCTTTTGCTTTTCTTATTTCCTTTCTCAATGCTTCTTTGTTTGCTTCTTGGTAATTTGTATCGATATCGGGTTCAAGCATGCCAATCCCGGCGGCGCCAATAACTCCAATGCCACCCTCGTTCGCCACAGCCGAAGCTAATCCTGATAAAGAGATACCAACACTCATTCCGCCTTGAACAATTGGTATCTTAGCCTCAAGTCCGCCTATCTTTAACTTTGGCATTTTCCCTGGATTCATAAATTATCTACCTCCATTAATCCGAACCCCGCAAACCTGAGCGGCTGACAGCCGCCCGCTCTACCATTGGTCTGTAGGGGAGCACCTATTCTTGATAGGATTTGTACACGCAAGTTTATTGCCTCCACCATTATCCGTCAAGCGAATTTACGGGCTTGTGTCAAAACTCATCGGAAATGTCCCCTGGTGCCCTCAGGCTGATAATACTCAGGCTGGAAGCCCCCGGTTTGCGCTTGACATTCCCGCCACAGCGCTTTTATAATGAAAGAAACCCGTTTCCCGTGTTTTGTTGTCGTGCAAAAGCGACCCTTTCAGGATAAATTGGTCACGCACTTTTCACGTGTTTTACTCATAGAATTATGGCCAGATACATCTTCGTAACCGGCGGCGTGGTAAGCTCCGTAGGCAAAGGAATCTCGGCGGCCTCTATCGGCAAGATCCTGGAGAGCCGGGGCATCAGCGTTTGCGCCCAGAAGCTTGACCCTTACCTTAATGTTGACCCGGGCACGATGTCCCCTTATCAGCACGGCGAAGTGTTCGTTACTTCTGACGGCGCTGAGACCGACCTTGACCTGGGGCACTACGAGCGCTTCATCGGGCGAGACCTTTTCGCCAATTCCAATATTACCTCCGGGCAGATATATTCTTCGGTTATTGTCCAGGAGAGGCGCGGGGATTTTCTGGGCGGCACCATTCAGGTAATTCCCCATGTCACCAACGAGATAAAGAAAAGGATACGCAGCGTGGCAGAAACTTCCGGCGCGGAGGTTGTCATCGTTGAGGTGGGCGGCACGGTAGGAGACATTGAAGGACAACCCTTCCTGGAGGCCATCCGCCAGATGAGAAACGAGGAAGGCAGGGATAATGTGCTTTATGTCCATGTCACCTTCCTGCCCTACATTTCCACCACCGAAGAGCTCAAGACAAAACCGACACAGCACAGCGTTAACGAGCTGAGAAGAATCGGTATCCAGCCCGATATCATCCTCTGCCGCAGCGAGCGGGAAATCCCCGAGGGACTCAAGGACAAGCTATCCCTGTTCTGCGACGTGGCGAGAGAAGCGGTCATTCCTCTGCCTACCGCAGAGACAATCTATGAGGTTCCCCTGCTGATGGAGGATTATAACCTGGGAGAGATCATCTCCCGCCGCCTGGGGATACAGGCAAAACAAACCGACCTGGGCGGCTGGCGGGAGATAGTAGCCAGGCTCAAAACACCGCGGGAGCCTGTCGTCATCGGGCTGGTAGGCAAATATGTGGACCTCAGGGACGCTTACTACTCGGTACGGGAAGCGCTCTGCCATGCGGCGCTGGCACAGGGCCGCGAGGTAAAAATATCATGGCTGAGCTCTGAGGAAATTGAAAACGACGGAAGTGCGCTGGGACACGTCCAGGGGATAATCGTCCCCGGCGGTTTCGGTTATCGCGGCATTGAAGGCATGATTAAGGCGGCCAGGTTTGCCAGAGAGAAAGATATTCCCTATCTGGGCTTATGCCTGGGTCTGCATGTGATGGTGATTGAATTCGCCCGCTACGCTCTCCAGAACGACAAGGCGAACTCGGCGGAGTTTGACCCCGATACCCCACACCCGGTGATAGATTTGCTGCCGGAGCAGAAAGAGCTGGAGCAAAAAGGCGGCACTATGCGTTTAGGCACTCATCCCTGCCTGCTGGCGGAAGGCACGAAAGCCTTTTGCGCTTACCAGCAGGAGATGATTTACGAACGACATCGCCACCGTTACGAATTTAATAACCGCTACCGTGAGCCGCTGGAGAAAGCGGGGCTGGTGCTCTCAGGGCTGTCTCCGGACGGCCGGCTGGTGGAGATCGTGGAAAACAAGACCCACCCCTGGATGGTTTCCTGCCAGTTTCACCCGGAATTCAAGTCCCGCCTCGACCGCCCTCATCCACTGTTTGTCAATTTTATTGAGGCGGCACAAAAAACACTGGTGGATGGAGCTCAGCTTGAGATGAAGGAGGAATAAGATGCGTCTTTTTCTGGACACCGCTAACACAGAACAAATTCGCCACGGAGTAAAGCTGGGAGTTATCAGTGGAGTAACCACCAATCCCAGTCTGGTCTCGGCTGAGGGAAAGGTAAACTACCGAAAGCTGGTTAAAGAGATCTGTGCCATCGTGCCGGGGCCTGTCTCCACCGAGGTGCTGAGCCAGGACGCCAGCGGCATGATAGCAGAGGCACAAGAAATAGCCCGGTGGGCGGAGAATATAGCGGTTAAAATACCCTTGAGCCTTGCTGGAATAGAGGCCACCGCCGCGCTGGCGAGGAAAAAAATACAGGTAAACTGCACTCTCTGCTTTTCAGTAAACCAGGCGCTGCTGGCCGCGGCCGCCGGGGCGACCTTTGTCAGTCCTTTCGTGGGGCGGTTAGACGATATTGGCGAGGACGGCATGAGCCTCGTGGCCGATATTATAGAGACATTCGGCAGATATCCTGCTATCAAGACACAAGTCATCGCTGCCAGCATCAGACACCCTCAGCATTGTCTGGTAGCGGCAGCCGCCGGAGCACACATAGCCACCGTGCCTTACACGGTGCTACTCAAGATGATAAACCACCCTTTAACCGATATCGGCATCAAGCGTTTCGCCGACGACTGGGAAAAGGTGATGGGAAAAACGAAAGTTGGGGGGGGATAATTTGATCATGATAGGTCTGGCAGATTTAGAAAAGAAAACCATGGAAGAGCTCGGAGTCATAGCAAAGGAAGCGGGATTGAGCGACTGTTCCTCCCTCAAGAAAGCCGACATGGTCAATCAACTACTCAAAACATTGACGGAAAAAGACGGCAACATACTGGCCAGCGGCATTCTGGAAACCATGGACGAAGGTTACGGCTTCCTGCGGCAGGAAAGCTTCCTGCGCGGGCCCAACGACATCTATGTCTCCAATTCCCAGATTCGCCGTTTTAACCTGAAGAGCGGCGATGCCGTTTACGGTCAGGCCAGGCCGCCTAAAGAAGGAGAAAGGTATTTCGGGCTGCTGAGAGTGGAACAGGTGAATGGTGAAGACCCCAACCGGGCAAAAACCCGTCCCACTTTTGCCTCGCTCGTGCCTATATTTCCTGACGTGTTTATCAATCTGGAAACAGCCTCAGGGGAATTGTCCACCCGCCTGGTTAACCTGGTATCTCCTATCGGCAGGGGGCAGAGAGGGCTGATAGTCTCCCCTCCCAAAGCCGGGAAAACCATACTGCTCAAGCAAATAGCCACCGCCATCAATGCAAACTACGATGATATCTACCTCATGATCTGCCTTATCGGGGAAAGGCCTGAGGAGGTCACCGATATGAAACGGTCAGTGACAGCAGAGGTGATCGCTGCCACTTTTGACGAACCGGTGGATAACCAGACACGGGTAGCAGAGCTTGCCCTGGAAAGAGCCAAGCGGCTGGTGGAGATGGGCAAAGATGTGGTTATGCTGCTGGACGGCATTACCCGTCTTACCCGCGCCTATAACCTGGCCATGCCCACCAGTGGGCGCACCCTGTCCGGAGGGCTTGATTCCGCCGCTCTGTACCCCGCCAAGAGATTCTTCGGCGCCGCCCGCAACACCGACAAACAGCGAGGCAGCTTGACCATCCTCGCCACCTGCCTCGTGGATACCGGCAGCCGCATGGACGAGTTGATTTACGAGGAATTCAAGGGGACAGGCAACATGGAGCTGCACCTCAACAGAAAACTGGCCGAGAGGAAAGTCTTTCCGGCAATAGACATACTGGCCAGCGGCACCAGGCGGGAAGAGCTTCTGCTGGACGCAGAAACCTTAAAGCAGGTAAGGCTACTCAAGCGCGTCGTCTCCATGATAGATAGCGACTCGTCCAATCCCACCGAATCCTCGGAAAGAGTCATAGAGAGAATAGGCAAAACCAAGAATAACGCCGAATTCCTCGACACCATCACCAAAGGAATGTAGCCGGCTGGGCCAGGATTATTGCCTGCCACCCGGGGCGCATGCCCTGTATATGGAGGCAGTTTTTGCTAAGAGGTTCGCCATGAATCGGTTGGGGACTACCAGATGTGGAAGCACAGAATTCCGCTGGGGAGAGCGCACCTATGTTATGGGCATACTCAACCTGTCTCCGGACTCTTTCTCCGGCGATGGAATTACCAGCCTCGCAGCAGCCGTGGCACAAGCGCATCGCTTTGCCGGTCAGGGCGCTGATATCCTGGATATCGGCGGTGAATCTACCCGTCCTGGTTCGTCCCCGATCACAGTTGATGAGGAAATCAGACGGGTGGTTCCGGTGATAGAACAGCTGGCTTCCGAAATACCCATCCCTCTGAGCATTGACACTTATAAGGTGGAGGTGGCCCAACGGGCGCTTGACGCTGGCGCAACCATGATAAACGACCAGTGGGGCCTGAAAAAGGACCCTCACCTCGCCCGGCTGGCTGCCGGGCGCGGCATTCCTCTTGTTTTAATGAGTAACCAGCGGGACAAGGGAGGCTATGACGCCGGGCTCAAGCGCGATATCGCCTGCTATGACGACCTGATGACTGAAGTAATCTCATCCCTTAAAAACAGCGTGCAGCTGGCATTGAAGCTGGGGGTACCACAGGAAAACATCATCGTGGATCCCGGGATTGGGTTTGGCAAGAACTGGCAGCAGGAGCTGGAGATAATTCGCCGGTTGGGCGAATTGCAAGAGTTGGGAAGCCCTGTTCTGATCGGGCCGTCCCGCAAATCCTTTATCGGTATGGTGCTGGATCTCCCCGCCGACGAACGCCTGGAAGGCACCGCTGCCGCTATAGCAATCGGCATCGCCAGGGGTGCCGACATGGTGCGGGTGCATGATGTGCGGCAAATGGTAAGGGTCTGCCGGGTAAGTGACGCTATTGTTCGTCGGTCATAGAAGCCGACACCAGTTTCCTGTAGTTCGCCATGAGTCTCCGGGTAACAGGCCCCGGCCTGCCTGAGCCAATCTGCCTGCCCTCTATCCCGGTAAGCGGCATAATCTCAATGAGCGAATTGGTCAGGAAAGCTTCCTGGGCCCCGACAATCTCCTCCAGGCTGACATCGTGTTCAAGTGTACCGATGCCCAGCCGCAAAGCCAGCTCCAGCACCACCCCGCGGGTCACCCCGGGAAGAATGCCGCTTTCCTCGCCCGGTGTCCGCAGCACACCATCATCTACCAGGAAGATGTTGCTCATGCTGGCCTCGGCAAGAAGGCCTTTTTCGTTGAGGCAGAGGGCCTCGTCAACCCCAGCCACCTTTGCCTCCCGTTTGGCGAGCATATTTTCCAGGTAATTGGCCGACTTCAATCGGGAAAGAGGCGACCCGCTGTTGCGAGGAATGGAAGAGACCAGCGCCCTGAATCCTTTCCGGTAAATCTGCTCGGGATAAGGATGGTAATCTTCCGCCAGTATCAGCACCGTAGGTCGCCCGCATGTGCTCGGGTCGGGGGCCATGCTCCCCGCACCGATAGAAACGGCAAGTCTGATACGGGCATCGCTGAGCTTATTAGCCTGGATAGTCTCCGTTACCGCACCTTTTAGGGCCAGCGCTTCGATGGGCAACTCCAGCATTTTTGCAGAACATACCAGCCGATTTAAGTGACTATCCAGGCGAAATACCCGGCCTCCATAGGCACGCATGGTCTCAAAAAGGCCAAACCCGTAGAGAAAACCGTAATCCAGAACGGATATTCTGGCCTGACTGCGGGGAATTAAGGAACCGTTCAGGTAAACAATTTCATTCATAAAATCTCCTCCTTCGGCCACCTTGGCTGTGAAAAGTTCAGGAAATTCTTCAGCACACCATGACCTGCACCAGTCATTATCGACTCCGGATGGAATTGTACTCCCTCGACCGCATAGTCCCTGTGCCTGATACCCATAACCACGCCATCATCGGTCTCGGCAGTCAATGCCAGCGACGAAGGGAGAGTTTCCCTCTTTACTATCAGAGAATGGTAACGGCCTGCCTCAAAAGGATTGGGCAGGTTTCGATACACCGTCCTGCCGTCATGATAAACCAGGGAGGTTCTGCCATGAACAGGTACGGCAGCGCGGATAATCTGGCCGCCAAAAACATAGCCGATGCACTGGTGCCCCAGGCAGACACCGAGAATAGGAATTCTCCCGGCAAAGCGCCGGACAATATCATTGGAGATACCCGCCTCGAGGGGGGTGTAGGGCCCGGGAGAAATGATGATATGAGACGGCCTCAAGTCCTCGATTTCGGCCGGGGTCACCCGGTCATTGCGATAAACCGCCGTTTCCCGATCCAGCTCGCCCAAGTACTGAACGAGGTTATAAACGAAGGAATCGTAGTTATCGATGATTATAACCATATCTACCTTACCTGACTTACCGCCATATTAAGGGCACTGATCAACGCCTGCCCCTTAACCAGCGTTTCCTGGTACTCAGCCTCGGGGCAGGAATCGTAAACAACGGCGCCACCAACCTGAAAATAAGCCTTGTTTCCTTTGACCAGAAAAGTGCGGATGGCAATGTTAAGGTCAATATCACCATTAAAGCTCAAATAGCCGATATTTCCGGTATATACACTCCTCCTGGTAGGCTCTAACTCGTCAATAATTTCCATAGAGCGTATCTTGGGCGCTCCCGTTATGGAACCGCCAGGAAAGGTAGCTTTGAGCAGATCGATACAGTTCTTACCCTCTCTAAGTCTTCCCACCACCGTAGAGGTAAGATGAAAGACGGTAGGAAACACTTCCAGTACGGCTAGTTCGGTCACCTCAACCGTGCCAAAACGGCACACGCGACCCAGGTCGTTTCTCTCTACATCCACTATCATGATATTCTCCGCCCGGTCCTTTGCGCTGCTTGCCAGCTCATCAGCCAGCGCTTTATCCTCCTCCGGGGTTTTCCCCCGCGGGCGGGTGCCCTTGATGGGTCGGGTCTCCACCCGGTCTCCACGAACACGGATAAATCGCTCCGGTGATGCGCTCACCACAGAGACCTCATCAAAGCCAAGATAGCAGGCAAAGGGCGCCGGGTTTACCTGCCGTAATCGCCTGTATAGTTCATAAGGAGTAATAGAAAGCTCGGCTTCAAATCGCTGGGAGAGGTTCACTTCAAAAATATCACCGGCGATGATATACTGCCGGGCTTTCTCAACGGCCTCCGCGTATTCTTTATGAGTAAAACCCCCTTTCAGGATTATCTGCTTCGCAGGAGATGATACCGGTATAAATGGTGCGCCGGTGCCGGAACTTGACGCATTGACCAGCTCATCCTTCACTTCATTCAGGCGCCTGGCCGCCCTCTCCTTTCCTTCGGCCTCTCTCAACTCCGGAAAACCGGTAGAGACGATATAGACCTTACCCTGAAGGTGGTCAAAGGCCAGCACCAGGTCATAGAAGCCGAGATAGCACTCGGGTAGACTGAGGTCATCGACGGCAGTATCGGGCAGCCGCTCGATAAAATGACAGAGGTCGTAGCTGAAATAACCTGCCGCGCCACCAATGAACGGTACCGGTGCGAAACAGGAGTCCAGGCGATAGATCTCCATGAAATGATTGATTATGTCAAAGGGATTTCCGCTTAAACTGTTTTTTTCAGTCCCCCGGGTAAGTGTGATTTCACTGCCGCGGGAGCTGAGTACCATGAAAGGATCGCCGCCGATAAAAGAATAGCGTCCCAACTTGCCAGGGTCCATACCGCTATCCAGGAAGAAGCTGTGCTGCTTGCTCCTGAAAAGTTCGAAGGCGTCAAGCGGCGATAATTCTATGTGTATTTCTTCTATGAGCGGGCACCGAGATGCTTTGACCATGCCTTCAAACTAGGGTGAGTATTTCGTCCTGCCAACAATTACTTGCATGATACAACGGCAAAGAAACCCCGTCAATTGAGAAAATCCATATCCCGGCCCGACCTAACCTGGCAAAACGATTTCGGGGCCTGGTGGTTACTCATTGCCGGGATGGATAGGCCCCCGTACGCGTTTACTCTCTGCAATGCGACGCTTGCTCTCTAACCGGCGTATCTTTGATGCTAGCGTTGGCCTTGTCTTACGACGGATTTTTGGTCTCTGTGCCGCATTGCGAATCAACTCTACAAGCCGGTCAATTGCGTCTTCACGGTTCCGCCCCTGGGTGCGGAACCGTTGAGCGTTGATAATAAGTGTGCCCTCTTCGGTGACCCGATTGCCAGCCAGCGAAATGAGACGTTTCCGAACTTCCTCGGGCAGGGAGCGTGAGTTAGCCACGTCAAAGCGAAGCTGCACAGTGGTGGCGACTTTGTTGACATTCTGCCCGCCCGGCCCTGAGGCACGAACAAAATACTCCTGTATCTCGCTTTCGTCAATTGCGATGGTGCGGGTTATGTGAATCATGCCCCGAGTTTATACTCACGTCACCGGCTCAGGCAAGTCTATAAGGAATGTAGCCAACTGAGTAATCCCTACTTTCCCACGGCGTGCCGT
>DKFF01000029.1:0-22316 GCA_002452795.1 Dehalococcoidia bacterium UBA6803
CGAAACCCTCTTCCCATACCTCTGCCAAAAGGCGGGAGAGGCACAGGCTGGATATCTTCGTTGGCGCACACAGGACAGGACACCCGCCTTCCCCTCCGCAGTGAATCGAATGGCACCTCCCATTCATAATCATCATTACTGCATCTAAAACGGTTCTGCGCGAACCCAAAGTCTCCCCCCTCAATCCGCATCGCCTTGCCATGAATTAAAGCGTCCGCCAGCTTGCCCCGCGCCGACGCCAAAACACGATGAAAAGTCGGCCGCGAAACGCACATTTTGGCAGCACAGTCCTCCTGGTCCAACCCTTCCATATCTTTAAGGCGAATGGCTTCCACTTCTTCCACTGAAAGACAAACCTGCTCAAGATTCCGCATGAGAACCCCTGCAGGCTTAAAAAAGACCACTCTGGGAAGTTGCGAAACGCAACGCAGCTTTACCGGCCTGGGCATCTCTCCTCCTTAACCACAATACGATTGTACAATAATTATGGACATATGTCAATAACTTATACGGTGATCATACGCGATATCCTCAAATATGTCTCTGCACTCAGCAAGGGAACGGGCAGAACAAAAACTGTTTCCAGCCGAAAAAGGTCGAAAAGAAATGATGTTTTATCCAGCCAATACTACCTGTGATATTTCCAGATAGTACCAGTCGCAGTGTCTTCCAGTATTATACCCAACTCTGACAGCCCCTCTCTTACTTCATCGGCCATCTGCCATTGCCGGGAATGACGCAGTTCGTTCCTGACAGAAATCAGAAGATCTATAAAAGGAGCAGCTTCCTGCGCAACAGGCACATCTCTTTCTTCTAGAGAAAGACCCAGCACCCCGGAGAGTTCCTTCAACGTCTCTTGTGCTTCCACCACGCTTGCTCCCATGTCGCTGGCACGATTAATTTCTCGCGCCAGGTCAAAAAGGACAGCTGTGGCCCGTGCAGTATTGAAGTCGTCATCCATTGCCTCAATAAATCTCTCTTTCACCAGAGGCAAGAGAATATCCGCTTTTTTGCTTCCCTCTCCTGTTTTGGCACAGGCCGCCTGGCGCAACCTTGTTGCCCCCTTTTCGCTGGACTCCAGAGTCTCGTCTCCATAATTAAGCGAGCTTCTGTAGTGCGAGCCCAATATGGAAAGCCGCAGGGCATCAGCGCTAAAACGGCCGAGCACTTCCTGCACAGATATCAAATTCCCCACAGACTTGCTCATCTTTTCCTCTCCCAGTTGCAGCAATCCATTATGCAACCAGTATTTGGCATATGGAGCGTATCCCGAATAGCTCTCGGCTTGCGCTATCTCATTCTCATGGTGAGGAAAGATCAGGTCCTGACCGCCGCCATGGATATCAATACTGTTGCCCAGGTATTTTAAGGCCATAGCGCTGCATTCTATATGCCAGCCAGGGCGACCTTCCCCCCAGGGACTTGACCAGAAGGGCTCTCCCTCCTTGGCCTTCTTCCATAAGGCAAAATCTAGAGGAGACTCCTTCTTCTCTATATCGGCGTCGACAGTAGAAGACATCTCTGCCAGCTTCCGGTGGCTCAGCTTGCCATACCCCTGAAACTTTTTTACCCGGAAATAAACATCTCCCTCTGCCTCATAAGCGCACCCTTTATCAATCAGCCCCTGAATAATTTCAACTATCGTGGCTATTTCCTCCGTCACCCTGGGATAAATATCAGCTCTTTTTATATTCAACGCATCCATGTCGCGAAAATAGTGAGCAATATACTTATCTGCCAGTTCCCGGGGCGAAACCCCCATTTCCCAGGCACGCTTGATAATCTTGTCATCAACATCGGTGAAATTTTGTACATATTTCAGGCGGTACCCCTTGAATTCAAGGTAGCGTCTGATCACGTCAAAAAGGACATAGCTCATGGCATGTCCAATATGACAGTCGTCATACGTGGTAACTCCGCAAACATACATCGTCACCACCTCCCCCTGAGGGAGAAACGCTTCCTTCTGACGGGACAAAGTGTTAAAAACTTTCATCTTTCTCCTCTCAAATATACCCGGTCAGCAAGTCTCTCCCGTTCCTTTTCTTCTCTCTTTTTGCTTCAGCTTGTTCAGACTGTTTTCCAAACGAGCCACATCCTCCTCCAACTTCTTCAACCTTTCGCCAACAGGATCAGGCAACCTCTCTACTGTGCCGGTGTCACTCCTGTGAATTGCCACAATTCGTCCGGGAACTCCCACCACGGTGGCATTCGGTGGCGCGTCAATGGTGACCACGGAACCAGCGCCAATTTTAGTATTAGCACCTATTTCTATTGCACCTACAAGCTTGGCTCCAGCCCCGATAACCACCCCATTGCCAATAGTTGGATGCCGCTTCTCTTTATGCATGCTGACACCGCCGAGCGTAACTCCCTGATAAATAACCACATCATCTCCTATTTTCGTAGTCTCGCCAATGACCACTCCTACGCCATGATCAATAAAAAATCTTTCTCCTATCTGCGCGCCGGGGTGAATCTCTATCGCCGTAAAAAAACGGGTTACATGCGCGATAAAACGGGGGAAAAATGGCACCCGTCTTTTCCAGAGAGCATGCGCCAGACGATGAAACAAACGTGCGTGAAAACCAGGATAAAAGACCACGACCTGCAATACATTCCTGGCGGCCGGATCATGTTCCAGCGCTGCCCGTATATCTCCTCTGACTCCTCTGCTCAAGCTCATCTCTATTCCTGTATTAAAGCTACGGCCTGCGCGGCTATGCCGTCACCTCTACCAATAAAACCAAGGCCATCGGTAGTCGTAGCCTTAATCGATACTCTCTCAGTAGCAAGCTCCAAAGCATTGCCAAGCTTCAGGCGCATTCCAGCCACAAAAGGGGAAAGCTCCGGTTCTTGCGCTACAATAGTCACATCAACATTGATGACTTTTATTCCCCTGCCCTTAAAAACATCCATGACTCGCGATAGCAAGCTTAAGCTGGATATCTCCCTGTAGTCAGGATCACCCGCAGGAAACCAGCCACCTATGTCTCCCAACCCGGCAGCGCCAAGCAAAGCGTCCACTATAGCATGAACCACCACATCCGCGTCACTCCAACCTTCGAGCTTTTTCCCGCAGGGAACCTCCACCCCCCCTAGAATCACCCCCTTGCCCGGGCCCAGGGAATGAACATCATAACCGATACCGACTCTCATGTGTCTTTGCCTATTCTCCGGGAAATAATCTCTGCCAGGAGCAGATCCTCCTCTACCGTGATCTTTATATTATCATAGGAACCCCTGAAGAGTTGCACCTTGTATCCCAATCGCTCGACCATCTCTGCGTCATCGAAAACATCTAGCAACAAAGCAGCGTGAGCCTCAACTATCGTCCTGAAACGAAATATCTGCGGCGTTTGCGCCGCCCACAGCCTGCCGCGTTCAAGCGTATTCCTTACCAATCCGTTGTCATCGACAATTTTAATAGTATCTTTAACGGGAACAGCGGCAGCAGCGGCGCCTGTTTCCGAAACAGCTTTTACACCTCTCTCTATCAAATCCAGACTCAAAAAGGGACGCGCTGCGTCATGAATCATAACCCATTCACACTCTTGCAATTTGTTAAGCCCCTCATTCACTGAATCCTGCCTCCTCTTGCCCCCGGAACATATCTCGAATACTTTATGCCAATCTCTCTCTTTTGCTAAACTCCATCCCCTCTCTATTTCACTTTCGTTCATAACTATAACCACCCGACGGACCAGGTCGCATTTTTGACAGACATCTACTGACCATGCCAGCAAAGGCTTCCCTCCCAAAGAAAGCAAGGTTTTGCCGGGAATCCCTATGCGCTGACCTTGACCGGCTGCAACTACGACGACATCCATCACAGGTCCTCCCGTTGTTGTCATATCCACAGTTGTTACCCCCGTTTCCCTTCCACGACAAACGCCTGGGAGAGGGCTTCTTTTACAGTGCTGGCCTTGAGCAAACGAAAACCCTCCTCCCCCCCTGTTGGAACAACCGTTGCTAGAGCAGGAACGAGGACATTTTTAAAACCCAATCTGGCCGCTTCAGCAATCCTTCTTTCCATCTGCGGCACTTGCCTGATTTCACCACTTAATCCAATTTCCCCGATCGCAACCAGTCTGTCCAGCGGTTTTCTGTCAAGAAAACTGGAGGCAACCGATAAAACAATCCCCAGATCAACCGCTGTCTCCCCTATTTTCAACCCGCCGGTAACATTGACCAATACATCCTGATTAAAAAGCTTAAGCCCTGCCCGTCTGGCAAGAACGGAGACTACCAAAAGAAGACGGTTGAAATCTATTCCATTAGCAACGCGCCGGGGCGGGCCAAACCCGGCAGGCGCAGTCAACGCCTGTATTTCAACCAGCAAAGGGCGGCTGCCCTCAACCGTCGCCACCACTACTGACCCAACAGAGGCATCTCCATATTGCGACAGGAAAAGATTAGAGGGATTTCCTACCTCCCTCAACCCATCCTCCCTCATTTCAAAAAGACCCATCTCATTGGTAGAACCAAAACGGTTCTTCCTTCCCCGCAAAATTCTGTGGCTACACAAACGTTCCCCTTCAAGATAGAGGACTACGTCAACGATATGCTCCAGCGTGCTCGGACCGGCAATAACTCCCTCTTTAGTAACATGCCCGGCAATCAGGACAGGCACATTATTTTGCTTTGCCCAGTGCATCAATATCAACGTACAATCACGCACCTGAGAGATACTGCCTGGGGCGCCGGCCACTTCATCAAGATAGAGCGTCTGAATCGAATCAACGATAACCATGGCGGGAGACACCTTTTCCAGGTGCTCCATAATCATTGATAAATTTGTTTCACAGAGTAAATAGAGCCCCTGCCCATCTATGCCTAGTCGCTCCGTTCTAAGCTTAACCTGCTCTACGGACTCCTCCCCGGAGATATAAAGCACTTTTGACCCATTCGTTGTGAGCGCAACCGAAACCTGCAGCAAAAGAGTGGACTTACCTATCCCTGGTTCTCCCCCCACCAAAACCAGGGAGCCCGGTACCAACCCTCCTCCCAATACTCGATCTACTTCAGCAATGCCCAAACAGAAACGAGGAGAGGCGCCTTCCGTTACCTGTAAAATCTCTCGTGGAACATTATCATTGGAGCGAAAATTTTTATAGGAAGAACTCCGGGCCGGAGCAATTACGGTTTCAGAGAAAGTACCCCACGACAAACATTCGGGACAGTGCCCCAGCCATTTAAGGCTCTCTTTACCACAACTCTGGCAGACGAAAACGCTCTTGGTCTTTGATCTGCCCGAATTGCCAGATTCCAAATTAACCTGCTAATACTTCTAGTATTCGATAACTGCTATGGTATCACCTGGTTTAACGACCTGCCCTGCGGTGATCTTGATTTCCGTCACAACACCCTGCACAGGGGATATTATGGGATTCTCCATTTTCATCGCCTCTATAACACAGACCTCCTCCCATTCATCAACTTCACTCCCCACCGCAACCTTCACTTCCAATATCTTGCCTGACAGAGGAGCTTCTATTATTTCTCGTTCCATCTTCCCCAATAACGGAAATCCGCCGCAATCTGCTTTCAAAACACAAAGGCAACGCCGCCAAAATCCCGATTTAGCACATCACGATAATCAATAGCAGAAAAGGCCTTCTTCGCAAAGAAGCCTGCATTTTTAATCCCCGCCGGCAACAGCTCCTACGGGAGACGAACGCAGAACAACCTTCTCTCCATCGTAATCCACCACTACTTCATCTCCAGAAGAAAATTCCCCACAGAGCAACGCCTCGGAGAGTAGGTCCTCAACCATATCCTGAATCACACGCCGCAAGGGACGTGCTCCAAAAACAGGATCATACCCCTTCTCTCCGAAGAAATCCTTCGCGGCGTCGGTAACCTCTAAGGTTATATCTTTCTCTTTAAGTGAATCAGCAACTTTACTCAACATCAACTCTACAATCTGACGGATATCTTCCGAGGTCAAGGCGTGGAAAACAACCGTGGCATCCACACGGTTAAGAAACTCAGGACGAAAAAGCTTTTTCATCTCACCAAGCACCTTATCCTTCATCTTGTCATATTCAACCTGCTTATTCCCCTTGCTATCGACGTGGGTGGCAAAACCAATGCCCATCTCTCGCTTTATCAACTCGGCACCTACGTTACTGGTCATGATTATTATACTGTTACGAAAATCCACGTGGCGTCCCTTGGCATCAGTTAAATGGCCATCATCAAAAATCTGGAGCAGAATATTGAACACATCAGGATGCGCTTTCTCAATTTCATCCAGGAGAATACAGCAATACGACTTTCGCCTCACCGCCTCAGTCAACTGACCACCATCATCATATCCAACATACCCGGGAGGAGCTCCTACCAGGCGAGCTACCGTGTGACGCTCCATGAACTCCGACATGTCCAGCCTGATCAAAGAATCCTCACTGCCAAACATAAATTCCGCCAACGTCTTCACCAACTCTGTTTTTCCCACCCCTGTGGGTCCCAGAAACATGAATGCGCCTATAGGACGGCGGGAATCTTTCAGCCCTGCACGTGCCCTTCTGACCGCCTTAGCTACAGTGCCTATGGCTTCGTCCTGCCCAACGATACGCCGATGCAAAACTTCTTCCATTTGCAACAAGCGGCTAGCCTCATCCACTGTCAACTGGGCGACAGGAATTCCTGTCCACATACTCACCACTTTAGAGATATCTTCAGCAGAAACCACGAGCCGCCTTTCTTCATTCCTCTCCTGCCCTTCCTGCTCCAATTCCCTGGCCCTTTCCTGGATCTGTCTTTCTTTATCGCGCAGTTCTCCAGCGTGCTCATATTGCTGCGCAGCAATCGCCGCCTCTTTCTCCCGGGTTATACTATCCAGCTCCTGCCGTGTCTCAGCCAGGTCAACAGACATGCCTCCACGCTGAATACGCACTCGCGAACTTGCCTCATCCACTAAATCAATAGCCTTATCAGGCAAAAAACGATCTGCGATATATCTGGAGGACAATGAGGCGGCAGCCTGCAACGCTTCGTCACTAATGGTCAACTTATGAAATTCTTCGTAGCGCTGCTTGATACCCCGCAGAATCTCCAGAGCCTCTTTCAAAACCGGCTCGCCCACCATTACCTTCTGGAAACGCCTCTCCAGCGCAGGATCTCTTTCCACATATTTACGATAATCATCCAGGGTAGTTGCTCCTATGCACTGCATCGCACCCCGCGACAGCGCCGGCTTCAGGAGATTAGAGGCGTCTATGGCGCCCTCTGCCGCACCTGCACCTACAATAGTGTGCATCTCGTCTATAAACAAGATACAGTTCCCGGCAGCTTTCTGCTCTTCAATGACTTTCTTTAATCTGTCTTCAAATTCACCGCGATATTTGGTCCCAGCTACTAAAGACCCCATATCCAGAGCGATAATCCGCTTCCCCACCAACACTTCAGGGACTTTTCCTTCCACTACACGTTGCGCCAGTCCTTCAACTATCGCTGTCTTCCCTACTCCAGGTTCTCCTACAAGCGCCGGGTTATTCTTAGTACGGCGACTCAAGATCTGAATCACCCTCTCAATCTCATTGTCACGCCCAATCACGGGGTCAAGCTTATCTGCCCGGGCCATCTCGGTAAGATCCACTCCCACATGATCCAGAGTAGGCGTACGGGTAGCAGTGCTTCGTGCCGCAGGACGAGCCCGCGCCGACTCTTGCTTAATCACTTTCGTGCTCTCGTCGTACACCTTATCCACGGTAAGACCAGCGTTGCCCAGAACGGTAGCTGATATCCCCTTGCCTTCACGTAATAAAGCAATCAGCAGATGCTCCGTGCCAATATAGTGAGAATTCCTTTTTCGGGCCTCATCCACGGCAACCTCAATCGCATTCTTAGCTCGAGGAGCCAGGCTAATTTCCTTCTCGCTGACCTGCCCTCCCCCTTTTTCCATCGCCTCTTCCACTTCCGCACGCACTTTATCAAGCGAAACGCCCAGACTGGACAAAGCCTTAGCCGCCACCCCTGTTTCCTCTCCTAGCAACCCCAACAGGACATGTTCGGCATCAATATAGCTATGCCCCAGCCGCTGCGCTTCAGATTGAGCACGCGTCAGTGCCCGGCGGGCCCTTTCGGAAAATCTCTCAAATCCGCTTGTCATTTTTCTCCCCTAGAGTTATTGTAGATGACATATCCCTCTCAGTCAAATTCTGCAACACCTCAAAAATCGCTTCCCTCACCCGATTGAAAGAACACATGACTTACAATATAATATTTCGCAGGGCTTGAGAAAATGAGAATAACCGGCGGGGAAGCAAAAGGAAACAGGCTAAAAGGACCGGAGGCATCTTCCGTCCGCCCTACCACCGATCTGGCCAGAAAAGCCATTTTCTCCATTTTAGAGAATACCCATTCCTGCGCATGGAAACAGATGCTTGACCTGTATGCCGGCAGCGGAGCGCTGGGAATAGAAGCGCTGAGTCGCGGGGCAGAATGGGTTGACTTCGTCGATCAAAAACCACAATGCTGCCGCCTGATCAAACACAACCTGGAGAAAACCGGCTTTCAAGAGAGCTCTTACGTTTACTGCTGTAATGTTAAGAAGATATTTACTTCATTGAGCAAAAGTTATGATATTGTTTTCCTGGATCCTCCTTACATAGACAAATTCTTGCCGGAGCTGCTGGCGCTCCTGGCAAACTCGAACTTGATAGTCACAAATTCTGTGGTCGTAGCCTGTCATGCTGCCCGTTTCTCCTTGTACCCTGCTTACAATGAATTGAGCCGCATTAAAGAGCGCACTTATGGCGATACCGCCATCTCCATTTACCAAAAGGAGGACTAAACTATGACAACAGCAGTTTACCCCGGGAGTTTTGACCCCCTGACCAGCGGGCACCTTGATATCATCAAAAGAGCAACTGCTTTATTTGATAAACTGATTATCGGCATTTACGACAGACCCAGTAAGCAATTGCTTTTCTCCATTGATGAAAGGGTAGCGCTGACAAAAAAGGCTACCTCCGAACTGACCGGGGTATACGTTGAGCCATACAATTGCCTCACCATCGACTTCATCCGGCAGAAAAAAGGCAGCGTATTGATTCGTGGATTGAGAGTGAACTCCGATTTTGAACAAGAGTTTGAAATGGCGCTGATGAACAAAAAACTGGCGCCTGATATTGAGACCGTCTGCTTGATGGCAAGCATTCAGTATCAATTCCTCAGTTCCAGTGTAATCAAGGAAGTGGCCATGCTGGGAGGTTGCCTGGAGGATATGGTCCCGGAACATGTGGCGACTGCCCTGAAAGAAAAATACTCTCTCCTTTCCCTTGAAAAATAACTATACAATGGGAGATAATACGGCTAAATCGGCACAAATAAAAAACGAGGAGGTATTTCAAAGTGGCATATTTAATCAGTGATGAGTGCATAAGCTGTGGTAGTTGCGCAGCAGAATGCAAAAATGAAGCAATTAGCGAAGGGGATTCGAGCTACGTCATCGACCCCGATAAATGTACCGAATGCGTCGGCTGGGCTGACTCTCCTCAGTGCGTGGAAGTTTGCCCTGTTGATGCTCCCGGCCTTGATCCTGCCCATCAGGAGACACATGCGCAATTGCTGGAGAAGTGGCATAAGCTCAATCCAGGACAGACACCAATAACTTCGTAACTTAAGCGCAAGTTAACAAAAACTATTCTTTGAGATAAACAGGACACCCTGAACTGTGTCTTGTTTATCTCAGCTTTCTATCTCCGGGGCAGGATTCGTTTGGCGTAATCAGGAAGATCCTTCAATTGGGCACGGAGAGTGCGATCACTATATGACCTGATAGCCACATAACATCCTCCGCACTGATTCGTTTGGGCGAACCCTTTCACCATGTCCTGCCTGGAACAGTATTTATGACGGTTTAAAGAACAGGGAATGAAACTTCCTTCCGGCATTACCACAAAAAATCGCTTGCCTGCTTTACAATCCGGCATGGACCCCTGCTCAAAAAACTTCAGGGTATTAAATAGCATCGAACGAGAATTAGCTATGTGTCCGGTTTTCTTTTTCAACTCCAAAAGCTCCGCAATCGAGCTGCGCAGGCAATCCAGATCCTCACGGGTCCTGACGCTGTATTTGTCCTCTCCCGTCCGCAAGGCTGTATAGGCGCTGTAGGAAATAGCGACACCCCACTCCTGTGCTTTCTGCGCCAGAAGAATGAGTTCCCTGAAATTAGCCTTGGTGATTGCAGAGTTGAGAATAATATTGTGATAGCCCAATTTCGCCAACTCCGGAATAGTGTCATCGAGATAACTGAAGAGCCCTTTATGCCTGCGAAATTCGTCGTGCCTCTCGTCGGGAAAATCCAGAGAGACAGAAACCTGGTTCACCCCCATTTCGCACAGCTCCCTATAATTGTCTTTATTTAACAGGGCACCGTTGGTTACAAGAATCAGATACGGCATTCCGTTGGACTGCTTGATAGCTCTGGCCACAGGAACTATATCCTGTCGCAGAAGAGGCTCACCACCCGAAATCTGTACCGCAACCGGATGCAACTCTCGCGTTAAGCGGGCATAATCATCCGGCTGTAGCTGTTGCTCCCCGGCGATCATACCTCCGAGATCGCAATGGCGACAGTTACAATTACAGGAAAGAGTTACTTCATAGGAAACCACCAGCGGGCAGCCTGTAATATAATTACGCACCCCTCTTGAGGCCATTCTGATCCCCTGTATGGGGGTAATCTCTGTTGACATGCAATAAAACTCCTTTCATTCAACACTGCGGAATACGTCCTTCGCCATCGGACAAATACTCCCGCATTCTTTAAAGACACCTGGCTTTATCATAAGCTGCCGTGACAGCCTGAAGAAAAAGAGAGCGCAAGCCTCCTTTTTCCAGATAAAGAAGAGCCTCGGCAGTGGTACCCCCCGGAGAAGTAACCATATTTCTCAACTCGGCAGGATGTCTATTCAATTGCTCCAGCGCACGGGTAGAACCCAGAATCGTTTGTACAACCAGCTCTCTGGCCACATCACGGGAGAGGCCAATGTGAACGCCGGCATCAATGAGAGCCTCTATAACCAGAAAGATATACGCAGGGCCGCTACCACTGAGGGCGGTAGCCATATCCAGATATTTTTCCTCTTCAACACATTTCTCTTTGCCCACGGCAGACAAAATCAACCTGGACAATTCCTTCTGCTCTTCACTTACCCCTGCCCCTGCAATCCACACGGTCATTCCCTCACCGATACAAACCGGCATATTAGGCATGGCTCGCACTACCGGAGAATACTCCAGGCCACGACATAATTCATCCAGGCTGGCCCCTGCCACTATCGAGAGCACTACCTGCTGAGACAAAGAAGCTTTTATCTCGCGCATGATTCGAGACAAATCACCAGGTTTGATCGCCAGGACGACTATATCGGCTCCCTCTATCGCCAGACAATTATCGTACAGAGTTTCAACTCCGTATTTCTCGTTCAGCAGTTCCCTTCGTTGACGATTTGCGTCGCTAATCACAATATCCCCGGATCCAGTGACTTTCTGGAATAAAAGTCTACTGACTATCGCCTCTCCCATCACCCCTCCTCCAATCAAAGCTATTTTCATCTCAGTCTAGCCTCCTTTCGTCGCATTGGAATCCTGTCTGCTGCCAAAAACAGCCCGCCCGACTCTAATGATAGTGGCCCCTTCTTCTATCGCCACTTCAAAGTCATCCGTCATTCCCATGGACAAATGCTTAACCCCCAGGGAATCTCTCAACTGCCGCAGCCTACAGAAGATGGGGCGTGCCGCCTCGGGGTCATCTGACAAAGGAGCAATGGTCATTAAACCATTCACCTGTAAATTAGGAAACTGGTTAATCCTCCTGGCAACGTCTATCAGGGAAGCGACAGGAATTCCCTCCTTGCCTTCCTCTCCGGAAACGTTAACCTGCAGCAGGATCGGCATTTTGCGTCGGGCACAATCATTTAATTTCTCCGCCAGCTTGAGCGAATCAACACTCTGAATGCTATCAAAAATCTCTGTGGCCAGCCTGGCTTTATTTGTCTGAAGATGCCCTACCATGTGCCAGGTGATTAAATCCTCTATTTCGGAAAGCTGCCCTATTTTATCACGAGCTTCCTGAACACGATTCTCTGCAAAATCCCTGATGCCGCAGGCAAAGGCAGTTTTAATAGCGGGAAGTCCCACCGTTTTAGTCACCGCTACCAGCGTGACCTCGTCAGGAGAACGGCTCACTCGTTTGCAGGCCCTGGCAATACGGCCTCTTACCTCCTGAATATTGTCCTCTATGCTCACGCCTGTAAGAATTTCTCACCCCGTTACAACATTTACCAGCCGGCCTGGAATATAAATCACTTTCGCAACCTCTTTTTCTCCAAGATAGTCTTTAACTCGCTGTCTGCCAAGCGCCATTTGCCTGGCTTCTGCCTCGGTAACAGATACGCTCACCTGCATCCTGTCGCGCAGCTTACCATTTACCTGAACGACCAGAGTGAATTCCTCCTTTTGCACCCACTTCTCATCCCACTCAGGCCAGCGCTGAGTGTGAACGCTATAGGGCTGTCCCATTTTGACCCATAATTCTTCCGCAAGATGAGGAGCAACAGGAGCAAGAAGCAGCAATAAAATAACGATATTCTCGCGCCAGAGAGACACTGCTACCGTTCCCTCATCCCTGACTTTAGAGAGATAATTAGTGAACTCCATGAGGCTGGCCAGCATGGTATTAAAATGCAACCTCTCCATATCTTCGGTTGCTTTCTTAATCGTCTTATGGGCGGTACGGCGGAGTTTCCTTTCTTCTTCATCGCAAACAGCAAAAGCAGTATATTCTTCCTCCGCCAGCCCCCATATTCTCTTCAGCCAGCGGCTCATGCCCACAATACCGTTATCGCTCCACTCCCCACCCATCTCCCATGGACCAATAAACATAATGTAGATACGCACTGCGTCTGCTCCCAGCGTGGCCACATATTCGTCAGGCGCAACCACATTGCCCCTGGACTTGCTCATTTTGTTGCCGCGGTGAATAATTGTCCCCTGATTAACAAGACGGATAAACGGCTCGTCAACTTCCACCAGCCCGATATCCCGAAGCGCCTTGATAAAAAAACGAGCATACAACAGATGCATCACGGCGTGCTCCGCGCCGCCAGTATAAATATCCACAGGCAGCCAGTACTTCACCAGATCATCATCAAAAGGAGCAGCACTCACCTCCGGACTGGTATAACGTAAAAAATACCAGGAGGAACACACAAACGTATCCATAGTATCAGTCTCTCTCCTCGCTGCGCCTCCACAATAAGGACACACCGTGTTCACAAATGACGAACAATATTTGAGAGGGGACTCACCGGTAGGTTTGAACTCGGCTTCACAAGGAAGCAAAACAGGCAAATCCTCTTCGGGCACAGGAACAATGCCGCATTTATCGCAATAAACCATGGGGATAGGAGCGCCCCAATAACGCTGCCGGGAAACAAGCCAGTCACGTAATCGATATGTGACAGTTCGTTTGCCCCACCCCTTCTTCTCCAAAAACTCGCTTATTGCCTCGGCACCCTGCTCACTGAATAGTCCGGAAAAGCTCCCTGAATTCACCATGATACCGGGTTCCGTGTATGCCTGTTCAATGTTCCCCCCTGCCCAATCCGGAGGAGCAATAACCACCTGCACAGGAAGAGCAAACTTGCTGGCAAATTCAAAATCCCTCTCGTCATGTCCGGGTACTCCCATTACCGCCCCTCCACCGTAAGTCGGCAAAACATAGTCAGCAATCCAGACAGGCACTCTTGCCCCACTCAATTTATTAATCACATAACTTCCCAGGAAAACCCCCGTCTTTTCCTTTTCCATGGAAGTTCGTTCATAATCTGTTTGCCGCCGACATCCTTCTATATACTCCTTTACCTCCGCTTTTCTGTCTCCGGCAGTCAGATAAGGTACCAGTGGGTGCTCCGGAGCGAGGACGAAGAACGTCACCCCAAAAATCGTATCCGGGCGGGTAGTAAATATCCTTATTTCTTTTTGCCCTGCATATTCACGTTCCAATTCAAAAGAAATTTCCGCTCCCTCGCTTCTACCAATCCAATTCCGCTGCATCACCTCTATCTTTTCCGGCCAATCCGCCTTGCTGAAATCGAGAAGCTCGTCTGCATATCGGGTGATGCGAAAAAACCACTGTTCCAGGTCTTTTCTAGTCACCGTGCTCCCACAGCGTTCGCACAAACCCCCCTTCACCTGTTCATTGGCCAGCACCGTCTTACATTCAGGACACCAATTAACCGGCGCTTTGTCCCGATAAACCAGCCCGGCATGATAAAGTCGCAAAAAGAGCCACTGCGTCCACCTGTAGTACTCCGGGAGGCAGGTAATAACTTCGCGTTTCCAATCGTAAACAGCACCAATGCTTTTAAGCTGGCGACGCATGTTCTCCACGTTTTTCATCGTCCATTCATGAGGATGAATTCCGTGACGTATAGCGGCATTTTCCGCGGGGAGACCAAAGGCATCAAAGCCGACAGGGTGAAGCACATTATAGCCCTGCATTCTCTTGAAACGGGCATGCACATCCGCAGGTGCCATGGCATACCAGTGTCCTATGTGAAGATCTCCTGAAGTATACGGAAACATAGTCAGCGCATAGTACTTAGGGCGGCTGCTATCTTCTTTTACTTCATAAAGACGGTCAGCATCCCACTTTTCCTGCCACTTCTTCTCTATTTCGCGGGGATGATAGTTTGGAGGCATATCCGCAAAAGTGTAGCTTAAAAAAAGATAAATTAAAAGGCTGCCACAGGAACGCCCGAGTCATTGCTGGCAAAAACAGCGAAGCTGCACTATTTTCTGTCATATAGTCTATTTAATCCTTAACAAAAAGTATATAATAAGGCGGACAGGGTAAAATAGCTGACACCGATGGTGCAGTGCTTTTGCAAGGAGGCAGATAGATGAAAGCAGCAGTGGTCTATTGTTCAAAAACGGGAAATACCAAGAAAGTTGCGGAGGCAATAGCGAAAGTTCTGGGAACAAAGGCAAAATCTGTGGAGGAAAAGGTCGATCTGCACGATTGTGACCTGATCTGCGTGGGAACCGGAGTTCACGCCTTCCGGCCAGAGCGAGGCATGACCACTTTCATCAAAAATCTCACCGGGGTTGAGGGGAAAAAAGGAGCAGTGTTCGGTACTTACAGCGGCTTATCAAGTTTTCTCGGAACGCTGGAGTCCATGCTAAAAAGCAAAGGCGTTGAAGTAATCGATAAATGGGGCTGTAAAGGCGAATTCATCAAGACTAATCGCGGCAAACCTGACAAAGATGATCTGGAGAAGGCTCGTGATTTTGCTAAAGCCTTAAAGGAGCGGTTGAGCTAAGTAAAAAGGGCCGTAACTATCATCCTAGCAATTTATCTGCTCTTAGTCGGTCAATAACTGCCTTTGGCGGTCTTTTGCTGTTGCATTGCCATAATGATGATATAATGCCCCAATATTGTTTGTCGTTGTCAGCGGTTTATATTATCCGGTTTACAGGATAGTATTGAGGAGGAGGAAATTATGGAAGAGAAGGTTGCTATTTTCATAGATGGAAGCAACTTATATCATGCCCTGCAGACCAATTTTAAACAGCACAATCTTAATTTCGTCGCCTTCGCCAGCAAGCTATGCGGACAAAGACCCCTCTTTCGCATATATTACTACAATGTCCTCCAGGACCCCGTTCAGCGGCCTGATGGACGGAAGGAACAACAAGATTTCCTTGACGCGTTACAGAAAATACCTTACCTGGAAATCCGGCTGGGAGGCACCAAGCTGTCACAGGGCGTCTCCGTGGAAAAAGGAATAGACATCATGCTGGCTACAGACCTATTGTGTTTCGCCCAGAACAATTCTTATGATGTGGCAATATTGGTCAGCGGCGACGCCGATTTTACTTATGCCCTGCAAGCTGTTAAAAACATGGGTAAGCATGTTGAAGTAGCTTATTTTGAGAGCGGCGTTTCCAGAGATATCTTGAATGTAGCCGACGAGCAACATCTGCTAAACAGGTCCTTCTTTAGCGGATTGTGGGTCGGTAAACGTCACTACAAGCAGAGAGGAAAGGCGAAAGAGGAACAGGGAAATAATCCCGTAGCTAAACAATGGTCACAACAATAGTAAGCATGCCGACAATTGGTGGGAGCACGTTTTCGTGATAAAAAGTTTTAAAAGGGTGTCCGCAGCGATTGCTTCATTGATGATAATTTCCGCGGCGTCCTGTACGGGAGCAGCAGCAATGGAAAAAAATTATTCTTCTCCCCCGAAAATGCAAATTGACAGCGATAAGCAGTACACTGCCACAATCGAAACAGAAAAAGGCGAGCTTGTACTGGAATTGTTCTCCAAGGACGCTCCCATAACGGTAAATAACTTTGTCTTTCTGTCCAGGGAAGGCTTTTATGACGGCACCACTTTTCATCGCGTTATTCCCGGATTTATGGCCCAGGGCGGAGACCCCACAGGGACGGGGACAGGGAACCCGGGTTACTTTTTCGCCGATGAATTTAGCGAACGTACCCATGTGGCTGGCGCTTTGTCAATGGCTAATTCAGGACCCGACACCAACGGCTGCCAGTTCTTCATTACCTATACTTCCCAGCACCACCTTGATGACGTACATTCGGTATTCGGGCAATTAGCAGAAGGTATGGATGTCCTGGAAAAAATCAGGCCTGGCGATATCATGATACACATAACCATACAGGAAACGGCCGCTATCCCCTAAAATACGCCTTCTTTGCGCTGTCTTGAATTTTTTAAACCGACCTTTTATCAATGTGAATAAGGCCATCTAGCGGGAATCTCACTAGCGCCAGTGCTATGTTCTTTGCTTGCCACAGGCCATAATTTCGCAAAACTTTGCAAATTCAACGAACTGTGTTATATAATATCCTTGCTGGTTTAGTATGGGTTATCTAAAGCGTAGTTTCCTAGTTTCGTGCACAAACAAAGGTTACAAACAAGGGATGACCGTAACTCTAACCAATAATTAAAAACAGGAGGTCATCCAATGGGTTTTACAGACAAAACAATCGAGTGTGCTGACTGCGGCGTTAACTTCACCTTCACCGCAGACGAGCAGGAGTTCTTCGCTTCCAAAGGCTACACCAATGAGCCCAAGCGCTGTCCGGAATGCCGCAGGGCAAGGAAATCGCAGCGTACTGGCGGCGGCGGCGGCTTTGGTTTCAAGGCAGAACGCCAAATGTTTCCCGTGACGTGCGCTCGCTGTGGCAAGGAAACCGAGGTACCTTTCGAGCCACGGGGAGATAAGCCCGTGTACTGCAGAGATTGTTACAACTCCGTCAGACAGGACGCATAAATCAACAGCAAACGGTTTGAAAAGGGAAAGAAGGTAGAGCGTATATTTCTATATCTTCTTTCCCTTTTCGTTCCCGTGCATTTTAAATCCTCTGATTTGCCTTCGTTATTAACGGAAAAGTTCCTTTTCTGTTATACTCCTCGCCAGTTATATGGAACCGTTTGAAATATCAAAGGGAGAAATGGATAATGATAAAAATAGTCACTGACAGCAGTGCCGATTTGTCTTCAGAGATACTCTCAGAGCTTGACATCAGCGTAGTGCCTCTATACGTACGCTTCGGAGATGAATCATACAGGGAAAGAGTGGACATCAGCGAGGAGGAGTTCTACCAGAAATTGCTGCAGGGCACTGTGCACCCGACAACAAGTCAGCCTAACCCGCAAGATTTCGTCGAAATCTACCAGAAACTAGCAGAGGAAGCAGAAGCAATTGTCTCTATTCATATCAGCAGCAAGCTGAGCGGCACTCTCAATTCAGCGTTCCAGGCTAAAAACATGCTGGAGAGCGAGTGCCCTATTGAGATAATCGATTCGCAAACAATCACTGTGGCGCTGGGATCGGTAGTTATAGCCGCAGCCAGGGCTGCTCAAGAAGGGAAAGACCTGCAACAGGTGCTGAAAGCGACGAAAGAGGCAATGAACAACGCACACTCCCTCGTCCTGCTTGACACCCTTAAATATTTAAGGCTGGGTGGGCGCATCGGCAAAGGAAAGGCTCTACTGGGGTCAGTTTTGAATATAAAACCGATGATTTCTATAAAGGAAGGGGAGGTTGTTCCCGTTGGACAGGTCCGCAGCCGCAGTAAGGGAATAGAACGGCTGGTAAACTCCGTTAAGGACGCCACGAATATCCAGGATTTAGCTATCGCTTACAGCACCACGCTTGAGGAGGCACAGGCGATTTCCAGCCGCATCGCTCCCATGTTCACCACAGGAAAAATCCGGTTAGCCAGGCTGGGTACAACCCTTGGAGTGCACCTCGGACCAGGCACCATAATTGTCTTCTTCCGTGAGTAAACAGGGCAAAACAAAAAGTGCTCCCTGCATTTGTCACAAAGACACTCAGGCAAGAATACTTCCATACATATGAAAAATAATCATCTTATACAGAGGAAGGCAGACAAGCCCTTAAAAACAGCTTGTGCCGTCTAAATACATCTCTTTGTATATTACACCAGGAGGATTTAGTGAATTTCGAAACTTTCAATTTTCATCCACGTATCATGGATAACGTGATAGGGATGGGGTATGCCACTCCCACTCCGATACAGCTTCAGGCCATCCCACCAATAATGCAAGGACAAGACCTCATCGGCCTGGCCCAAACCGGAACGGGGAAAACCGCAGCCTTTGCCCTGCCAATCCTGCAACAACTGCTGACAAAGCCGGCAGGGCAAGTTAGAGCTCTCGTATTATCGCCAACGCGTGAACTGGCTGAACAAACATGTGCGGCTTTCAGCGCTCTGGGCCGACGGACTGGAATACGAAATATCGCCGTTTATGGCGGAGTCGACATCAATCAGCAAATTCGGGTGCTACGCAACGGCGTGGAAATAGTTGTAGCCTGTCCCGGCCGCCTGATTGACCATCTCTGGAGAGGAACAATTGATTTATCAAACCTGGAAATTCTGGTGATTGACGAAGCAGATCGAATGTTGGACATGGGCTTTTTGCCCGACATCCAGAGTATCCTGAAATGTTTAATGAAAAAGCGACAAACACTCCTTTTTTCCGCCACCATGCCCGAAGCTATTAAACGTCTGGCACAAGACATCCTATACGAGCCGGTCACGATACAAATCGGGCGCTCCCTACCAGCTGATACCGTGTCGCATGCATTGTACCCTGTCAACCAACATTTAAAATCTTCTCTGCTAATGGCACTGCTAAGCCAAACCGAAATGAAATCAGTGCTGGTCTTCACTCGCACTAAACATCGCGCCAGTCAAGTCGCACAACAATTGCAAAAGGCAGGATTCAGCACGACTTCGTTGCATGGAGATTTATCCCAGGCACGACGTCATGCCTCGCTCAATGGTTTCCGCTCTGGCTCGTATAAAATACTGGTAGCAACCGACATTGCCGCCCGCGGCATTGATATTTCCCGCATTTCACACGTCATTAATCTTGATATGCCCGAGAACACAGACGACTATATTCATCGTATTGGCCGAACAGGACGTATCAATAACAAGGGCTCCGCCTTAACTTTTGTAACAAAGGCAGATGAAGCCACCGTACAAGCTCTTGAACGCATTCTTCACAGAACAATTGAACGTCGAGTGCTTCAAGGCTTTAACTACACTGCATCCGCTCCATGTCTCAGGCAAGCCCAGTCTTCGCGAACTCTGCAACGGCCTGCAATGCGCAAACAATGCCTTGCCAGTAGATAGTCAGTTTCGGGATAAACTGGTCAACGCTGCACTTTTGCTATAACCACGCTTGCGAGATCGTGGGGAAAGTGCATCACCGTGAGCTTTGTGTACAGCGTATAGGCAAAATTACGTAAGTAAAACAACAGGTTGTTCTAAGAGGGGGCATTATATGCCCCCTCTTTTTATGCGAATACCCGGGTGAAAGTCAGGGCTTCTTTGTTTAAGGGCTTCGTACATTACCAGCGCTGTGGCAATAGAAACATTAAGTGAAGTAATTTTCCCTCGCATAGGAATATATGCCAGTAAATCACACCTCTTTTTGACCAACACTGATAATCCCTTGCCCTCACCGCCCACTACAATCGCTGTCGGTAGTTTGAAATCCACCTGACTGTACTCAACTTCACCAGCATAATCTATACCAATAACCCAAACATTCCTTTTCTTCAAAGTCATTATGGCCTGGGAAATATTGGGTACCCTTGCTACCGGCATATACTCCACGGCGCCAGCCGATGCCTTGGCCACAGTAGCGGTAAGCCCGACAGCTCTTCTTGAGCGGATAATAACACCATGAATGCCACTCGCCTCAGCAGTTCTTAGAATTGCCCCCAGGTTCCGAGGATCTTCAACTCCTTCAATGATACAATAAAGGGGCAGTTCGTCCTTTTCTCTGGAGACAGTAAATAAATCCTCCAGGTCGACGTATTCCTTGGTTGCGGCATGAGCAATAACCCCCTGATGAACAGAAGTTGTGCACGTCTCATCAATAATATGTTTTGCTACGTACTCGACAGGTATTCCTCTAGCTTGAGAAAGACGCAGTATTTCGACAACTGCAGCATGCCGCCCAATATCGCTGGTAAGCCATATTTTATTTATGTGACGGCCAGCCTTCAGTGCTTCAATTACAGGGTGTCTACCTTCAATGATACCTTCCATTAGCTACCTTTGTGCCGTGAAGCGCCGACACAAATCGGGGACAGGCACTTTCAGGAACCTTTTACAAATAAAAAGTGGAGCTGATGGGGTTCGAACCCACTACCTCCTCAATGCCATTGAGGCGCTCTCCCTACTGAGCTACAGCCCCGCGGAACCAGCTAATAACCATAGCAAATAAGAAGGCAAAACTCAACTTCAAAAATTCAAGCCGAAAACTTGCACTACAGATCATTCTTCTTCCCATTCCACATCCTCAGCCAAACCAGACATAAGCTGCTCAATCTGCCCTTCCCTCTCCTCAATCTGCCGCTGCATTTCCTGCATCTTCTGCACTAAATTCAAAGCAACCTCCACACCAGCCAGATTAACCCCCATATCATTTATCAATGTCTTGATGACGCGCAAACGCCCCACATCATCATCGGAATAAAGACGCACTCTCCCTTTAGAACGTTGCGGATGAACTAACCCTGTCTTTTCATAATAGCGTAGTGTGTGAGCCTCCACCCCCACCATCTCGGCAACAACGCTAATAACATACAGAGGTTGCGAACCGAAGCTCATTTTTTCACCTCGCTTTCCGCGTTTTTAAGGGAACGCAGCTGCTGAAAGAGCTGTTTTTCCTTCTCGGTTAAATCAGCAGGCAGAACAACGACCACTTTGGCAAAAAGATCGCCATAGGTCGAAGTTCCCAGAGAGGGCATACCTTTGCCAGTCAGTCGAAATAGTTTGCCATTCTGGGTTTCGGGAGGTATCTTAAGGGCTATCCTACCCCCTGGCGTCGTTAACCACACTTCTCCTCCAAGTACGGCAATGAATAATGGCACAGAAACATCAACGTAAACATTCTTGCTTCGACATTTAAATTTCTTGTGCGGTAACATCTTCACAACAAGATAAAGGTCTCCTTTGTTTCCTCCCGCCTGTCCAACTCCTCCCTCTCCTGCTATGCGTATCCTTGACCCGTCCTGTACTCCCTTTGGTATTTTGACTTCTAGTCGCCTGGACCCAGGTTTCAGTCCAGAACCTCGACATGCAGCACAAAGCTTGTTGCCTGTCATTCCCATACCGCCACAGGAAACACACGGCTCTTCTACCTGGAAATGAATGATACGTGTGGCGCCCTGATAAGCCTCCTCCAAAGAAACCTCTACGAAATACTCTACGTCCTGCCCACGGCGCGGACCAGCTTTTTTGTGACCGGCACCGACATTGCCAAACAAGTCACCAAAAACACTTCCTAAATCATCAGCGTCACTAAACCGAAAAGTGGTGCCGCCTTGTCCAAAATTTCCCGTGAATCCACCCTGATGTGGGCCGGTAAATTGATCGGCGAACTGCCACTGGTGACCAAACTGATCATATTTCTGCCTCTTCTGGCGATCAGAAAGAACCTCATAGGCCCCATTTATTTCCTTAAACTTGGCTTCAGACTCTTTGTCATCAGGATGCAGATCAGGATGATATTTCCGGGCCAAACGGCGATACGCCTGCTTTATCTCCCGATCAGGGGCGTCTTTCTTCACACCCAGCACCTGATAATAGTCTTTTTCTGACATGCCTTCTCCCCAGTAAATAATTGCCTGTCGTCGACAAATCCAGTATAGGGAATTTAAATATATCTGTCAAAGAGCATTAGTATAGTTAATAAAATTTCTTAACTATGTTGACAAACTCT
>DKFF01000029.1:22355-24518 GCA_002452795.1 Dehalococcoidia bacterium UBA6803
TTCGCCGATTTGGTGGGGGCAAAACAAGCAATGGACAGACTTCTGGAAGATAATTTCTTCCGTCCGGTGCGCATGTCCGGCATTCTTCAACGACCAGACATCCTCGCAATGGATATCTATCAGACCGAAGGCGATGTCGTAATCAAAGCTACCATACCAGGCGTTAAAGCTGACGAGATTAAGATAGATATTTCCGGTGACGCTTTAACCATTAAAGGAGAAACCAAGGGCGAGGAAGAGGTAAAGGGAGTCGATTATCTTTGCCAGGAAAGACGTTACGGTTCCTTCTCCCGCACTGTGAGTCTTCCGAGAGGAATCAAAGCAGATAAGGCTGAGGCCTCACTGGAAGACGGAGTCCTGACACTTACCATACCTAAGGCCGAAGAGATTAAGACGAAGACAATCAAAGTCCAGGCGAAAGAAACGCAGTGACATTTATCAGGGAAACCCACCCTCCCTGTCGTCCGCAAAAAAAAGACCCGCGACTTCAACAAACCAGAACGGCCGCCGGCAAGGTGGGGGCATTCCCGCCAGATTCTGGTGAAGCCTGTTTTACGTGTTTATTCTCCGCCACGAACTAAAATTTGGCAGGAGCTATCCCGATTGTCTATAATGGGAGATTATGGCTGTAAAGCAAGATTACTACGAGTTACTGGGAATGCCTCGAACTGCCAGGGAAGAGGACATTAAGAAAGCTTTCCGTAAGCTGGCTTTCCAATATCATCCCGACCGCAACAAGGACCCGGAGGCGGAGCACAAATTTAGAGAAATAAACGAGGCTTATCAGGTGTTGTCCGACCCTGCAAAGAGGAGAAATTACGACCGTTACGGACATGCGGCAAGCGAAGGATGGCAAGAACAAGGTTTTGATTTTGGCGGGTTGGGCGATATCTTCGAATCATTCTTCGGGGGACATGCTTCCGGCGGCACCTCTTCTCAACGCGTTCCTCGAAAAGGGGACAGCCTGGAGGTTCGCCTCTCCCTTTCTTTTGAAGAAGCCGTTTTTGGCTGCGAAAAGGAAATTGAGACACAACGCATTGAGAGTTGTCCTCTATGTCACGGCATCGGCAGCAAACCAGGGACAAATCCAGACACTTGCCCGGAATGCCATGGTGAAGGACAAATAAAGAAAAGCCAGCAGAGCATTTTTGGGCGCTTCACCCGTTTGACCACCTGTCCTCGCTGTTCCGGTGCCGGCACCATAATTACGAATCCCTGTGACCAGTGCCACGGCAAAGGAAGAATAAAGACCAAGCGCAAATTGACAATTAAAATCCCGGCCGGGGTGGATAATGGTTATCCTCTCCAGATCAAGGGCGAAGGAAGTCACGGATTTTATGGAGGAGCGCCTGGGGACCTTTATATTAATTTATCAGTATCCCCGCACAAAACATTCCACAGAGATGGCGCCGATATCTTCTATGATGTGCCCATAAACTTCGCCCAGGCTGCGATCGGTGACGAGCTGGAAATTCCTTCCCTGAACGGGAAAATAAAGCTTAAGGTGGCTTCAGGCACTCAAAACGGGCAGGTCTTCCGCATCAAGGGCAAAGGCATTCCCCGTCTCAATGGCAGAGGAAAAGGAGATCTTTTTGTCAGGATCAAAACAGTCACCCCCAAACACCTGAATAAGGAACAACAACGCCTTTTCCAGGAACTGGCCCGTTCTTTGCCTCAAGCCGAACTGCCCGAGGATAAAGCTGAGAGAGTTATCGACGGCTAGTTTATCTTCCTGGAAACGTTTTCTCATAGCAAGCCATCAGGAATAATCGGGCGAATGTTGCCCTTCCAGCCCACCAAACATGGACGCCACCTCGGATACAGGCAAATCCTCAAAAAGAACGCCATGAATGAGATTGATGACGGGCAAGTCCAGCCCTAACCCCCTGGCAAGAGGAGAAATAGCCTTGATAGTATGCACTCCCTCGACAACCTGATGCAGGGAAGATGTCGCCTGAAACAAGGACTTTCCCTTCCCAACCTCGTATCCAACACGATGATTACGGCTCAAGTTACCGGCACAGGTAGCTATCAAATCTCCCAACCCCGACAAACCATAAAAAGTCTCTCGCTTTGCCCCCAACGCCTCCCCCAAAGAAACAACCTCCGCCCATCCCCAGGTAAGGAAGGCAGCCTTAGCATTATCTCCTAACTTCAACCCGT
>DKFF01000013.1:0-27099 GCA_002452795.1 Dehalococcoidia bacterium UBA6803
CAACGAGTGCATTGCGTTGACAAACAAAGCCTTCTCGTATTAAACTTGCTGCTTTAATGAAATTCACCCTGGCAGGTAAGGTCGATGGAAATGTCATTAATAATTCCCTGAATATTCCTGCTGCCAGCATATCTTGAAGCAAAAATAAGAGGAAGAGGAGAAGCATATGGATTTAATGTGGATCTCTGTGGTTGCCGGGATCGTGGGCATTGGCATAGTCGCATACTTTGTGCGCTATGTTTTGAGACAGGACCAGGGGTCGAAGGAAGTCAGGGAGATTTCCAGCGCTATTCAAGAAGGAGCAATGGCCTTCATTGGCAGAGAATATCGTACCCTGTCCATTGTGGTAGTGGTGCTGGCTGTTATCCTGGCGGCTGTCCCTGAATTGGGATGGAGAATAAGCGTAGCCTTTATTTTCGGAGCTGTTTGTTCTATGGGAGCCGGTTTCGCGGGTCTGAGCGTTGCAGTCAGGACAAACGGCAGGACATGTGCTGCTGCTCAGAAGGGACTGAATTCCGGCCTTCGTGTCGCTTTCCGGGGCGGAGCAGTCATGGGATTGACGGTTGTCAGCATAGGCATCATAGGAATGGCCATTCTTTATTTTGCCTGGCACGAATCCGCTAATTTCCTGGCCATCATTCCGGCTTATGGAACAGGCGCCTCGCTGGTAGCTCTCTTTGCCAGAGTTGGCGGTGGCATCTTTACCAAGGGGGCTGATACGGGTTCCGACCTGGTTGGCAAAGTGGAGGCAGGAATACCGGAAGATGACCCCAGAAACGCTGCTGTCATAGCCGATAATGTAGGAGACAACGTAGGAGACGTTTGCGGTATGGGGGCAGACCTGTTCGAATCTTATGTTGAGTCCATCATCGCCACCATGACACTGGCTATGGTGGCTACTGCGATAGGTGCGGTTGCCGATTTTTCTGCCGCCTGGGCGATGCCCATGTTGATTGCTGCCGGAGGCATATTCGCCTCTATCATCGGCTGCTTTATGGTCAGAGTTGGAGAGAAACTGGAAATGAGTGCCCTGCTGGGGGCTCTGCGCCGGGGTACTCTGGGAGCCTCATTATTAACTGCGATATTCAGCTTCCTAGTAATTTATTTCCTGGCTGATAATCTTAATCTTTTCTGGGCAGTGCTGGCGGGGTTGCTGGCTGGCGTGCTCATGGGGGAAAGCACCAACTACTTCACTTCGTATGCTTTCAAACCGACGCAGGAAATTGCCGAGACTTCCTGTTCCGGCGCAGGCACTACCATAATTCAAGGCTTTGCCAATGGGATGATGAGCACCTGGCCGCCGGTGATCCTGATTGCCATAGCGATCGCCGTAGCTTTCCACTTCGGCAGTTTTTACGGTGTAGCACTGGCAGCCACAGGCATGTTGTCCACACTGGGAGTAACGCTGGCCACCGATGCTTATGGGCCGGTTGCTGATAACGCTGGCGGGATTGCCACGATGGCTGGTTTGCCGGAGGAAGTAAGAGAAAGAACCGATGCTCTGGATTCTCTGGGCAATACTACTGCTGCTACAGGCAAGGGTTTTGCCATCGGGGCTGCCGCATTGAACTCTTTGGGGCTAATTCTTTCCTACGCTCTGGTTACGGAGATAATATCTATTTCCGCAACAGGTGCCATAGTGGTGGCGCAGCCGGGAGAATTTAATTTGCTGAGCGCGCCAATCATCATTGGCATACTACTGGGTGCTCTTATGCCCCCTACTTTCTGTGCCATGACCATGAAGTCGGTAGGTGTGACTGCCAAAGCTATTGTTGAAGAGGTTCGCCGCCAGTGGCGCGAGATACCGGGGTTGAGAGAGGGGAAAAAAGAAGTCAAGCCTGACTATGGCAAATGCGTGGATATCTGCACCAAATCGGCATTGAAACAGATGCTGGCCCCTTCCATAATGACCATAGTTGCCCCTGTGATCGTAGGATTGGTCCTGGGCAAATTCGCGCTGGCCGGTTTTTTACTCGGTGCGCTGACAACAGGCTTTATTTTTGCCATTACTCTGAATAACGCCGGCGGCGCCTGGGATAATGCCAAGAAGTGGATTGAGGCAGGACATTTTGGCGGCAAGGGATCGGAGGCGCATAAGGCTGCGGTGACGGGGGACACGGCGGGGGACCCCATGAAGGACACCTCCGGGCCTTCGCTGAACATCATGCTCAAGTTGATGTCGGTAGTTTCTTTGATGCTGGCGCCGGTTCTGATGCATTTTACCGGGCTGATTTAGGAGCGATTCCAGCAGAATATGATATAGCAAAATAAAAAACAACAAAGAAGCAGAACCCCGGAAAAGGGTTCTGCTTCTTGTGTTTTCTGCCGCATGTCTTATTCTCTTTCTGTTTTGAGAAGTGCACAGCACTGATGCTAAAATTGTCGCGTTGTGACGATGGACGCTATCTTCATCAAAGGAGCAAGAGAACACAATCTCAAAAACATAGACGTTGCCGTGCCGAGAAACAAACTGGTGGTCATTACAGGCGTTTCCGGTTCAGGCAAAAGCTCTCTGGCTTTCGACACTATTTGTGCCGAGGGTCGCCGGCGATACATGGAATCCCTCTCCGCTTATGCCCGCCAGTTCCTGGGGCGAATGGAAAGGCCTGACGTAGATTATATAGAAGGGCTCAGTCCGGCCATCTCTGTTGACCAGAGAAGGTCTCTGCATAATCCGCGCTCCACGGTGGGCACCATGACAGAGATTTTTGATTACCTGCGCCTGCTGTTTGCCCGTATCGGGCACCCGCATTGTCCTGAGTGCGGGAGGCCTGTTTCCCGCCAGACAGTACAACAGATCACCGACGCCGTGCAAAAGCTGCCTCCCGGCAGCCGCATCATGATACTGTCCCCTTTAGTCAGGGATCGTAAGGGAGAACACCGGGTGGTATTTCAGGATTTGCAAAAACAGGGATATGTCAGAGCCAGAGTTGACGGCGAAATCTATGATCTTTCTGAGGAAATCTGCCTGGACAAAAACAGGAAACATACCATCGAAGCAGTGGTAGACCGTCTCCAGGTAGAAAAGGAGGAGAATGATTCCAGGTTGGCTGACTCCATTGAAACAGCGCTGAAATTGGGGTCGGGAGTAGTGAATATCTCCGTCGACGGGAGAGAGGAAGTCCTCTTTTCCGAACATTTCGCCTGTGTTTATTGCAATATCAGCCTGGGAGAGATCACTCCCCGTTCCTTCAGTTTTAACAGCCCGCACGGGGCTTGTCCTATTTGCTCCGGGCTGGGTTATAAACTGGAAGTGGATGTTGACATGGTTGTCCCCGACAAAAACTTGAGCCTGGAGGAAGGAGCTATCTTGCCCTGGGCCAGAAATGGCTCAATGAGCACCTGGTACCACAGTATTCTCTCCTCTCTGGCGGAAGAGCAGGGTTTTTCCCTCCTCACCCCTGTCAAAGATCTCTCCCCTGATCACCTGCGCTCCATATTGCATGGCTATAAGGAAAAACCTCTGCCTATGGTATACCAAGACCACCATGGCAGAATGCGGCAGTACTACGCCGACTTCGAGGGAGTGAAGGCTAACCTGGAACGTCGCTATAGAGAAACCGAATCTGAAGCTGTCAGAGCAGATATAGAGCGCTACATGTCTTCCACTCCCTGCTCCGCTTGCCAGGGCAGGAGATTGAAGCCGGAATTGCTGGCTGTAACCATCGCCGGCAAGAATATCATGGATATAAGCGCCATGTCTGTCAGCAAAATCATCGGCTGGGTGGAAAAAGCAAACACGAAAATATCCTCCCGCGAGCGCACTATAGCCAGTCAGATCATCAGAGAGATACGCCTACGGTTGGGTTTTCTGGAGGATATCGGGCTGGGCTACCTTGCGCTGGATCGTTACTCGGCAACTCTCTCTGGAGGAGAGGCGCAGAGAATACGATTATCTTCCCAGATCGGCAGCGGACTCACCGGTGTGCTTTATGTCTGCGATGAGCCCACGATAGGCTTGCACCCCGCTGACAACTCCCACCTTATCTCTACGCTCAAGCAGCTCAAGGATCTGGGTAATACTGTGATCATTGTAGAGCACGACGAAGCGATGATGAGGGCTGCCGACCACATCATTGATATCGGCCCAGGAGCCGGCAAAAAAGGCGGTGAAGTCGTAGCTACGGGTACGCTGGCGGACATTATGCAGTGCCCGGAATCAATAACCGGGCAGTATCTCAGCGGAGAGAAGCAGATCGCTTCCCCCGCCCGGCACCGCCCCGGTTCGGGAAACGAGCTGATAATCAAGGGCGCCCGGGAGAACAACCTTAAAAATATTGATGTCTCTATTCCTCTGGGAAAACTGGTTTGCGTCACTGGTGTCTCGGGGAGCGGCAAGAGTTCTCTTGTCAACGAAATACTCTTTAAGAGACTGGCCCAGCTTTTTTATCGGGCGAAGGAGAGGCCCGGTGACTTCACCGATATCGTTGGTACAGAGTATATCGATAAAGTTATCAATATAGATCAGTCCCCCATTGGCCGTACGCCGCGCAGCAACCCCGCTACATACACGGGAGTGTTCACGCCCATCAGAGAGCTATTTTCTGCTCTGCCCGAATCCAAGATGCGTGGATATTCACCGGGGCGCTTTTCCTTCAATGTGAAGGGGGGGCGCTGTGAAGCCTGCCAGGGAGCAGGGTCTGTGCAGATTGAAATGCAATTCCTGCCTGATATTACCGTGTCGTGCGAGGTGTGCAAAGGGAAACGCTACAATCGAGAGGCGCTGCAGGTTCATTTCAAGGGAAAGAATATTGCCGAGTACCTGGACATGACTGTTGAAGAGGCCATGCCCTGTTTCAAAAACTTCCCGGGGATAAAAGGCAAACTGCAAACTCTTATGGATGTTGGCCTGGGCTATGTTTGTCTGGGACAGCCCGCTCCCACGCTCTCGGGGGGAGAGGCACAGCGGGTGAAGCTGGCTGCCGAGCTGTCACGGCGCTCCACGGGAAGAACTCTCTATATTCTGGACGAACCGACCACAGGCCTTTCTTTTTCTGATATAGCCTGTTTATTGCAGGTATTAGAACGTCTGGTAGATGCAGGCAATACTGTAGTTATCATCGAGCATCATCTGGATATCATCAAGCGAGCCGACCATATTATCGACCTCGGCCCGGGTGCTGGCGATGAGGGCGGCTATCTCTTAGCCACAGGAACACCCGAGCAGGTTGCTGGAAACGAGAAATCCTTGACTGGACGCTATTTGCAGGGCATACTATGAGAGCAAAGTAGCTTCATGGCAGGTCGTAAATGAGCAAACGCAGTGAATTACTAAATTCTATCATGGCTAATGTCCAGAGCCAGCAATTGGTGCAGCATATGCTGGCTACGGAGGCGATTATGCGGGCGCTGGCTCGCAGGAAGAACGAGGACGAAGACGAATGGGGGTTTGCTGGCTTGCTCCATGACATAGATGCCGAACTGGTTGAAGGAGATCTCGAGGCACACGGAAAATTAGGAGCCGACATTGCCCGGGAATTGGGAGCAAGCGAGCAGGTGTCGCATGCTATCCTGTGTCACAACGAAGTGCTCGGGTTTCCCCGGCAGACAGACCTGGACAGGGCTCTCTTTTGTGCCGATCCTTTGAGTGGATTGATCACCGCCGCCGCGCTGGTCCGCCCCGATAAATTGTCAGGGCTCGCTGCAAAGTCAGTGATGAAACGTTTTAACGAGAAGAGTTTTGCCGCTGGGGTCAGCAGAGGGCAGATAGCAGAATGCCGGGAGATCGGCATGGAGCTGGAAGAATTCATCACACTGGGGCTTGAGGCGATGAAAGGCGTTGCTTCCTCCCTGAATTTGTAGCGCATTTTTAGCTGAAGGCTGCATGGTGTATTAACGACATCATTATGAAAGCTTATGGTCCTGTCCCTTCCCGTCGCTTGGGCTTCAGCACGGGAATCAATAACATCCCTCCCAAGACCTGCAGCTATTCCTGCATTTATTGCCAGCTCGGCATCACCACCAATCTGCAGGTTGACCGCCGGTCTTTCTACGAAGCAGCGGAGGTAGTTCAAGAAACAGAGCGGAAGGTCGTGCAGGCCAGCCGTAAAGGAAAGAAGATAGACTACCTGACTTTCGTGCCCGATGGCGAGCCCACGCTGGACATAAGTCTGGGCAGGGAGATTTCCCTCCTCAAACCTCTGGGAATTAGCGTCGCCGTTATTTCCAACGCTTCCCTCATGTGGCATGCAGATGTCAGGGAAGAGTTACAGCAGGCAGATTGGGTTTCTCTGAAAGTAGACGCTGTGAGCGGGAACATCTGGCGCAGAATAGACAGGCCACATAAATCATTAAAACTGGCAGATATTTTAGAGGGAATACTGGAGTTCTCCCATTCCTTCCAGGGCAAGCTGGTCACAGAGACCATGCTTCTGCAGGGACTCAACGGAGAGAGCGGGGAACTCCAGAAGATAGCCGGTTTCCTGGCGGAACTGAGGCCGGATATAGCTTATCTTTCCGTTCCTACCAGGCCGCCGGCACTCAGAGCGGCTATACCCGCCAGCGAACAGGTTCTCAACATGGCGTTCCACATTTTCAGCAAGCAATCCTTCAGGACGGAGCTTCTTATCAGTTATGAGGGGAATGCTTTTGCCTCCACCGCCAAGGCCGAAGACGATTTGCTGGCTATCACTTCGGTGCACCCCATGAGAGAAGAGGCTGTCGTGGAATTCTTAAAGCAAGCGGGGGGAAGCTGGCAGGATATAAAGAAACTCCTGTCCGCCGGCAGCCTTATAGAGCTGGAGTACGAGGGAAAGAAGTTTTACATGAGAAACCTGCCGGGCAGGCGCAGCTAATAAAAGAAGGATAAAAAATCACATTCTATACGCGTTCCAGGGCGCAAGCCACTTCGGATAAGTCGTCAAACGGCTGACATTCAATTTGTTTCTCCCTTAAGGAAGCAAGCAGTGTATCTCGAGCAAAGATTTTATCGGCATATTGCGCAGGCAGGACATCGGAGGCGCCATTACCCACATATATCAGACGGTAGCCTTGCTGCAGGAAGTGCCTGGAGTAAGATTCTTTGAGGCCGGCAGGCATTTGTTTGCCGTCATGCCCTATGTAGCAAACTTCCATCCCGGAAGGTTGGAGGCAAGTGTGCGCCGCATACATCTCCAGTTTTCCCAATCCGGCCTTCTCCAGCATCGCCTTGACATAGAAGAGCAGCCCGTTGCTCACGACAACCAGCCGGAGGCCTTTCCTGTCGCAGCAATCCACCATTTCCTGCAGGCCAGGCCTTATCATAATTTTGCCGTCAATGAATTTCAGCAACGTGGCTTCATCGGCCTTGACCATGGCAAAAGCTTTCGTGTTGAATTCGCCTACAGGTATTCTGCCTTCTTCGTACTCCTGTAGCAGTGGCCGCCAGTTCCCTTCGGCGAAAGCATCCAGGACAAGGTAGCTCACATCCCTTTCGGTGATGGTGCCGTCAAAATCACACTGCACCAGGGTTTTTGTTGCCTGCGGCAATGTCATGACAGCGCTCCTTGTTCTCGCAACTTCATTTACCTGTTTGTTTCCCAGTAGCTCTTCTTCAACACTCCGCTAATTTTAGCGTGTTCGCAGAAAAAGATAAACCTGGAAGGGTTAAAACCCGGCAAAGTAGTATAGAACGCATCGCCGGAGAGCTGGTAACCCGTTGTAAATAGCCCTTCGGGATGCCATAATCTCCGGGAAGGATACTATTCCGGTCAGAGATTGTGGGAAAGATAATCGCGGTAGCTCAGCACAAAGGCGGCACGGGGAAGACGACCACCTGTATAAACCTGGGCGCCAGCCTTTGCCTTGCGGGCAAGAAAGTTCTCTTGGTGGATATAGACCCCCAGGCATCTCTCTCCGTGAGCCTGGGGTTAAACCCTGTGGGGATCGAAAAATCGGTACATGATCTGCTCATTAACCCGGAAGTAAACCTTTCCGAGGTGATACAGTCCAGCGAGGTGCAGGACCTCTTCATTGTGCCCTCTCATGTAGATCTGGCGATGGTGGAGCTGGAAGTTGCCGGCAAAATAGGCAGAGAAAAGCTTCTAAAGAAGAAACTGGAAACGGCGAGAGAGGAGTTCGATTTTATTTTCATAGATTGCCCTCCCACGCTGGGAACGATTGCCATTAATGCCCTTGCTGCTGCCGATAGCATCCTGATACCAATGCAAAGCGAGCCTTTAACCCTGTATGGCATGAAGCATCTCCTTGAGCTGTATCACCTGATTAAGGAGGAACTCAATCCCTCTCTCAAGATAGAGGGAATACTTATCACCATGCTGGACCGCCGCACCAGGCTGGGACAGGACACGGCAAAGAGCATCAGGGATACTTTCGGTGACCTGGTTTTTCAAACGGTGATCTACCGGCACATAAAGCTGGCAGAGGGGCCGATATGTATGACTCCTGCTTCCTTCTATGCTCGTAATTCGCAGGCATCTCAGGAATATCAGGAACTGGCCGAGGAGCTTCTCAGCCATGAAGACTGAGAAAAGACTGACCGGGAGCGTCTCCGACATGGAGGTTTTGAAGGACTTAAGGAGCCTGGTATCCTCAAATAAAGTTCCCTCCCCCGAGCATTGTCATCCGGATAAGGAAGATGTTGCGCGGTATCGGGAACTGGTGCGGAAACAACAGGAAGAAATAGAGCAGCTCAAGGGGGATAAGGCAGACCTCCTGCACAAGCTAGGCTCCAGGGCTGCTCCCGTGGTGGCGAGTCATGATGAGGAGATAGTCTCGCTGGAGGAGAGAAAGGAAAAGCTCACGGAGTCGCTGGCAGAGGCGGAAGCTGTTCTCAGTCTGAAGACGGAGGATATCCTGCGCAGGATGGCACAGGCAGTGGAGAGCATGGGCTCAATGGATATGGGGATGGAATTGCGCAAAACTGCCAGCTCACTGGAGAAGGCCGAGTGCTTCGCTTACTTTCTGGACGTTTTCCTGCGAGAGGAGTAGCTTTCCCTTCCTGTGTGAGGAGAAAAGGCTCTAACGCGAAGGAAGAATTGCCAGAAGGCTGTCGATCTCTTGGCGACCCCGGGGGGATTCGAACCCCCGATCTCCACCGTGACAGGGTGGCATGTTAGGCCGCTACACCACGGGGCCATAGCAGAGGATATGCTGAGTGAGTGTAGCAAGAAAAAATCGGCGATGTCAAACATCCGTGAAGCTGATTTGCGACACACCGGCGAATAATTCCCTCCTCTTATTCCCTTTGGCCTCTCACTGCCCGAGGAGCGCGAAATGAGAGCAGGTTATGTGCCCGGATTTACGACACGTCCGACAAACAGTATCGCGCCGGTCTCGATATCGCGAATCAAGAAGATGAAGGGGTGGTTGAGGGCGACCTCCACCGGGCTCTCCGGCATCGCCGTTGTCCCCATTATTACTGCCGTAGCCGCCGCCGCCTCCGTGCCTGCTTCATCCACAGAAACAAACGCCTTATGCACAACGTCCGTTATAAATAGCTCGCGGCCGCCTGTCATCCCCGAAAAGTCGGCGCTTTCCGGGGAGAAAGCAACCGGCATGCCCATTGCGGCCAGCGCCTCTTTTAGGCCGAAGCTCGAGGCAAATTCGAATCCCGGCATCGCCAAAGCAACCCGTCTGTGCTCCAGGCTTTCGATAATCGCCTGCACCTGCCCGGCATCTATGGCGTTTTCAAATTCCCCGAATTGGCCGGCCCGAGGAAGCAGGATTAGCATGGAAAGTTCGCCGCCGTCATATGGCAGCTCGACTGCCTGACACCCGGCACCCTCGGCATAGCCAAGCGATTCTGTCTGTTTCATCATCGGCACGGTGATTTCATTTCCATCGAGCAAGTAGAACACCCCGTCCGCAGTCATATCTTCGGGGAAAGGACACTGCCACGCCGCGTTAAAGTAGATGGCGTTGGTCAGAACCAGGCGGGTCAATATATTAATAGCCCCCGGCGGAATCAGGTCTTCGATCCGGCTTTCTGTCTGGTCGCTAACCCAGTCATTGATGGTGACACGAGATTCCTCCGGTGCGTTTGCGTAATCGAGAATTCTGAGCCCTGCGCCGTAATTTTCAGCCAGCAGGTCAAGGAATTCAGAGCGGAATTCGTAATTTTCCTGGCCCCAGATAGCATTGACGACATTCAAGCGAAATCCTTCCCCGTCTTTGCCCGCGGCGCCTTCGCCACGGCGACTTAGCTCTATGTCCAGGCTGTTGAATGCCGGGTGCAGGCTACCCTGAGGCAGAGTGAAGTGCAGAGTATCGGCCATTTGTTGCGCAGTCTCAGTGCGGGCGCCGGCATATGTCATTGCCAGAGCCAGCGAGACGCTGTAAGGAGAATAAAAAAGATTATCGTCCGTCTCTTTGAGCGCCTGATATAAGGTAAAGGCAAAGGTGCTGTTGCCAAGAACCAGGGTTGCCAGGTCGGTTTCAATCACGTCTGGCGAAGTTATCCGCGGCTTTTCTGATTGTATCACCTGGCCGGCTGCCGGTTGGGCACAAGCCACCATGCTCAATGTCAATGTTCCTGCTAATACACACAGCAACGCCTTCTTCATTTCAACTGCCTCCTGTTATTTACGGCACTCCACCTGCATGTAGTATAACGAAAGAAACTGACTTTGGTTTAGGTTCAGTTTACCGCTATAGAGAAAAAGAGGGCATTGTGGTAAACTGAGCAAGTTTATTCAGTTAGGAGGTCTTTTTATGACCGGAAAGCGTGGCAAATTACAAGTTGAGTGTTTTTGTGGTTTTTCCCGTATGATCACCTCTTTCTGTGTCTGGATGCCTGAGTGATTGGCTCGCTTGTGGTCAAGTGGGGCTAGTTTATCGGCATTTTCTTTTGACAGCCGTTAAAAAAGTTTGTAAGTCCTTTCGTTTGTTCAATTTTCCGTGTCTGCCAGGTTCGCTTTTGTTGTTTCATCAGCCCCAATTTGCAAGTTCACGGCTTTTTGCTTGAGATTAGCGGAAGGGAACTGCGGTTATGGCTCAAAAGTATACTTTGTTCCGGTATGTAAAGGAGGGCAAAGATGATGTTGCAGGGTATGAATAAAATTAACGGGGATAATTTACCCGAATTTAAACAACAGCAGTGGGATGATTGGCGGTGGCAGGTGGCGCATATTATCCGTGATGCGGAGATGGTAGAGCGTATCCTTGGGGTTCAGTTCGCACAGTCACACCGACAGGAACTGCAGGAGACGATCGGGCGGTTTCCCATGCGCGTCACTCCTTATTATCTTTCGCTTGTTGACGCCGACGACTACAGAAATGACCCGATATTTATCCAGGCCGTTCCGAATCGGGCGGAACTGATAGTAGGTCCCCATGACCTGGTAGATCCTCTGTCGGAAGACGCTGATAGCCCTGCTCCGGGTATTATCCATCGCTATCCAGATAGAGTGTTATTTCATGTGTCGAATTTATGCGCTATGTACTGCCGACACTGTACGCGGAAGCGTAAAGTTGGCGACGTGGATCAGATACCCAGCGTTGAAGAATTACAGGAAGGCATTAATTACATCCGCAAAACGCCTGTGGTGCGCGATGTGCTTTTATCTGGCGGTGATCCATTTATGTTGTCTGATGATCTTCTTGATTGGCTGTTGTCTGAATTGCAGGCTATTTCTCATGTGGAGATGATACGTATTGGCACGCGTGTGCCTGTAGTGCTGCCTCAGCGCATTACCAGGAACCTCGTGGCTATTTTGAAGAAATATCACCCGTTATGGATCAACACGCAATTCAATCATCCCCGCGAAGTCACAGCTACGGCAAGCAGTAAGCTTGCGATGCTGGCGGATGCGGGTATTCCGTTGGGGAATCAATCGGTATTACTGGCGGGGGTAAATGATTGTCCGCGTATAATGAAAGCTTTAGTTCATAAGCTGGTGCGAAACCGTGTGCGCCCGTATTATCTCTACCAGTGTGATTTGTCCGAAGGGCTGACCCATTTTCGTACGTCTGTGGGGAAGGGGGTGGAAATACTCGAGAGCCTGATCGGGCATACCAGCGGTTTGGCGGTGCCGACCTATGTGATAGACGCGCCGGGCGGCGGCGGCAAAATCCCGATTATGCCGCATTACCTTATTTCCTGGTCCAATGATAAGGTGATCCTGCGAAATTACGAGGGAATGATAACCACTTATTATGAGCCGGAGGCGTACAAGCCGGTGCGTTGTGACCAGAATTGTGAGACTTGTCGCCTTTCTCTGCGCCTGGGTAGCGCAGAGGAGATAAAAACAATAGGTATTGCCCAGCTTCTTGCTGATTATGAGGAGAACAGCACTTTAATTCCGGAGAATAATGAGCGAGTGGGAAGACGTGAAACTGATTGATCAGGTCTTAAAGATTGGCGCATCGAAAATTCAACATGGCAAAAACAGTGACCGCATTTACTTGATGCACCTTGCACCGGAGGAGACGGATTTTCTGCTCGGTCGGCTTGCTGAAATAGCTGCCCGTGAAGGATATAGCAAGATATTTGCCAGGGTGCCTTTTTCCAGCAAGGGCTCGTTTTTGCGGGGTGGGTATCAGGAGGAAGCGGTGGTGCCTGATTTGTTTTCGGGGAAAGAGGATGGGTGTTTTATGAGCAGGTTTCTGGATAACAGTCGGGCTGTGGAGTCGGACGGTGGGCGAATTGCGGAGGTACTGGCTCAGGCTCAGGCCAGGGAGGGAAAGCGGGTTATTGACAACTTGCCTGGAGAATATCGCCTGCGGCAGTGTGTTCTTGATGACGCAGAGGAAATGGCCTCCCTGTACGGCTCGGTTTTTTCTTCCTATCCTTTTGCAATTGACGATGCAGGATATATCGGCGAGGCGATGCAGGAAAACGCCGCGTATTTTGGAGTATGGCAGGGAACAGAGCTGGTTGCTCTGGCCGCCGCCGAGCAGTATATTGACGAAGGGTTCGTGGAAATGACTGACTTTGCCACGCATGTTCCACACAGGAATAAAGGATTGGCGACAGCTTTGCTGACCGAGATGGAACGAGTCATGCTCAAGCGGGGATTCATGGTGTGCTATACCATAGCGGAGGCTGTTTCGTATGGCATGAATATCACTTTTGCCAGGAGAGGCTTTCATTTTGCAGGTACTCTTGTGAACAATACCCAGCTTCATGGTCGCATTACAAGCATGAATGTGTGGTATAAGGACATGCGGTATATCAATGGAAAAGAGTCTTTGCAGTGACTGTTTTGTCTTTGCCTCCGTACAAAGTGTGGTATTATCTAACCCGGCATGAAAATGCAACCGCTATGTTTGTAAAACAAGCAGGGAAAAAAGAACAGAGCTGACGATGAATTTTTCAACGCATTCTTCTTTGGGCAAAAACAGCTTACCCCCGAGCGATTTTATCGCGTCTATCTCTTTCGACCGGCGGCTGTATCGCCATGATATCTGGGGAAGCATTGTCCATGTCAGGATGCTGGCCAGGCAGGGGTTGATAGCAGACAGCGACGCAGAGGCCATTATTGCCGGGCTTGAGTCTATACGTGACGAAATTGAGCGGGGAGAGTTTTTGTTTAAGCGCGAGCTTGAAGATATTCATATGAACATTGAGGCTCGATTGTTCAAGAAGGTAGGAGAGGTTGCGGGTAAGCTGCATACTGCCCGTTCCAGAAACGATCAGGTAGCTCTGGATATGCGTCTCTATGTCAGGGAGACGATTCTTGAAACCATAAACAAGATAGACGATTTTCAGGCCGTTCTTGTGGACATAGCCGGCAGGAACAAAAAGGTGGTGATGCCGGGCTATACTCATCTTCAGCAAGCACAACCTGTTCTCCTGGCGCATCATTTACTGGCTTATTTCGAGATGTTCCAGCGAGATAGAGAAAGGCTTCAAGATTGTTTGAAGCGGACAAATGTATTGCCTCTTGGCAGTGGGGCGCTTGCCGGTGTTCCTTACCCTGTGGATCGTGAATTTGTGGCCAGAGAGTTGGGGTTTAACAAAGTGAGCGCCAATAGCCTGGATGCAGTTTCCGACAGGGACTTTGTCATAGAGTATGAGGCGGCAATTGCCGTCACTATGATGCATCTCTCACGCCTGGCAGAGGAGGTTGTTCTATGGTCGTCAGCGGAATTTGGTTTCCTGAGTATTGGCGAAGAATATACCTCGGGCAGCAGTATCATGCCGCAAAAGAAGAATCCTGATGTGGCTGAGCTCGCCCGGGGAAAGACTGGAAGGGTGTACGGCAACCTTATGGGCATTCTAACTGTTATGAAGTCCTTACCCCTGGCTTATAATCGGGACATGCAGGAGGACAAAGAGGGTCTTTTTGACAGTATTGATACATTGCATGCTGTCCTGAGGGCGTTCACAGGAATGATGCCCACGATAAAATTCGATGCGGTTCGCATACGGGCTTCTATAAACAAAGATTATGTTCTGGCCACTGACCTGGCCGATTACCTGGTAGGGAAGGGCGTGCCTTTTAGAGAGGCGCACGGAATAATAGCCAGGCTCAGCGAATATATTATTAGTAAAGGACTGAGTTTCTCGCAGCTTTCTCTGGGCGAATATCGTAATTTCTCTCCTGTCATAGAAGAGGATGTCTATGGAATCACCCTGGAATCTTCTATAGCTAGTCGTGATGTTATTGGCGGTACCGCCCTGCGACAGGTGAACATAGCATTAACGAAAGCCAGAAAACTTCTAAAGAGGAGAAGCTATGCCAGGTAGTCAGGTCAAGATAGCCCCCTCCATTCTGAGCGCTGATTTTTCCCGTCTTGGTGAGCAGATAGCAGAGGTAGAAAAAGCTGGTGCCGCATCCATTCACATAGACGTAATGGATGGGCATTTTGTGCCCAGTATTACTATTGGAATCCCGGTCGTGGCCTCTTTGCGTTCCTGTACGAAGTTGCCTTTCGATGTGCATTTGATGATAGAACAGCCTGAAAAGTACATTTCGCAGTTTATAGACGCCGGAGCTGATATTGTCACCGTGCATGTGGAGGCCTGTAAACATCTTCACCGTGTGATTACGGTGATTAAAGAGAGGGGGATAAAGGCTGGTGTATCGCTGAATCCAGCCACTCCTCCGGCGGCACTGGGAGAGATCCTCCCTTATGTTGACCTGGTTCTGGTGATGACTGTCAACCCGGGCTTTGGCGGCCAAACTTTTATTCCCGGGATGCTACCCAAGATAGCTTGCTTGCGCCGGATGATTGACGGTCAGGAAAGAAAGATTGAGCTTGAAGTTGATGGTGGGGTCACAGTCGATAATGCCCCGGATATAGTTAAAGCGGGAGCAAACATCCTGGTGGCCGGGTCGGCAATATTCGGAGACGAGGGAGGGGCGAGAGAGGCCTTGCGGAAACTCAGAGGGTCACTGTTTTAGTGGCTTTTGTTTTATGCTGGCTGCGCAAACACCTGGTGCATATTTTGACGCGTTTGCTCTGGCCATTCACAATGATCGTTGACGGATGTATGTTGGGCAACCAGCGACGCCGGGTGTGCCTTTTGGAGTGGCTGACTTTGTTTCCGAAGGTAGCTATTTTATTACAGAGAGCACATTTCATGAACAGCGTTTACTCCTTTCTCTGAGCAGGATTATATTACAGAATTTGATATAAATGCCAAAGTATGTAATAAGATAACACAATTATTGATATCAGGCAAAGTGCTGGTATATTTTAAGCGGTATTATATCTGCAACAGGGCAGATGACAATAACAGGAGAGAGAATGTTATTTGATAGAAGTGATGGTGAAACGTTGCGCGGGATGTTTGCGGCAGGAACTGGATGGTTGGAAAGATGTGTTCAGGAGATAAACGCTATAAATGTTTTCCCGGTTCCTGATGGCGACACGGGCACGAATATGCTACATACCATGCGTTCTGCTATGACAGAGGCTTCCAAGGTGGAAAACAATGATGTTTCCCTGGTAGCGCAGTCCATGGCCAGAGGGGCGTTGCTGGGCGCCCGCGGAAATTCAGGAGTAATTCTATCCCAGTTCTGGCGTGGATTATCCTGCGGATTGGGAGAGGGAAAGGTGTTCACGGGAAGAGAGTTTGCTTATTCCCTGGCAATGGCCTCCGACGCCGCTTATGCAGGCGTTGTTTCTCCTGTCGAGGGAACTATTTTGACTGTGCTCCGGGATACGGCCAGCGCTGCCGAAGCGGTCGTGAAAAGCGGGAGAGAGAGTTTGCTTCATGTTCTTGAGAGAGCGGTAGAGGCGGCGAAGTGTTCAGTGGAGAGAACGCCTACCCTGCTACCGGCGTTGCGGGAAGCAGGTGTGGTGGATGCCGGAGGGCAAGGCATGTATGTTCTATTAAGTGGAGCTCTCCGTTTCTTGAAAAAAGGAAAGAAGGAACAAGAAGAAGATTTATATCTGAGCGTTTCCGCCTCATCGCATCTCCGGGATAAGGGGGAAGCGGATCAAGTGGGGGATTGGGCGTGTGAATCAGAAGAAGCAGGCACTGTGCCGACTCAGAAAAAGCAGGAGAAAAAGGATGTCTCTGTGGTAGCGGTTACGGTGGGAGAGGGACTGGCCAGGGTATTCGAGGGATTGGGAGTGGACAAGATCGTTCCTGGCGGGCAGACTATGAATCCCAGCGTTCGGGAGTTGCTGAATGCCATAGAAGCGGCGGCTACTTCAAAGGTCATTCTTTTGCCCAACAATAAGAATATCGTTCTCGCCGCATCGCAAGCTTCATCTTTGTCCGATAAGGAGGTAAAAGTGGTGCCCTCCTTTAATATTCCTCAAGGGATAGCGGCTCTTCTCGCTTTTAACCATGAGCTGGGGTTAGAGGAGAATGCCGATGTTATGGCAGAAGCATTGCAGGAGGTGAGGGTGCTGGAGATAACCAGGGCTGTGCGTAGCGCTTGCATCAACGGAGAGCAGATAAAAAAGGGGCAACACATTGCCATGCTGGACGGTGAAGACATGGTGGCCTGTGGCGACAACTCTTCACAGGTTATCCTGGAGGCGCTGGCGAAGATCGGGGCTGACGATGTGGAGGTGATGACTTTTTATTATGGTTGCGATAACCCAAAGTCCGATTTTGATAGCCTGGTAAAGGCAATCAAGGACAGCTATCCGGTACAGATAGAAATGGTTTATGGGGGACAACCTCATTATGATTATATCATTGCGCTGGAGTGATTCTGGATGTATGCGCCTGTCAGCGTGCGTTGAAGGAATTTGCTGACTTCATCCATAACTGTCATCAAGGGCATCACAGCCCGAACGGCCGACAAGTTTGCCCGGCTGGGCGTCAAAACCGTGCGTGATCTACTCTACTTTGTTCCCTCGCGTTACATCGATTATAGCCAGCAGAAGCTTATTGCTCAGGTTGAGAGCGATAAAGAACAAACTGTGATAGCAGCGGTCCGGCAGTCCAGGATAGTTAGCCTCGGGGGACGGCGGGGTACAGAGCTTATCGTTGGAGATAAAACGGGAAACATGAGGGCGGTCTGGTTTAATCAGCCTTATCTGGTCGGGAAGTTTCGAGTTAGTGACCGGATAGTGCTTAGCGGCAGGGTGAATGTTTTCAGAGGGCAGAAAGTGTTTGAATCTCCAGAATGGGAATTGATCGGAAAAGGGGAATTGATTCATACTGCTCGTCTGGTCCCGGTTTATCCTTTGACGCAGGGATTGTCTCTCAGGCGAGTCAGAAACTGGGCAAAAGAGGCTGTTGACGGCTGGGCGTGGCAATTGGAAGAAAGCTTGCCTGCCGAGGTGAAGGCTCGTTGCTGGTTGTTGAGCCTGCCCGAGGCTATTGCCCAGGTTCATTTTCCCGATAACCAGCAAAAGGCGAATCAGGCGAGGGAGCGGTTGGCATTTGATGAGCTCTTTATTTTTCAGCTAGGAATGTTACTCCGGAAGCGGGATTTCCAGGAAGAACGATGGGATAGCGCCTTGAGGATAGACCGGAAAATTATTGAGAAGTTTATGAGTTGCTTGCCTTTTCAGCTGACGCAGGCTCAGTGTCGCGTGTTGCAGGAAATTCTATCTGACTTAGGTGACACAAAACCCATGTTGCGGCTTTTGCAGGGGGAAGTGGGCAGTGGAAAAACTGTGATCGCCGCGCTATCTCTGCTGCTTGCCGTGGCAGACGGTTATCAGGGAGCTTTAATGGCACCGACTGAGGTCTTGGCAGAGCAGCATTTTGGCAGTATTTGCAGCTTTTTATCTCAGGGGGCCAAGCGTAGCTCTTGCTCCGATGACGATAATGGCGCTATTATAGCATACGAAGGGTTTCTATCACGTCCCGTTACTATGGCGCTCCTCGTAGGAGGTAGCAGTGTTAAGCAGAAAGAGTATTTGTGCGATAAGATTCGGCGGGGAGAGGTTGACATCATTATTGGTACCCATGCCTTAATTCAGAAAAGAGTGGAGTTTTCCCGCCTGGGATTAGCGGTGATAGATGAGCAGCATCGTTTCGGAGTAAGGCAACGTTCTGCTTTGCGGCAGAAAGGCTTTAATCCACACATGTTGATGATGACCGCCACTCCCATTCCCCGCACGATGGCATTAACCCTTTACGGGGATATGGATATTTCAGTCATTGACGAATTGCCTCCGGGGCGGCAGGAAGTCAGGACCAAGTGGCTTAAACCTGAATACAGAGAGAAAATTTATGATTTTATTCGTCATAAGGTTGAAAATGGAGGGCAATCGTTTATTATTTATCCTTTAATTGAAGAATCTGAAGTTCTTGAAGCCAGGGCTGCCGTGGTGGAGTACGAGCAGCTCTCGCAGAAAGTTTTCCCGGAATTCAGGCTGGGCTTGCTCCACGGGCGCATGCCTGCCGCGGATAAAGAAATGGTGATGCGCAGCTTTCGAGATGGGGAGATTGACATTCTGGTATCGACTTCAGTAGTGGAGGTCGGTATTGATGTGCCTGCCGCTACCGTGATGCTGGTAGAGGGGGCCGACCGCTTCGGCTTGTCCCAATTGCATCAGCTTCGGGGGCGTGTAGGTCGGGGCAAAGAACAGAGCTTTTGCATACTTGTTCCAGGGAGTTTTTCTATTGAAGCGAGACAGAGGCTGGCGTTGCTGGAAAAAGTGCATGATGGTTTTTTCCTGGCCGAGGAAGATTTGAAGCTGAGAGGCCCGGGCGATTTTTTTGGCGTTCAGCAGAGCGGGTTGCCCGATTTTCGGGTGGCCAGATTGTCCGATTTTTCTTTAATAGAGAGGACCAGGAAAGAAGCGATAGCTTTATTGAGCGCTGACGCCGGTTTAGAAAGAGAAGAACATGCCGTTTTGCGAAAGCGAGTGGAACAGCTATGGGCTGGAGAGACTGATTGGAATTGAGGTTTGAGTATGCTTAAAGAAAAATTGGAGAGATGCCTGTGTCAGGCAGTACAGGAAGCCCAAAAGAAGGGTGAATTGCCGCCGGTGACGATGGCGCAGGTGAGTATAGAGCGCACACAGAATCCCAGGCACGGGGATTTTGTCTCTAATTTGCCCATGAAGCTGGCACGTTCAACGAAGGCATCCCCCTTGCTGATAGCCGAACAGATCCTTGAGCACTTGCCTCGTCTTCCTGAAATAGCCGATGTTATTGTTGCCCCTCCTGGCTTTATTAATTTTGTTTTGAGGAAGGAGTGGCTTGCAGAACAGGTGAATAACATCCTGGCTGCCAGAGAAACTTATGGCGACTCGGTGCTGGACGAGGAATGCCGTATACAGTTCGAGTTTGTCAGCGTTAATCCCACAGGGCCTCTTCACGTAGGCCATGGTCGAGGTGCCGTGCTGGGGAGCACCCTGGCCAATGTCTTCAAGTCTGCCGGGTATTCTGTGGAGAGAGAATATTATATCAATGATGTCGGCAGCCAGATAACCAACCTGGGGAGCTCTCTCTATACGCGTTACCTGCAGTGTCTGGGCAAGGAGGCGAGCCTGCCGGCGGACGCTTATATGGGAGATTATGTCATCGATATGGCCAGAGAGATTGTTGATGAGTATGGCGAAAAATTTCTTGTACTGTCTTCCGACGAGGCAAGTGCGGAATTGGGAGGGATAGGAGTTTGCAGGCTTCTTGAGGTAATTGAAAAAGAGCTTGCCCTATTGCGTGTTGATTTTGATAGTTGGTTCGGAGAAAAGAGCCTTTATGAGACTGGACAGTACCAGTATGTTATGGGCTTGCTGCGTGACAGGGGCTATGTACAGGAGAGGGAGGGCGCTGTGTGGTTTGAAACCACTGCTTTGGGTGATGAAAAAGATAATGTGCTGGTGCGCGGCGATGGTTTGCCCACTTATTTTGCCTCTGACATTGTTTATCATTACAACAAGTTTCTGGTGAGGAAATTTGACAGAGTAGTGGACATCTGGGGAGCTGACCATCAGGGACATATCCCCAGAATGCAGGCGGCGTTACGCGCCATGGGAATAGAGCCGGAACGGTTTACGGTAATGATTTGCCAGATGGTCTCTTTGCGGCGGGGAGAAGAAGTGGTAAAGGCGTCCAAGCGCAGTGGCAACATCATTGCTCTGAAGGAGGTAATAGACGAGGTCGGGGTGGATGCCTGCCGTTTCCATTTTCTCTCTCGTTCGGCTGACAGCCAGATGGATTTTGACCTGGAGCTGGCCAAGAAACAATCCGATGAGAACCCTGTTTATTATGTTCAATACGCCCATGCGCGCATCGCCAGTATTCTGCGCACCGCTCTTGAGCGCGGAATAGATTACAGCGGGGGGGATGTCTCTTTACTTGTTGCGGAGCCTGAGCTATCCTTGCTTCGCCAGTTGGTCTTGTTTCCCGAGGTGAGAGATACGGTGATAGCCACGATGGAACCACAATATTTGCCTTATTATGCCCGGGATCTGGCGACAAGCTTCCACAGCTTCTATAAGCAGTGTCGCGTTATTTCGGATGACGAAGAATTGAGCCGTGCCCGTCTTAAATTGGTTGAGGCAAGCGGGATTGTCCTGGCCAGAGTGCTCGGGCTGATGGGGATCACGGCTCCTGAAAGGATGTAGGTTCATTGATGAAAAAACGTGTTTTTTCCGGAACCCGGCCTACGGGCAGACAGCACATTGGCAATTATCTGGGAGCCATACAGAATTATGTTTCTCTTCAAGACGAGTACGAGTGTGTGTATTGTATCGTGGATATTCATGCTCTTACCACTCTTGAAAACACGGATAACTTGCGGAGCGATATTTATGATATGGCGCTTGACTGGCTGGCGGCCGGCATAGACCCGGAAAAGAGCATTCTCTTTGTGCAGTCGCATGTTCCCCAGGTGGAGGAACTTCATTCTTTCTTCAGCATGTTAACGCCTCTGAGCTGGCTTTTGCGCGTGCCCACCTTCAAGGAGAAAGCGAAGGTACAACCGCATAATGTCAATTATGGATTGGTGGGCTACCCCGTTCTGATGACTGCGGATATAGCTTTGTATAAGGGGGAAGTTGTGCCTGTAGGAGAAGACCAGCTTCCACATCTGGAACTGGCCCGTGAAATAGTGCGGCGGTTTAACACGCTTTATGGGAAGGTGTTTCCGGAACCACAGGCAAAGCTTACGTCGTTTCCCATGGTTGCAGGGTTGGATGGTGAGCACAAAATGAGCAAGAGTTATGATAATCAGATTGAAATATCTGCCACTCCTGAGCAGGTTATGTCCAGAATCATGACTGCAGTTACAGATCCTTCCCGGCGTTATCGTTCCGACCCGGGGCATCCGGAGATATGCAATGTGTTTAAACTGCACCGGTTTTTCAGCCCTGACAAAACAGAAGGGATTGCGGCTGAGTGTCGCCAGGCCGGCATCGGTTGTGTCGATTGCAAGCGTATGCTGGCTGCCAATATCAACGCTAAATTTACGCCTTTCCGTGAAGAAAGGGCTGTTCTGGCTGCCAATCCGCGTTATGTGACCGATGTTCTTGCTGCCGGTGCGGAAAGGGCGGAAATTATTGCCAGAGAAACCATACAAGAAGTTAAAGAGGCAATGAATCTTCCCCGGCGGGTGTATTTGGACACAGCAGGACATACCGATGCCTGACGCTTTGTGCTATCTTTCGGGCTTGTGCATCAATCGAGAATAATAACCAGAAGAAAGATAGAGGGCTGCCAGCGGATTGTGCCCCAGCACCCTGTCCTTTGCCGCCAGGACGGTTATCGGCACCTGGCAGTATTTTATAAAGAGGGAATCGTGTCCCACGCACAGCCCCAGCAGTATGGCCAGGTCCACTTTTTCAGAGTTGATGATTTCTGCCTGGGCGATAGGATTGCACATTGACTCGTAGTTTTCCGGCCCGTGGATTTTCTGCTCTGGTTTTATGCCCAGACTTTCTTTGGCGACCGCACCTGCTTTACAACAGACCGATACGACTTCGAATCCGTGAATTTCCAGCATCTTATCCAGAATCCTGGCTTCGTTCTTTAGCCCGATACAGAAAACTACACCCAGCCGGGAATAGTTCATCTTGTGGGCGAACTGAATAATTTCCTCAACCCTGGTATTTCTGGTTCTTAATCCCTGGCTGGTCTGTTCGTAACACTCAGCTTCCTGGAGCGAGGCGAGCCGGGCGAATTCCCGGACGGCGGCGTCTTCTTTATAGGTTGAGGCGGCTTTTTTTATTTCTTGTGCCTTAAGCTTCATCGGGCAAAAAGGAGGAGCTTCCCTCATGTCCGGCTCCGCGTTGTTCTTGATGACAGGGTAACAAACCCTTTTCTCGCATTTAGCGCATGATGAGTGAAGCTCTTTTTCTTGCATATCGATTCTCCTCCAGGTTTTTTAATTTTGTGCGGGCTTTAAGAAGCAAGCGGGCTTGCATTTTTTTCGGGAGGTGGTTTGACGGTGAAAGCCAGTATTGCCGTTATAGCGTAGCAGGCAGCCCCTATAATGAAAGCTATGGTATAACTGCCCGTACTGTCGAAAATATATCCCCCTAACATTGGGCCCACTATAGCGCCGGCAGCTCTAGCCGTGGTTAAAAGGGCCATCAGGGGAGGAAGAGATTCAACGCCAAAAAGCTGCCCCATCATCCCTCCTATCGTTGCTCCTTTGCCGCCATAGGCCATTCCGAACAGGGCAACGAATAGATAGAGCATCCAGACATCGCGTATCCCTATGAGAAAGAGCATCGTGAATGCGCTCAGAGTTGTGGAGATACCGATGATTTTGCTGAACCCGATTTTATCGGCAAAATGTCCACCCAGTATTTTGCCGGCGATGCTGAAGCCCATAATGAGCCCCAGAGCGCCCGCTGCCGTTGTCGTGGGGATGCCCATGTCTTTGGCGTGCGGAACAATATGAACGACGATCATAAGAAAGGCGACACTGGCGAAGAAGTGGATAGACCAGGCCATCCACGCGGCTTTTGTCCTTAGCGCTTGTTTCATGGTCCATTTTCTGTCAGGGAACGGAGCTGAGTTTGCCCGCTTTGCCTGGCTACTTTCTTCGGCACCGTAAGGCATGAGGCCTTTTTCAGCAGGGGTTCTAACGATGAAACGTGAAGCTATGAGCATGACAACGAACCCCACTACGCCCAGTATAATGAAAGTGGGTCTCCACCCGTAGAGATCAATGAGATGACCGGATAAAGGCGCCAGGATTAAGCCACTGATGCCCATCCCCGCCGCCTGAAGTCCCAGCGCCAGTCCTCTCCTTTTAACAAACCATCTTTGTACGGTAGCGCCGGCTACGGTGGTGGAGGCGCTGATGCCCAACCCTACCATAACGCCGAAGAAGAGATATAGTTGCCATAAAGCTTGAATTTGGCTGCAGAGAGCCAGCCCTGCCCCCAGAAAAGCACCAACGATAGCCAGAATCGCTTTGAGGCTGTGTTTGTCCATTAGTTTTCCTACGATGATTGAGCCTATGGCGTAGAAGATATAGGCTACAGAGATTACGGAAGAAGTTAATGTCCTTGTCCAGCCGAAGGAAGTTTCCAGTTCGGAGAAGAAAACTCCGTAGTTATTGACGAAGGCATAAGAAGAAGTGACGAGGATGCAGGAGAGCAGTACTATCCATCCGTAGAATAATCCAGGCTTGTTTTTTTGATCTATCATGATCCATTTCTCCTTTTTTGTCTCAGGTCGTGGCGTTATGCCTGCGCACAAAATTGCCTATTCTTTTTAAAGCCTCTTCGATTTCTTTCAGTGGAGCGGCATAGCAGCAGCGGCAGAAGCCTTCGCCGTGTTGTCCGAACGAAGACCCGGGAACAACCACGACTTTCTCCTCCTTCAGTAACCTTCTGGCAAACTCCTCCGAGCGCATGCCCGTGATTTTTATCGAGGGAAAAGCGTAAAAGGCGCCACCGGGCTCCAGGCAAGCCAGGCCGCAATCGTTGAGCCTTTTTACCATGATGCGCCGGCGCCTGTCGTATTCATGGAGCATTTTTTGTGCTTCGGCCTCTCCAGATTTTAGAGCCTCAACAGCCGCCATCTGGGCTGTTATCGGAGCGCAGAGAGCGGTGTACTGGTGAATTTTAAGCATGGCTTCAATGATATCCCCGTTGGCTGCGGCGTATCCCACTCGCCACCCCGTCATGGCGTAGGTTTTGGAGAACCCGCCGAGCAGTATGGTGCGCTCCCTCGCTCCGGGCAGGGAGGAAAAACAGATATGCTCTCTTTCATAGACCAGCCCGGCGTAGATTTCGTCGGAGATTACCAGGAGATCGTGCTTTTCCGCCAGACTGGCGATTTGCGATAGCTCTTCCTTGGTCATGACTGCCCCGGTAGGGTTTGCCGGGTACCCTATCAGAATTGCCTTGGTCTTTGCTGTAATCTTGGGCTCAATTTCGCTGGCCATGATCGTAAAACCGGTCTCCACACAGGTAGGCACGGGGACAGGTATTCCTCCGGCCAGAGAGATACAGGGAGAATAGGCAACATAGCAGGGATCAGGAATGATCACTTCCTCGCCGGGGTTGACTACGGCTCTTAAAGCCAAATCCAGCGCCTCGCTAACGCCGCAGGTAATGAGGAGCTCCTGCCCGGGGTGGTAGCTTACTCCGTATTGCCGTTCCAGGGATTGTGCCAGCAGCTGGCGCAGCTCGGGCAGGCCGTAGTTCGAAGTATACATGGTATAGCCCTTCTCTATGGAATGAATGGCGGCTTCCCGGATACGCCAGGGCGTGGAAAAATCAGGCTCGCCCACGCCCAGCGATATAACGCCTTCCGTCGTGGAAATCAGGTCGAAGAATTTTCTGATGCCGGAAGGCGAAAGGCTATCTGCTTTTTGCGAAACAAAATCCCTCGGATTTTTGCCGCCGCCCGTGCCACTTTTTGACATAATGCTCCATCAAAACTTTTATCATGGGGTGATCGGGAGGCGCTTGATCTCCTCGGGGAACTCAAGAACTTCTCCGTCGTCCTTGTATCTCTTGAGCAAAAAGTGGGTGGTGGTTCCCTGCACCTTATCCAGAGGAGAGAGCTTCTCCGATACGAACTTGGCGACATCGTGCATGCTTTTCCCCTGCACCAGCAGGGACAGGTCGTAGGTGCCGGAAACCAGATAAGCCGAGATTACCTCGGGAAAACGGTAGATGTGCTCGGCAATGGTGTCAAACCCCACGTCTCTTTGCGGGACCACTTTTACCTCAATTAGCGCCCACACCTGTTCTTTATTTAATTTGTCCCAGTTGATGATGGTCTTGTATTTCAGGATGGTGCGTTTTTCTTCGGCTTCCTTGATTGCCTTTTCCACCTCGGCGACGGGGATGCCAAGCATGGTGGAAATTTGTTCTGGCGTTGTCCTGGCGTCGTTTTCTAAAATTTCGAAAATTCGTTCCATGCTACCTCCTGCCTCGCTTGAATTTGCCTGTCACTGCCCTGCGTATTGTAGCATAACTTGCAGCAGGCCTTTGCAGTGGTAGCAGGTATTCGTTAGAGTGCCGGCTTTCTCTTGTGCCAGTCGGTTGCCTGTTCGTAAGCGTAGGCGATGCGCAGCAAGGTCTCCTCGGAGAAAGCTTTTCCCATGAGCTGCATTCCTACGGGCAGGTTATCGGCGAAGCCGGCGGGTACAGAGATGGCGGGGATGCCGGCGATGTTTGCGGGCAGAGTACATATATCGCTCAAGTACATCTGCAGTGGATCGTCTGTTTTCTCTCCCATCTTGAAGGCTGTTGTGGGGGAGGTGGGAGTGACCAGGGCATCATATTTTTGCAACGCATTGTCGAAGTCCTGTTTTATCAGAGTTCTTATTTTCTGCGCCTTGAGATAATAAGCGTCATAATAGCCGGCGGATAAAGCGTAAGTTCCCAGCATTATGCGCCGCTTAACCTCGGGGCCGAAGCCGAACTGCCGCGTTTTTTCCGTGGATTCAATGGCGTTAGCGGCGCCGGGATACCGGAAACCGTATTTCACTCCGTCGTAGCGGGACAGGTTGGCGGAGGCCTCGGAAGGGGCGATTATGTAATAGGCCGCCAGGGCGTATTTTGTGTGGGGAAGAGAGACATCCCTACCTACCTCTGCACCCAGTTCCTCTAATTTCTTGATAGCTGCCTCTATCGCTGAAGTTACTCCCGTCTGCATGCCTTCCGCGAAATATTCACGGGGAACGCCGATGCGCAACCCTTTCAATTCACGGTTTGACAGGGCGGAAGTGTAGTCAGGCACAGGACGATCAACCGCGGTAGAATCCATGGGATCGTGTCCCGCAATGGCATTCATAACCAGGGCACAGTCGGTGACATCCTTGGTTATCGGCCCGATCTGGTCGAGCGAACTGGCAAAAGCGATCAGCCCGAAACGGCTCACCCTGCCGTAAGTGGGTTTGAGGCCTACCACATTGCAGAAGCTGGCTGGCTGGCGGATGCTTCCCCCGGTGTCGGAGCCCAGTGCGCAAATAGCCTCATCAGCGGCAATGCCGGCCGCCGAGCCTCCGCTGCTGCCCCCCGGCACACGCTCCGTGTCCCAGGGATTATTAGTGGGGAAAAAGGCTGAATTTTCGGTGGAGGAACCCATGGCAAACTCGTCCATGTTTGTTTTGCCCACCAGCACCGCGTTCCGGGAGATAAACTTTTCCATCACCGTGGCGTTGTAGGGAGGAATAAAGTTCTCCAGCATTCTGGAGGAGCAGGTAGTGCGGATGCCTTTGGTGACGATGACATCCTTGATTAAAATAGGTATGCCGGTCAGGGGAGCGGCGTCTCCCTTACTGATAATACGATCCGCCGCCTCTGCCTGTTTTAATGCCGTCTCGTCGGTGACGGTAACGCAGGCATGGATTTTACTTTCTACATCGTGAATTCGTG
>DKFF01000013.1:27112-33561 GCA_002452795.1 Dehalococcoidia bacterium UBA6803
TTGCTGACATTTTTCCTTTTATTCCAGGATAGACTGTACTTTGAAGAAAGAACCCTCTCTTTCGGGAGCGTTGGCCAGAATCTCTTCCTGTGGATAGGAGGCGTGAGCCTCGTCTTCCCTGAAGATATTTTGCAGAGGAATGGAATGCGTAGCGGCGGGTACATCTGTTGTGTCGACCTGGTTCAAGACTTCAAAGCTGTCCAGAATAGCGGATACCTGCGACCGGAATTTCTCGGTCTCGGCCTCGCTCAGGCCCATACGCGCCAGCCGGGCGATGTGTTTAACCTGTTCATGAGATAATTTCATGTCTGCTATAAAGTGCTCTGAGGCGCTTGATTATAGCATCAGGCTTTACTGGATACCAAATAGAGACCCGCATGTGCGGGAGCACTCCGCCATCAACTGAACCTATACGCGGAACCGAACCCAGCCTTCGAAAGGGTTCGGTTCTTCGCCTTTAAAGAGGCCTTTTTATCTGCTCCTCACTAATGAGTGTATACTGAAGGCAGTCCATATTTTTGGCTCATGATTTTGGCAACTGGAAACGCATACTCTTTGGGAAACTTACCACCTTCTTTATGGCAGGCGACCATCATTTGCCCAACCTCCCAGGCGAACTTCATGGTACGCTCCTTTTGTTTAATCTCTCCTGGCTTAAAGGCGCTACCTGCAATGCCTTCCATGCAGAGCATGTGGTTGTACGTGAAGAAGCGGCGTAATACCCCGAGCACTCCGTCTATAGCTATACCATACCCAACAGCAATGCCTACACCCAACTTATTGACCAATTTCCCGGCAGCGGTAACAGGAAGTGTTCGATCAAGAAAATTAACCCCCAGCCCACCCATGGTATAGTAGGTGGGTGCTCCAATGATTATGCCGTCTGAGGCTGCCATCTTCTCATAGATATCTTGCATATCGTCTTTAATATGGCATTTTTCAGTAATTGCGCACGATAGGCACCCGTCGCAAGGGTGGATATTCTTGTCCCTGATGAGGATTATCTCGCTCTCACCTCCTGCTTCCTTTACTCCAGCCAGTACTTGCTGTACCAGGACCTCCGAATTACCTCCCACTCTGGGAGTGCATACTATACCCAATGCCTTCATCTTTTCTCTTACCTCCTTATCGGTCGTTTAATATTCGGTTCACCCCCACATGCGTGGGGAATACGTGTTGCTTCTTATTATATACTCACTTCTTCAGGGGTTCAGTTTTCTTACCCCCTTTTGTGGGGTCTTTTACTCTTCTGAGGTCTTGCTTAACGGGATTTGTTGGTTTATCTTTTCCCATTACACTTCTCCTTGTACGATTTTCTTCTAAGTTACTCCTGTCCAGATAGCAAGTCAAATTGACCCACTACCCTGTCTCAATAATGGGGACCACCTCATAATCCTGGCTGCCTTTTTTGTTGCCTTGAGCCATGTCAAACGCCATGACAGCAGAGGACAAAGCTGCCCAGAAGTGGCTGGTAACTTTCCCGCACCTATTTCTTAGAGACGACCTCTCGTTTCCTTGATGGCTCTGCATAACCCACAGCCCGTGCCAGGGCGGTAATGATGAACTGGTTGAGGCTGACATCTTCGCTCTCAGACTTCAACACCAGGGCTTCATGCAACGACGGCGGCATTCTGAGATGGTACTGTCCGGTGAATTTCGCCGGCTCAGGAATGGGTAAGCCAGCCTCCAGGTTGGACTTCAACCATTCCCGCTTGGCGTCCTCGATGTCTCTCAATGCTTCCTCTGGGGTAGCTCCGTGAGTCATGCAGTGGGGCAATTCCAGTACCCTGGCAATCCAGTATTCCGCGCCATCGCCGGTACCACGCTTGATAGTAACGGTATAAGGAAGGCTCAGATAGTACCCTAAGTCTTTATTCGCCATACTCCACCTCCATTAAAGGGTATCGATAATTTCGAGCAGGTCATTTACGTATTCCGGCGGTATCGGGTTGACCCTTTTGTAGGTGAGGGTGGCATTGCCGATTCTAGCTTTAGCGTGCTTGCCACCCCATTTCAATCCGCCCATACTTGTTGACCAGAGCCTCGAAGTCATCCAGAGAGACGTTCTTAGGATTGTTCCGGATTCTGGCCTCGACCTTCTCTTTTTTACTCATACCGAGTCCCTATCGTTATAGTACCTTATAAGGTACTATTTGTCATTCTTTTACCACACGGTTCACCCCCACATGCGTGGGGAATACGCCGACAGACTGTGCCATATCGCCAGGGAAATTATGTTTCGGCAAAGTATTTTTAACAAGATTGGGGAAAACATGCGCCGTTATTATGTCATGCGGTACATCTGTTACGTGGGACTCAAATACAAACCCCATGGATTCGAGCTGGTATTTTGCTACCTCACTCTTGCGCTGGAATACTGGGGACGCTTTGCCGATGTCATGCAGCCCAGCCCAGAAAGAAATCCAAGAACAAGCTTCTGCTTCTGAGAGACTAAGTTGCTTGGCGAAGAAGCGTCTGGCTCCGGGTTGTAAAGACTTTTCCCATAGCTCTTGAGTAACCATGGCCACATCTAGCATGTGAAAAAGCAGAGGATAGCGCACTTCACCTGCCGGGCTTGCTTTTTTCTTTGCCCAGAGCGAAAGCAAGCTGTTCGTCTCTAGCATTTGCGCCATTATAGCGCTACTCAAAATAAATAACTATTACTATTTAGCCTTCAGATGGTTGCGTATGCTTTTGCGCAAAGCTTATAATACTGCCCATAGTGGTTGTCTATTTGCTGTGAAAGGAAGGAAGCGCAATGAATTCTTATACACCTGATAAAATTCACAACTGTGTTTTGCTGTCTCACTATGGCGCCGGCAAGACATCTCTTGCCGAGGCGATGTTGCTTGACGCGGGCAATATCAAGAGGTTAGGCAATGTTAAGGATGGTTCTTCTGTTTCCGATTATGACCCTGTGGAGATAGAGCGCCAGATGAGCGTCAACCTTTCTCTGGTTCCGCTGGAGTGGGGAGACTGTAAGGTGAATATCATTGATACTCCCGGATACGCCGATTTCATTGGCGAAGTGAAATCCGGCCTGCGTGTGAGCGATGGAGGAGTGCTGGTGGTTCGTGCTTCTTCGGGGGTGGAGGTGGGAACGGAGCGGATGTGGCAGTGTGCGGAGGAAGAGGGCATTCCTCTCTTGATCTTCGTTAATAAGATGGACAAAGACGATGCGGATTTCTTCCGTGTCCTGGGGCAGATCCAGCAGGAGCTGGGAGCCAAATGCTTGCCGGTTCAATTGCCCGTTATTTCCCAGAGGAAGCTCCAGGGAATAATAGACCTGGTGACAATGAAAGGGCATTTTAGTTCTTCCAATGAAGAAGGGGAAGTTCCTTCCGATGTGCGGGAAGAAGCTGAGTCTCTTCGGGAAAAGCTGGTTGAACTGGCTGTAGAAAGCGACGATGATCTGCTTTCCAGATACCTGGAGGGAGAAGAGTTAAACGAAGAAGAGGTTTCGCGAGCTATCAAGAAAGCAGTCTGTGCAGGTACACTCGTGCCTGTCCTGGCCGGTTCTGCCTTTAGCGACAGTGGTGTCGGGCTTCTTCTTGCCGCCATTTGTAGCTATCTGCCTTCTGCTGGGGAGGGGGGAGACATAGCGGCCTGGGGAGATGACGGCAGCAGGGAGGAACTTAAAGCAGAGCAAGATGGAACACTGGCCAGCATCGTATTCAAAACTAATGCCGATCCGTATGTGGGCAAACTCAGCTATCTCCGCGTTTACTCCGGGACGCTTGCCAGCAATTCCCAGGTGTGGAACGCTAACAGAAAAGATACCGAACGTATCGGGCAACTTTTTATTGCCAGGGGAAAGAGCCAGGAACCGGTGCCGCTGCTGGGTGCCGGCGACATCGGCGCGGTTGCCAGGCTGAATATTTCCGGTACAGGGGATACTCTTTGTGCGCCTGATCATCACTTGATGCTTGATGGTATTGATTTTCCGTCACCGAATTTGAATATGGCGATTCAGCCTAAAACCAAGGCCGACCTGGACAAATTGGGAACGATTTTGCCCAGGATGTGTGAAGAGGACCCCTCCATCAAAGTAGGGCGCGACCCGGATACCAGGGAAATGATTATTTCGGGAGTGGGGGAGAACCACCTGGAAGTAGCCAGGGAAAAGATGCAGCGAAAATTTGGGCTGGCGGTTGACCTGCTGACGCCGAAGGTTCCATACAAAGAGACGATCGGTGCGCCCTGCAATGCCGAGTATAAGCATAAAAAACAGTCGGGGGGACATGGGCAGTATGGACACGTTCTCCTGAAATTAGAGCCGTTGCCCAGGGGAACCGGATTTGAATTTTGCAATAAGATTGTGGGAGGGACGGTTCCCAAGAATTATATACCTGCTGTGGAAAAGGGAATTAATGAGGTGAAGCAGGAGGGAGTGTTGACTGCCTCTCCGGTAGTTGACGTGAGAGTCACTCTGTATGACGGCAGTTTTCATCCGGTAGATTCTTCGGAAATTGCCTTCAAAATTGCCGCTGCTCAGGCTCTTAAGCAAGGATTGTCTCAAGGGCAGCCTGTTTTGCTGGAACCTGTGATGGAGCTTACGGTGACTATTCCTGAATCTTTTACAGGGGACGTCGTCGGTGATCTCAACACCAAGAGGGGGCGGGTGTTGAAGATGACGCCCGAAGCCGGGAAAAATGTTATACAGGCTCTGGTTCCCTATGCAGAGGTGCTTCGCTACACCATAGATTTGAAATCAATGACCCAGGGGCGGGGCAGTTTTGTCATGAAGAGCAGCCATTACGACGAGGCGCCTGCTCATATCACCCAGAAGGTGGTTGAGAACAGGGCGAAGCAAGAGGAGAAGTAACAGAGTTCGGGGGAAAAAACGCCGTACGGCAACGGCAAAGCAGGTTTGGCTGGGTCGTGTCTTTATAACGGGCGGTTCAGCTTCTGCAGAGCTTTCTTGATTCTTTGAATACACTTTTCCCTGCCCAGAGTCGCCATGCTTTGAAACAGGGGAGGGGCGGCGGTTCGCCCCGTGGTGGCCGTTCGCAACAGGCCGAACAATTTGCTGGCGCTCAGGTCCAGGTCGGCCGTCAGTGGCCGTAGCGTGCCTTCCAGAGAGTTTATGTCCCATGCCGATAATGTTTCCAGCTTCTCCAGCGCGATCTGCAAAGTTTGAACGGCTATCTGCGGTTCCATCCCTTTGACGAACAACATGCTGGTGTCATATTCGATATCGTCGAGGAAGAAGAAGCTGGTAAGTTCGGGGACATCAGCCAGAGATTTGGCACGTTCCTGCACGAGAGGCATAACCTGTTTTACATAATCATTGTCAAGTGGCCGCTTTACCTCTGTTGGCAATCTTTCATCCAGAAAGGGAAGGGCTCTTTTTGTAAAATCCTCAAGGTCTATCTGCCGCAAGTAGATTCCATTCATCCACTCCAGCTTATCTTTGTTAAAAATTGCCGCTGATTTGCCCACTCTTTGCAGCGAGAAGTGCTTTACCAGTTCTTCCCGGGAGAAAATCTCGGTTTTGTCATCCAGCGACCAGCCCAGCAGCGCCAGGAAATTAAGCATGGCTTCCGGCAAAAAACCCTGTTCGCGATAATCCGTGAGGGCGGCGGCGCCGTGCCTCTTGGACAGCTTGCTCCGGTCCGGTCCCAGTATCATGGGCAGGTGGGCAAACTGCGGCGGCTGCCAGCCCAGAGCTTGATAGAGGAGCAGATGTTTGGGCGTGCTGGAAAGCCACTCGTCGGCGCGCAGGACATGGGTGATGTTCATGAAATGGTCGTCTATTATACTGGCCAGGTGGTATGTGGGATATCCGTCGGACTTGAGGATAACAAAGTCGTCCAGCAAGCCGATTTTGAAGGTTACCTCGCCGCGGATCATGTCGTGGCAGAGCATTTCTCCCTCCGGTGGCATCTTAAAGCGCACCACGGGAGCGATGCCGGAGTTTTCCAGGCGAGTTTTTTCCTCCTGTGATAAATGCCGGCAGCGCTGGTCGTATTTAGGGGGTTGTTTTTGCTCCGACTGCTCATGACGCATGGTCTCCAGCCGTTCCGGCGAGCAATAGCATAAATAGGCTTTATCCTCTTTAAGCAGCTTATCGGCAACTTCCCGATATTGAGAAAGACGCTGTGATTGAAAAAAGGGGCCTTCATCCCAGGTTATTCCCAGCCAGCGCAGGCTGTCGAGGATGGTCTCCACTGCCCCCTCCACTTTTCGGGAAGTGTCGGTATCCTCAATGCGTAAAATGAACTTGCCGCCGTGATGGCGAGCAAATAGCCAGTTAAAGAGGGCAGTCCTGATGTTGCCCAGATGAGGATAGCCGGTTGGGCTTGGTGCGAAACGAACGCGTACCTGTGTTTCGGAATTTGTCTTCATGATGGTTATCTAGCTGGAAGAACATCGCAGGGAAAGGAGGAAGGTATTCAACGGCAAAGAACTTGTTTCAGGTCTAACAGTTGTTTTAAGTGTTTTTTGAG
>DKFF01000015.1 GCA_002452795.1 Dehalococcoidia bacterium UBA6803
GCATTATCTCCTAACTTCAACCCGTCCACCACACCCGCCCCCAGGGCAATCACATTTTTCAGTGCCCCACCCAGTTCAACCCCTACGATGTCATCCGAAGCAAACACTTGAAAACCGGGCGCAATAATTATTTCCTGTGCTCTTCGGGCAACGCTTATATCCCTGGAAGCGACGACAGAAGCGGCTGGCAACTCACGGGCAATCTCGCCTGCCAGATTGGGGCCGGAAAGCGCACAAACAGCATGACGCAAGTCCGAAGAGATCTCCTCTGCTATCACCTGAGACATTCGCTTGCCGCTATCCAGTTCTATCCCCTTGGCAGCGGTAACCAGCAGCATCGAGCTGTCAAGAGAATCCTTGAAAAGGCGAACATTTTCTCTCATATACTGGGAAGGAACCGCCCAGATTACCATGTCGGCCTCGTCTATCACTTCCTCAGCATCACAGGTAAAAGAATATCTCCGGCCCGGACAAACGGCCCTGTCTCCCTCTTTCCTCTGCCAGAGCTTCACCTGTATGCCTTTTGAAGCCAGGAGCGCAGCCAAAGTATTGCCCCACGTGGTATTACCAATAACGGCGACTTTTAACATAGCCGGAAACTACCGCTACCTTCTCCCACCACTCTCACTTCGCAGGCGGCGCTCGGCACCGATTCGTAGTCTACTGATATTATCTCGATGCTGCCAGATCACCAACCCTGTAGCAATTAAGCCGTAGACCAGATAGATAGGAGGAGTACCGTAGGCAACAACCAACGGGATCAACAAACACCAGGTGGCCATTACGCCAATCAAAGATCCCATGGACATGTAACGGCTGCGCATCGCCGTTATTGCCCAGACCTCAATACCGAACAACCCGATGGGGGGATAAATAGCCAGCATCGCCCCGAAAAAGCAGGCGACGCCCCTGCCGCCCTTGAACTTCAAGAACACCGACCAGTTGTGCCCGGCCATCGCCGCCAGAGCGGCTACTACCTGACAGGTTTGCCAGGGAAAAGTTATCCCCCCTATGGTTAAGAGACCAACACCCACAATGGCCTGAGCCATAAATACCGCCCCGGCGGCCTTGCCGCCATCAAGCAAAATAATCAGGGCTCCCACCTTGCCCCCTGCCACCCGCGCCGCATTGGTGGCGCCAGTCTTACCGCTGCCCTGCTTTCTGATATCAACTCCCTCTTTCAACTTGCAAATCAACAACCCAAAGGGAATAGACCCCAGTAAATAGGCACTGACCAGTATAATTACATATTTAATAATCATCTCTTTCTATCTCCTCGTTGCCCTTTCAGGCTTTGTCACCGTCCGGGCAAAAACCAATTGCACAGGAGAGCTACGAAAACCAAAGTAGTGGCGCAATTTGTTCGCCAGGTAGCGCTGATAAGAAAAGTGAACCAGCTTCGGATCGTTAACCTGAAGAACAAAGGTGACCGGCTTCGTCCTGTGCTGATATGCCCGAAGAATATGCAACCGTCTCAAACCTATCGGAGAAGGAGGACACTCCTCCACAGCTTTCTTCACTGCCAATGAAACTTCCTCTTCAGGCAAGCGTCTACACCTTTCCTGCCACACCTCCCAAGCTGCGGGCAAAATCTTGCCTATGCTGTTGCCCGACATAGCAGAAATATACACAACAGGAACGTAGGGCATAAAATGCAGCCCCTGTTTTAAACCTCTCCTGTATTCCTCTCTATTTTCACGCAAGATAGTGTCCCATTTATTGACCAAAATCAACACGCCTTTGCAGGCCTCCATCACATACCCGGCAATATGCATATCCTGCAAAGCGATAGGCTCAGTGGCATCGATCATCAGCAGCGCGATGTCGCAACGGTCAATCGCCTGAAGCGACCGCAACAAGCTGTAATATTCTACTTTCTCTTTCACCCGTCCACGCCGCCTGATGCCTGCCGTATCCACAAGCGATATCTCTTTCCCGTCCCATGAAACGACGGCGTCAATGCTATCGCGGGTGGTACCAGGAACATTGTCCACGATAGCCCGCTCTTCTCCCAGCAGCACATTCAATAGCGTTGACTTTCCCACATTGGGCCTGCCTACAATGGCCAACTTCATGCTTTTTGTGCGGGGGGAGCTGACAGGCAGGTCAGGCAACCTTTCCAACACAGCCTTTCTTAACGCATCTATTCCCCTGTTATGATAGGCGCTGATAGATACAGGCGTGTCTAATCCTAACCTGTAGAAATCAGTCGCATGTTTCTCCTCCTCTGCCGCATCCACCTTGTTCTCCACCAACACTACCGGCTTGCCGGCAACGCGCAGCCAGGAAACCATCTCTTCGTCAGTAGCCACCAGGCCCTGATGAGCATCCACTAAAAACACGACGACATCCGCCTGGGCGACAGCCGCTTCCACCTGCTCTCTAACTTTTTTGCCCAGAAAAGATTGATCATCCTCCCCCCACCCACCTGTATCAATTAACAACAACTCTCGCCCTTGCCAGCAAGCAGAAGCGAAAACTCTGTCGCGAGTAGTGCCCGGCAGATCGGCGATCACTGCTCTCCGCTCTCCCGCCAAGCGATTAAGCAACGTGGATTTGCCCACGTTGGCCCTACCTACAATCGCCACAACAGGCTTCGCCATCTATTCTCCTTTACCCAAAATTTTAGCCAGTAAAGCTTTCTGCACATGCAACCGATTTTCTGCCTGTTCGAAAACTACCGACCGGGCATCATCTATTACGTTTTCAGAAACCTCTTCCCCGCGGTGAGCAGGAAGAGGATGCATAAACAGCGCGTCCCGGCCAGCAAGAGACAATAAATCTCTATCCACCTGATAGGAAACAAAATCGCGCCGACGTTTATCCCTTTCGGCCTCCTGCCCCATACTAACCCACACATCAGTGTACACCACGTCAGCATCTTTTACTGCCTGCTGTGGATCATCTGTCTGCAAAATACTGCCACCGCTGGCGGCGGCAAATTTTTCGCCCAGCCGCAGCATCTCCTGCGCAACCTCATACCCGGGAGGTGAAGCAATGCGGAAATTAATGCCAACCTTTGCCGCGGCCAGGAGTAAGCTGTTAGCCACGTTATTACCGTCGCCGATATACGCCAGCGTTAAGCCTGGCAAATTGCCTCTCTGTTCATATATGGTAAAGATATCGGTAAACGCCTGGCAGGGATGTTCCACGTCAGAAAGAGCATTAATCACAGGCACGGAGGCATTCTCTGCCAGAAGTCGCAGCGTCTCGTGGGAAAAAGTGCGGGCGGCAATACAATCAACATAACGGCTAAGCACCCGTGCCACGTCAGAAGCTGGCTCTCTCCTGCCCAAACCCACTTCTTCAGGAGACAGATAAAGGGCTTTCCCTTTCATCTGGCACATGGCCATCTCAAAGCTCACCCTGGTTCGCAAAGATGCTTTCTCAAAGAGGAGGGCAAGCGTCTTTTCTTTCAGCATAGGCGACTTTTTCCGTCGTTTTATGAGGAGGGCCTGCTCCAACAAGCCCCCGACTTCATCAGCGGTAAAATCGGCTACCGACAACAGGTCTTTCTTCTTCACCAGTTCTCCTTCGGGCAGGCACCGTATACACCGTGCCAATCACATAATATAACAATAGTATATAATATTTGCACAAATTGAGACTATGGAGAAAACTTGCGGAGAAAAAGAGAGCCTCTTTCTTATACTTGACGGCAACGCTCTCGCACACCGTGCTTTCCATGCATTGCCGCCTCTAACAATCTCCCGAACAGGAGAGGCCGTCAACGCCGTTTACGGTTTCACCAGCACACTGCTCAAGGTGCTGGACGATTTCCATCCCGCTTTCTGGGCCATCGCCTTTGATCGTCCGTCCCCCACCTTCAGGCACATTAAATTTAGTGAATACAAAGCTCAGAGACCAAAAACTCCGGATGAGCTGATAAGTCAGCTGGAAAGAATACGCCAGGTGGCAAGCGCTTTCCATATGCCAGTGTTCGAAATCGACGGATTGGAAGCAGATGATCTCCTGGGCACTTTAAGCGAGCTGGCCAAAAAGCAAGGTGTCGAGACTATCATTGTCACAGGTGACAACGACATGCTGCAGCTGGTATGTTCAAGCGTATCCGTGCTTCTTGCAGGGAAAACGTCAAAGGAGACTCTACTGTACAATGAAGCGAAAGTGCTTCGCAAGCTGGGCGTTATGCCCGGTCAGGTTATTGATCTCAAAGCATTAACAGGAGACCCTTCGGACAACATCCCCGGCGTTCCGGGAATCGGGCCGAAAACAGCCGCCAAGCTCATTTCGCAATTCGGCGACCTGGAACAAATCTACGACCATATTGACGAAATAACTCCGGCTAGAATACAGCTGCTACTGCGAGAGTACCAGCCGCAGGCCGCACGGAATAAAAAGCTGGTTGCCATAGTCAGAGATGCTCCCATAAAGCTGGACCCAGAACAATGCCGCGCGAGTTCCTACGATAGAGAGGCAGTAGTAAAATTGTTCCAGGAACTGGAGTTCAGCAAACTGTTATCCAGACTGCCCCGGGAAATAGACAGGGCAATGCCCACCGCGGCTAAAAAGATCGCTCCCGCAACCAGCTACAGGACAATAGGCACAAAGACAGAGTTGGACGAGCTTGTCGCCCGTCTGGAAACAGCACAGGCCTTTGCTATAGAAGTTAAGGCCTCAGGCGATGGCGATGCGCCGACAGGCCTGGCAGGAATAGCTTTATCACTGAAAAAGGGGCAAGTTTTCTATATACCAGGACAGGGAGACAAACTTTCTTTATCATTAGTGCTGGATACGCTCAAGCCTGTCCTGGAAAACAATAAGATAAGTAAATATGCCCACGACGGCAAACATATCATAAAAACGCTGAACAGCCACGGAATAGAGCTGGCAAATCTCACTTTCGATTCCATGATCGCCGCATACCTCCTGGGAGAAAAAGCGCTCTCCCTGCAAGCACTGGCCTTCAATAAACTGGGAATTGAATTGCCCCTGTACGACAAGCCCAACCGTAAAGAGAAAAACCCACCCGCGGCGGAAACGGAATGCCTGGTTGAACAGGCCTGTGCCGTCGCCAGTGTTGTGCAAAAACTGAAAAGTATATTGACGGAGGAACTCAAACAGCAAGGATTACTGCACCTTTTCAGTGAAGTGGAAATGCCACTGATTTCCATACTGGCCGCTATGGAAAAAAACGGCATCCTTCTGGATATCGCCCTGCTCCGCAAATTATCTCTGGAGATGGGCGAGGAAATACGGGAACTGCAACAGAACATTTATGAAAGCGCAGGCCGCCAGTTTAATATCAACTCACCCCAGCAACTAGCCAGGATTCTTTTCGAGGATCTGAAACTACCATCCTTTCGCAAGACAAAAACAGGCTATTCCACAAACGCCGCCACCCTGGAAGCACTAAGAGGTATCCATCCCATAGTGGAACTGATGCTGGAATATCGCCAGATAAACAAGCTTAAATCGACTTATGTTGATGCCCTGCCCGGCCTGATAAACCGCAACACGGCAAGGATACATACCAACCTCAACCAGGCCGGAACTTCCACAGGGAGACTTTCCTCAAGCGATCCGAACTTGCAAAACATCCCGGTCCGGGGAAAAACAGGAAACAAGATCAGACAAGCCTTTATCGCTCCGGCAGGATCTTTGCTGCTGAGCGCCGATTATTCTCAGATTGACCTCAGAGCACTGGCACACCTCTCCCGTGATCCCGCTCTCATCGCCGCTTTTGCAGATGACAAAGATATTCATACGATGACCGCCGCTAAAATATTCAACGTCCCTGCAAACCAGGTTACCTCCGACATGCGACGAGTGGCCAAAACCGTCAACTTCGGCGTGATTTATGGCATGAGCAGCTACGGGCTGGTACAGGCTACGAATCTCACTCCCGGTGAGGCAAACAAATTCATCTCGCTGTACTTTCAGAAATATCCCCTGGTAAAAGAATACCTTGATCAGACCAAGTCGCAAGCCCACAGATTAGGCTATGTTCAAACATTGCTGGGCAGGCGGCGTTCTATACCCGAGATTAACTCTCCCGGCAGGCAGATAAGAGAAGCGGCGGAGAGAATGGCTATTAACGCCCCCGTACAGGGCACCTCTGCCGACATCATCAAGGTGGCCATGATAAACATGCACCGTGAAATGGCAAGAAGCGCATTAACCAGCAAGATGCTGCTGCAAATTCATGACGAGATTCTTTTCGAAGTGCCGCTGGAGGAAATAGAAAAGATGAACTCGCTGATTGCGAAAATAATGCCACAAGTTGTTCCTCTTTGCGTTCCGCTGAAAGTGGACACCAAACAGGGCAAAAACTGGGGCGAAATGGCCAGAGAGGATGACGCCGTTATCTAACCGGCGCAGGCGGGAGCCATGGCGGCGATAACTGGAGACGCAGAGGACACTTCAAGCACCTTTCCGCTTCAGCAATCGCGACTGCTTCTTCTAAACCAAGTTCTATCTCAGCAAAGCTGTTGAGCCTCCGCTCCATGGGAATGGAGGGCGTCTTTGCCCGGGAAAGTGCGGCAAATTCCATATTGTGCCCCAGGCAAGGATTATCCTCCTCAGCGTCAACCAGAACTTCATCGATAAACCCTTTGCCGCCAAGATACTTGTCTATGGATTCAGCAGCCTGTCTGCCAGCGGCAATAGCTTCTATAACCGACGCAGGGCCGCTGACCACATCGCCGCCGGCAAAAACACCTTCTCTGCCAGCAGCTAGAGAGTCGTCAACTACAAGCGTATTGTTCCCTCTTGTTTCCAGCTCAAACCCCTGCGGAATTTGCGGTTTCTGCCCGATAGCCACTATGACATTATCGCACTCTAAAATAAACTCACTGCCCTCTAGAGACTGTGGACGCCGCCGCCCGCTGGCATCAGGTTCTCCCAGCTCCATGCGGAAACATTCCATTTTTATCACATCACCTGCTTTTTTTATCCCCTTCGGGGCGGACAGGAACTGAATATCTACCCCTTCCTCTATCGCCCCATCAACCTCCTCGGCATTAGCCGGCATCTCCACCCTCGTACGGCGATAAAGCATAATAACTTCAGCGGCTCCCAGCCGAAGGGCTGTCCGTGCCGCATCCACAGCGGCGTTTCCACCCCCTACCACCACCACCTTCTTGCCTATTTTCACTTCTCGGCCCAGATTAACTTCTCTTAAAAAGGTGGCACACCATATCACGCCGGAGCAATCCTCCCCTTCCACCCGCAAACTGGCGCATCCGTGGGCTCCCAGCCCCAGAAACACAGCCTGATAGCCAGAGTTAAACAGTCCGTCCAGCGATTCCACCCTGGTGCCAGTCCTGATCTCCACACCGACGGATTCTATCTCCGCAATCTCGGCTCTCAGCACTTCCGTCGGTAAACGATAATCGGGAATGCCAACTTTCATCATGCCTCCGGGCTCAGGCAATTCCTCAAACACCGTTACGCCATGCCCAAATTTAGCCAAATAGTATGCGGCGGTCAGGCCCGCAGGCCCTGCGCCAACAATAGCCACTTTCTTGCCCGTGGCCGGCGCTTTCAACGCTCTCTCTTTCCACAGCCCATTATCATGGTCGGCAGCAAAACGCTTTAAAATCCTTATGTTGATGGGGTCATTGACCTGTCCCCGCCGGCAAGCTTCTTCGCAGGGATGAATACAAACGCGCCCTAAAACCCCGGGAAAAGGGACCTTCTCCCTGATAACGGCGACCGCTTCCGCAAACTTGCCCCGGGCAATAAGCGCCACATAACGGGGAACATCAACACCCGCAGGACAGGCAGGCTTACAGGGAACAAGAGCCGCTTCTTTCTCTTCTTCGGTTTTCCACCCGCCCTCTTTATCTCTCAAGGCACCCGTAGGACAAACCTCCACGCAGGCAGTGCAAAACTTGCACCCGGAATCCTCGAGCGGTCGATCAAAGGCCGTGCCGATAAGCGACTGCTTGCCGCGGAAAGTAAAGGCTATGGCTCCCACTCCTCGCAACTCCTGGCAAGCTCTAACACATCTGCCGCAGAGAATGCACAGGTTATAATCCCGCACAAAAAGAGGCCCTTCCTCTTTAATGGGGATTTCCTTATGGATACCCGGCAAAGAAACTTCTTTCAGCCCGATATATCGTGCTACCTGTTGCAACTCGCAACCAAGATTCTCCTCACAGGTCAAACAAGTATATGGATGCTCGGTTAGTGTCAACTCCAGTATGTCACGCCGCAATTTCTGTAACTTCGAGGTATTGGTATGCACCACCATTCCGTCAGCTACAGGAGTGGTACAGGAAGGAGGAAACCCCCGCATCTCTTCAATCTCCACGATACACAGGCGACAGGCGCCAAACGGCGACAAATCTGGATGATAACAAAGCGAAGGAATATAAATACCGGCCTCTCTGGCTGCCTCCAGGACAGTCCTTCCCTCTTTTGCCTTAACTTCTCTGCCGTCAATAAACAAAGTAACTGTATCCATTCCTTCTCTCCTTTGCCTTAGCAGCTCGCTATTTCGCAGAGACCACCGGGGTCGGCTCATCGGGCACTTCAAATTTTTCTCCCGAAACCTTGCGCACAGCTCCAAAACGAGGAGGGCAAACATCAAGGCAATTGCCACACTTGATACACTTTTCCTGGTCAATAATATGCACCATGCGCTTGCCACCCCGAATCGCCTCCACGGGACAATTTCTGGCGCAAATCATACACCCCTGACACTTATCCGGATCAATATAGTAAGAGATGAGTTCCTTGCAAACTAACGCCGGGCAGCGCTTCTGCTTGATATGCGCCTCGTATTCATCAAGAAAGTAGCGGAGTGTGGTCAATACCGGGTTTGGCGCTGTCCCCCCCAGGGCACAAAGTGAACCATCCCTGACCGTTTCAGCAAGCTGGTATAATTTATCGATATCTTCCTCTCTCCCCTCTCCCCTGGTTATACGATCAAGAATATCCAGCATCTGCCTCGTCCCGACACGACAAGGAACGCACTTGCCACAGGATTCAGCCTGAGTAAAAGTGAGGAAGAATCGCGTAAAGTCAACGATACAGGTGTTCTCGTCAGCAACAATCATGCCTCCCGACCCCATGATGGAACCGGCCTGAGCCAGAGTTTCGTAATCCACGGGAAGGTCGAGCTGTTCCGCAGAAAGACATCCCCCCGAAGGCCCCCCGGTCTGCACAGCCTTAAACTCCCTGTCGTCAGCAATGCCGCCGCCGATATCATAAACAATCTCCCTGAGCGTAATTCCCAGAGGAACTTCAATAAGCCCTGTCCTTTTTACCTTGCCTGCCAGGGCAAACGTCTTGGTCCCCTTGCTCTTCTCCGTTCCATACTGCGCATACCAACCCGCTCCCTTTTGCATTATCGCGGCTACGGTGGCAATTGTCTCCACGTTATTGATATTGGTAGGTTTGCCCCAGATGCCAGCCTGAGCAGGGAAAGGAGGACGGGGACGCGGCATGCCCCTCTTTCCTTCAATGGAGGCCATCAATGCCGTTTCTTCTCCACAGACAAAGGCACCGGCGCCTTCCTTGATCTTCAAATCAAAATTAAAACCCGTGCCAAGAATATTCTCACCAAGAAGGCCGTATTCCTTCATCTTGCGCATGGCAATATCCAATCGCTTCAATGCCAGTGGATATTCTGCCCGGCAATAAATATAGCCATGAGTTGCCCCTGTGGCGTAAGCGGCGATGAGCATGCCTTCCAGGACAGCATGAGGGTCTCCCTCCAGGACCGAACGATTCATGAACGCTCCGGGGTCGCCTTCATCCGCATTGCAAACCAGGTACTTCTCTTCGCCGGGAGCCTTGTTGCAAAATTGCCATTTAAGCCAGGTGGGGAACCCGGCGCCACCCCTCCCCCTGAGACCTGATTTCTTAATTTCCTCAATCACTTCTTCAGGGCTTATCTCCAGCGCCCTGGCTATACCACTGTAGCCGCCACAGACAATATACTGGTCAATATCCTCAGGGTCGAGGCTACCGCAGTTTCTCAAAACAATCCGAACTTGCGACTTAAGCATGGGTAAATCAAAAAAACGGGGAATACCCTCGAGCATGCCCTCTCCGACCGTCCCCAACGCCAGGTCGGGGCGAGGATTGTCCTCTACCAGATAATCTCTAACCAGCTCTGAAACGATCTCCGGAGTAACCTCCCCGTAACAAATACGCGGCTTACCCGGCTTGATAATATCCACGATAGGTTCCAGAAAACACAGCCCGACACAACCCACCTGCATAACCACGGCATCGATGTTTCTCTTTCGCAATTCCTCTTCGAAGGCCTCAAGGACTTCCATCGCCCCTGCCGAGCGACCGCAGGTAGCCGTCCCTACCAGTATGCGAGGTTTACTGCCTCGCTCCAATTCGCTCCATTTCCTTTTTGCCCTATCCTGAATCTCTAAAAAAGACATATTCTACTCTCCTCCCGCTTCACTTATAAGAAGAAATAATCTCCTTTGCTTTCCCGGGCGTCATTTTGCTATACACCGTGTCGTCAATCACAATCACCGGCGCCAGCGCACAGCAGCCAAAACAGGCCACTCTCTCCAGCCCGAACTGCATATCCGGCGTGGTCTCCCCCGCCTTAATGCCCAGCTCAGTCTCTATGGCCTCCATAATCTGCGCCCCACCGCGAACATAACAGGCAGTGCCCAGACATACCTTTACGGTATGCTTCCCGGGGGGAGTGAAACGAAATTGAGAATAAAAAGTAGCCACGCCGTAAATCTCGCTTGCTGGCATGTCCAGGAAACGAGCTACTTCAAAAACCGCTTCCTCGGGCAGATAGCCGAACTTTGCCTGAACCGCCTGCAGAATGGGAATCAGGGTGCCCTTTTCTCCCTGAAAGGGCACCAGTACACCGGATAACTCACTGCCCATAACGCCCCCCGTAGAATTACTTGAATTAGCCTGCCTGGCAAAAAACAAAATCTGCGCACGCAGGTAAATCCGACCTTATACCATACATCACGAACGAAAACAAATAGCCGCGCTCGTTCGCCCTCTTCTCAGGCCTTCACACACAAGCCCAAAGGGACTAAAATCAAAGCAACTGTAACTTTAAGGAAGAACAAAGAGATGCCGGAATTACCCGAAGTAGAAACGATCAAAAACGAGATTTCGCGCCGGGTGGTGGGGCAGACCATCACCAGGATAAGCGTTACCGATGCCAAACTGGTAGCTCCTGTGCCCGTAGGGGAATTCTGCCGCGGGCTGGAAGGACAAAGCATAGAAAGCATCAAGCGGCGAGGTAAATATCTGCTCTTTAATCTGTCAGGCAAAGAGACGCTGGTCATGCACTTCAGAATGACAGGCTCACTGGAATTGAGCACTGGCAAAGCTGCGCAACCTGCCAGGCACACCAGGGCCACTATTTTCTTTGCCAACAATACCTGCCTGGCTTTTAACGACCCGCGACGGTTCGGAACAATGCGACTGATAAAGAATGAGGATTTTCTGGAGAACAAGCTGGGGCCGGAGCCGTTGAGCGAGGACTTTACCGCCAGCTTCCTGGCGCAAAAACTGCGTCAACGCTCCATTTTCATAAAAGCGGCACTCCTTGACCAGGGCGTCCTTGCCGGCATGGGCAATATGTACACCGATGAAGCCCTGTTCGACGCCCGCATCCACCCTGAGAAAAGGGCAAACTCCCTGACAGACGGCGAAATTGAAGCCCTGCATCACAGTATCCGCAAGGTCCTCTCTGCGGCCATAGACAAAAAAGGGGCCAGCGTCAATACCTATGTCCGCCCGGGAGGGGAGCGGGGCACGGCCCAGCTCGGTTTCAACGTGGCGCACAGAAAGGGGCAAACCTGCCCCGTATGCGGCACTCAGATCGAACGCATCAAGTTAGGAGGCAGGGGCACTTACTTTTGCCCCAGGTGCCAGCCGGAGTATTAAAATAATATCCTAACTAGCAACACTTGCTGTCGATTTATATCGCTTGCTTGATACGCCGTGCCCAAGTTTCATTATTTCCCAAACTTAAGACTATTCGGTTATAATCCCAGTCTCTCAATTCGATTATAAATGAGGGCCTTGCCTACCATAATGCTGAGTTTTATACTGATACTCCTCTCTGGCAACTTAGATGATGTTATACAGAAGGTGCTTTTACTATGCAGGCAATTAAAGCCAATCGTATAGCCAAGTCCTACGCAGATAAGGTTGTGGTTAATGATCTATCCTTTTCTGTCGCCCGGGGCGAGATATTCGGTCTAATTGGTCCCAATGGTGCCGGCAAGACCACCACGATAAGGATGCTGATGGATATCATCAAGCCGGACTCAGGCAACGTGACAGTCCTCGGCGAGCAGTTGAGTGAAGCTAGCAAGAATAAGCTTGGCTACCTGCCTGAGGAAAGAGGGCTGTACAGGAAGCTGACTACTCTCGAGTCTATCGTCTATCTTGCCTCTCTCAAAGGTATGGACGGGCACTCAGCCGAAGAAAGAGCTGATGAACTGCTCAACCAAACAGGTATGCTGCTTCACAAAAGAAAGAGGATTGAGGAGTTGAGCCGGGGCATGGGGCAGATCATTCAGTTCATCGTTACTATTATTCATAATCCGGAACTGATTATTCTTGATGAACCCTTTGCCGGTCTAGATCCGGTTAACACCGAATTACTGAAAAGGATGATCGCTGATCTGAGAAAGCGAGGTAAAGCCATAATTTTGAGCACGCACCGGATGGACGAGGTAGAGGAGCTCTGCGACCGCATATTAATGATAGACCACGGCCGCTCCGTTCTCTACGGGAATCTGGCTGAAATCAAATCAAAGCACAGAAGTAAATCGGTGCTCCTGGAGATTGAGGGAAAGTTAGAGGAGATGCCGGGAGTTACAGAGAGGCGCACTCACAAAGGCTATGTCAAGCTAGTCCTTGATGAAAGCACAACTCCTCAACAGATCCTGGAGCGATTGGTGAGTCGCGGAATAATAATCAACCGCTTTGAAATAGCTACTCCTCCACTTAATGAAATATTTCTGAAGGTTGTGGGCAGAAATCATGAATAAGACTTTTTTGATACTAAGGCATGAATTCCTGCACATGATAAAGAGGAAAGGGTTTATCGCTATGACCATTATCGTGCCGCTCGTAGCTCTTCTGGCCATAGGAATTGCACATTTCGTATCAGGAATTGCCGGGCCGACAGGAGAAATAACGACCATTGGATATGTGGATGAGGTCGGTGAATTCCAGCAGTATACCAGTCAGGGAAACATAATGCTGGTTCGCTTTGATACACCGGAGGATGCGACTAAAGCGCTGGTCAGTAATGACATTACGGAGTATTTCATCATTCCGTCAAATTATGCCTCGACCGGAGCGCTTCAGCATTATACCCTGGAAAAACAGCTCACTACACCCCCTGCCTCAACGACGGCTATTAAGAAGTTCATCTCAAGCAATCTGTTGGCGGGGAGAGTATCCCCGTCCACTATAGAGTTGATAGAGGCACCTTTGAATTTGGTTACCACCAGGCTTACTGCAACCGGTGCCGTGGCAACGGAGCAGGGTAGGCTCGGGAATTTTATCATTCCAGGTATTTTTAGCTCTTTACTTTGTCTCTCCATCATTTTTTCCTCCACTCGCCTGCTGCAAGGGCTTGGTGAGGAGAAAGAGAATCGCCTTATAGAGATATTATTGTCCTCCGTTTCCCCCTGGCAGTTGCTAACAGGCAAAATTTTAGGGATGGGTGCTGCCGGGCTGGCGCAAGTAGTCGTCTGGGTAATCTCAGCACCATTCCTGTTGAGCCTAGCCTCCTCCACTTTCGGCGGCTTTATCGGCACAATACAATTACCAGCCAATTTCCTTGTTCTAACCACAGTGTATTTTATCCTGGGCTATTTATTATTCGCCGTGCTTTCGGCAAGTATTGGCGCCATCAGTTCTAATTCCCAGGAAGGGCAACAACTGATCGGGATTTTTACACTTCCCTTATTTATACCCATCTGGTTCATGTCTCCACTTATGGAGTTTCCGAACAACCCAATTTGGATAGTTCTTACCATTTTACCTATCACTTCTCCTGTGGAAGTAGTAATGAGGCTCGGCATAAGCGATGTTCCTGCCTGGGAACTGGTTGCCAGTATCGCGGCGCTGGGGCTCTCCATCACTGGGCTTTTGCTGCTAACCACCCGGGTTTTCAGAGCTTACTTGCTCATGTATGGGAAAAGACCAGGTATCAGAGAAATTATCCGAAGCCTCAGGAGTGAATAGGCTATACGCAATAATATATTTGATGAAGGGGAAATCTTTGTAGGAGGTGTATTATGACAAGCAAAAAACATTTTACCGCTGAGGAAGCCAAGCAAATTGGAGAAGCACTAGGCATTGATTGGAGTGAGTTTGACATTGAACAGTATCGTATGGGACTTGATGTCGAGCTTGAGCATGGGAAAGTAGACCGGCACACCAATGTTACCGATGACGATCCTATCATGACAGGAAAGATAGCCTTGGCTCATCTTAACGAGTTCCCGGATTACTATACCCGGCTAGATAAAATGGAAAAGGAAGCCGAAGGGAAGATATAGAATCATTAATTATTCCGGGGTTTGCACAGTATCTCTTTGATTTTAGTCTCAAACAGACGACAGGAATTGGCAGGTGTTAATACGACAGCGACATCGGCACCGCCGACAC
>DKFF01000030.1:0-549 GCA_002452795.1 Dehalococcoidia bacterium UBA6803
GCCTCTTCTTTTCAAAGCATCGCTCAAAGCCTCCGATTTTTCTATGGAAGTAGTACCTATCAATACAGGCTTACCCTGCTCGTGCAAACGCTCCACCTCATTGACCACAGCGGCAAGCTTGACTTTTTCGTCGCTATATATCATATCGGTAAGATCATTTCGAACCATGTCCTTATTAGTAGGAACAACTACCACTTCCAGCTTATAAATCTTATGAAATTCCTCGGCTTCTGTGGCAGCAGTGCCAGTCATGCCTGACAATTTGTGATAAAGACGAAAGTAATTCTGAAAAGTGATGCTAGCCAGAGTAACGCTCTCCCGTTGAATTTTTACCCCCTCTTTAGCTTCAATTGCCTGATGCAAACCTTCAGAATATCTGCGGCCAAACATCAGCCGGCCCGTAAACTCGTCCACGATAATAACCTGCCCATCTTTGACCATATAATCACGATCCTTCTTAAACAAAACACGCGCCTTAAGCGCGCTGTCCAGATGCTGAGTCATAAGGTAATTGACAGGGTCATAAAGATTGGACGACTTGAGCCTTCC
>DKFF01000030.1:729-5697 GCA_002452795.1 Dehalococcoidia bacterium UBA6803
AATGGCATAGTTCAAAGAACGCTGGACGCACTGGGACAAATCTAGAACCATATTATCCCTGAGATAATCAAAGGCAAACTCATTGTTTGTCCCATAAGTAATATCAGCCTCATAAGCCTGCCTGCGGGTAACAGGGCGCAAAAACTTCCATTTCTCCTCCCCAGAATCGTAATCAGGATCATAAACGTAGGAAGGAGACGCCTGGCTCACGTTTTGCTGGGCATTAATACAGGCCACGTTTACGCCCAGGGCGTGATATACAGGCCCCATCCAATAACAATCCCTCTTAGCCAGATAATCGTTAACGGTAACCAGGTGACACCCCTGCCCTGAAAGTGCATTGAGGTAAAGTGGCAAGGTGGCTACCAGTGTTTTTCCTTCACCAGTTTTCATTTCAGCTATCTTGCTCTGGTGAAGAACGATACCGCCTATCAACTGCACATCAAAATGCCTCTGCCCGATAGTACGCCTGGCAGCTTCCCTGACCGCAGCATAAGCCTCAGGCAGAAGCTCTTCCATGCTTTCCCCGTCGCGCAAACGAACTTTGAAATCGTCCGACCTGGCTCTGAGTTCAATGTCAGTCAGTTTTTCAAACTCAGATTCGAGGACATTTATCTGCGCCACGACAGGCGCAAGCCGCTTCAGTTCCTTGTCGTTGGAATCAAATAAACTACTGAGCCAATTGAACATTACATTTGATTACTCAAACATTGCCCCCACAGACAATCCCGTGTGAATGCGATGAATCGCTTCACCCAAAAGGGGGGCTACAGAGAGAACGACAATTTTATCCAGGTTCTTCTTTCCCCTCAGCGGAACAGTGTCAGTAACCACCACCTCTTCCACGGGAGAAGCAGCTATCCGCTGGATGGCTGGACCGGAAAAGATAGGGTGGGTGCAACAAGCATAAACCTTTCCAGCTCCTTCCTCTATGACCGCCTCCACCACGCTACATAGCGAGCCTGCGGTATCTATTTCGTCATCAACGATCAGCGCTTTCTTTCCTTTTACCTCACCTATAATGTTGAGCGTCTGCGAAATACCGGCATTGCCCAGTCGTCTCTTTTCAACAATTGCCAACGGCAAATTCAACCTGGCGGCAAAATCTCTGGCCCGTTTGGAGATGCCAATATCGGTAGCTACTACTACCATGTCATCAGCCCCTTTTTCCCTAAAGTATTGCACAAGCAAAGAAACAGCGGTCAATTCGTCAACAGGTATGGTAAAAAAACCCTGAATCTGGGGGGCATGGAGATCCATGGTGAGCACCCTGTCAGCTCCGGCCACCGTGAGCATATCCGCTACCAGCCGGGCCGTGATGGGCACACGGGGCTGATCCTTTTTATCCGTACGGCCATAGCCATAGTAAGGAACAACTGCAGTAATTCTTTCCGCTGAGGCTCTCTTAAGGGCATCAAGCATGATAAGCAGCTCAACCAGGCTTTTGTTTACAGGAGAACAAACAGGCTGAACAACAAAAACATCACGCCGCCTGACATTCTCCAGGATGCGGACGAAAATATTTTCGTTACTGAATTCAAAGACTTCAGCGCTGCCCAGTGGCATCTTCAAATAATCGCAAATTCCCCGGGCAAGGGAGGGGTGGGCATTGCCCGTAAAGACCTTCAATTCTTCCACTCTATCTATCCTCCCTTCTTTGGCTGAGACACAGCCTCAATAAAAAGCCAGGGATTCCTGCTAATCAACCACAGAAAACAAACACGAGCATAAAACAGCAACCACCAACAGGCTCGTTATTAACTACTCCCAGGGAAGAGGAAACCGCTGACAAAGCACGCGCACTTCCCGCCCGACCACCCGCTGAATTCCCTCATTCCCGAGGTTACTGATCACCTTGAAGATGAGCGCTGCTACTTGTTTCATTTCATTGACACCCAAACCCCTGGAAGTTGCCGCCGGTGTGCCCAGCCTGATTCCGCTGGTGACCCGGGGAGGCTTAACATCAAAAGGAACGTTATTTCTATTGACCAGAATGCTTGATGCCTCCAATGCTTCTTCGGCATCTCTACCGCTTACTCCTATGGGAGTAAGATCGACAAGAACAAGATGGTTTTCCGTACCACCGGAAACGATACGCAATCCGAAATTCTTAAGTTCTGAGGCAAGAATAGCAGCATTCTCTACAACCGCTTTCTGGTAATTAACAAACTCAGGCTGCATAGCTTCGAAGAAACACACTGCCTTGGCGGCGATGGCATGCATCAGTGGCCCTCCCTGCAACCCAGGGAAAACAGCTGAATCTATAGCTCTACTCAAATCTTTCTGACACAAGATAAAGCCGCCACGAGGACCCCGCAAAGTCTTCTGGGTGGTGGAGGTGACCACATGGGCATAAGGTACAGGAGAGGGATGAACTCCAGCCGCCACCATTCCTGCTATGTGAGCTATATCAACCATTAATTTAGCTCCTGCTTTATCAGCTATATATCGAAAACGTTCAAAATCAATAAGACGCGGATAGGCAGTGGCACCTGTCACAATCAGCTTCGGCCTGCACTCCAGTGCCAGCTTTTCCACCTCGTCGTAATCTATCATCTCGCTCTGGCGATCAACGCCATAGGAAACGAAGTTGTACCACTTGCCCGAAAAATTAACCGGAGAACCATGAGTAAGATGTCCTCCATGGCTCAGGCTCATCCCCATAATGGTATCTCCATGATTCACCAGCGCCACGTAAGCGGCCATGTTGGCCTGACTGCCACTATGCGGCTGGACGTTAGCATGATCCGCCCCAAATAGCTGCTTTGCCCTTTCTATAGCCAGGTTTTCTGCAGCGTCCACATTCGCACATCCTCCATAGTACCGGCGGTACGGATACCCCTCCGCATACTTATCGGTCATGATAGAACCTTGAACCCGCAATACCGCGCCGTCGGAATGGTTCTCAGAGGCAATCAAGTTAATGCTCTGCCTTTGTCTCTCTGCTTCTGCCTCCAATATCCGGGCTATCTCAGGATCATGCTGCTTAATAATCGCGTCCATTCACCTCTCCATGTCCATAATACGTCGCGGATTATGATAGCACCAGCTACTATCACAGTCAATCGATACACAAAAAATACAAAAACTTGAATATTTTCCCGGACACAGTTATACTATCTTCAAAATAAAGCTTCCTGGTGACTTTAGCGGAGTGGAACCACCCGTTCTCATCCCGAATACGGAAGTGAAACGCTCCAGCGCAGACAATACTTGAGGGGCAGCCCTCTGGGAAGATATGTCGTTGCCAGGGGGTTTTTATTTTTATCAGATCTCAACTTCTCAAGTATGTATCTTCATCCGCCGCTTGCCTCTCATCACCACAAACTTAATATCACCAAACAAACAACAGGACGGCAACTGAGACAGGAAAACCTGATAAAATGCTAAGGACATGGCAGGAACAGAAAGAGAAATCGCACAACTGATAAAAGAATATTGCTGCCAAACAGGGCACGGTTTAACTATAGGCACGGTTGAATCAGCCACGGGAGGAGAGGTAGCGAAAAGGCTAACGGAGGTGCCAGGCAGCTCTAACTATTATAAGGGATCCGTCATAGCGTACAGCAATGAAATAAAAACAAACCTTGCCGGAGTAAAAAAGGAAACCTTGAAAAACTTCGGGGCCGTCAGCCAGGAAACAGTCATAGAAATGGCACAAGGAGGCAGAAAACTGCTGGGAGTTGATATATGCGTCGCGGACACGGGCATAGCCGGTCCCGCAGGAGGCACAGCAGGAAAACCAGTGGGGACATTCTATCTGGGGTTAGCAGACAGAGAGGAAACTACAAGCAGACGATATGTTTTCCAGGGTAACAGAGAAACAAACAGAAACGCCGCAACTGAAGCGACGCTACAAATGCTAGAACGGCATCTGCAACAACTGTTGAAGCAGTGCGAAAAAGATGCAGAAAACAAAAAAATAAGCTAGAATGGCCGTTCTGGATTTTATAGGATGCACGAATTAGCAATAACAGAAAACATCGTGGCGATCAGCCTGAACAAAGCCAAGGAAGCACAGGCTAAAAAAGTTAGCAGCGTTAATTTAATTATCGGCGAATTATCGGGTTTTGCTCCTGAGTGTATTCAGCTCTATTTCGATGCTTTAAGCCGTAATACTATTGCGCAGGGAGCAACGCTTAATTTTGAGTCAGCGCCAGTCCGGCTACGCTGCAGAAATTGTACCGCTGTTTTCCAGCCACAAGTCAATGAATGGACCTGCCCCGAATGTCATAGTCCGGGAGCGGAGATAATAGCAGGACGAGAACTGTACATAAAGAGCCTGGAGGTAGAGTAAGAAGTGAAAGAAATAAAGGTTGTGCAGAATATTCTGGAAATTAATCAGCTTGCCGCTGACCAGAACCGGCAGCTTCTGGACAGTAACGGAGTTCTGACCATCAATGTCATGTCGTCCCCGGGAGCTGGAAAAACAAGCTTCCTCCTGCAAACAATAAGCGGATTGAAGGATAAAGCAAAAATAGGGGTTGTCGAAGGTGATGTTTCCTCTACCGTGGACGCAGAAAAGGTGGCTGACACCGCAGCAGCGGTTGTCCAGATAAATACCAGGAAAATGCCCGAAAGCTGCAGCTTGATTGCGGACATGGTAACTCTTGCCCTCAAAGATATGCCGCTGGGGGAATTGGACCTTCTTCTCATTGAAAATGTTGGCAATCTTATCTGTCCCTCCGAGTTCGCCCTGGGAGAACACAGGAGATTGGTGATTTCCAGCCTGCCCGAGGGCGACGACAAACCCATTAAGTATCCTCTGATTTTCACCGACGCCGATATCGTCATAATAAACAAGCTGGATCTCCAACCGTATGTTAATTTTGATATCGCCGCTTTTCGCCATACTGTGACAGAACTGAATGCCCGGGCCAGATTCTTTGAAATTTCCTGCACCACGGGAGAGGGAATAGAAAACTGGTGCTCCTGGCTATTGAGCGAAATAGATAGTTATAAGCAGAG
>DKFF01000046.1 GCA_002452795.1 Dehalococcoidia bacterium UBA6803
ACCGACAAATCAGAGACAGTAACCCGGTAACATTCCTATTTGCGTGAACGGCTCTTTTTTGGTAACATTTTTATTTGAGTTGACAAATAAAGAAAGCAAACGAAAAATAAGAGAGATTTAATCAAGGGACCAATTACTGACCAGGCTCAAGGAAGTTGTTGCTAAACTCGAGGACTAGTCATTTAAGGATTGGAGAAGAGGCAGTGGGAGACCTTCCTGAATCGGTAGCCTTTGAATTGAAGTATAATATCCACAAAGGTGGAAAATCCTTAGAAATCGATATGGTGTGGTAGGATTCTGAAAGTGAGAAGCAATTATGAAGACAAACGAGGCTACCTGGTCAACATCTAAAGAGGAAGTCTTAGGCTTGCTCAACACCAGTCCCAGCCTGGGGCTTTCCCGGAGCGAAGCACAGGAAAGGCTTCACCAATATGGCTCCAATACACTAACGAAAGAGAGAAGAACAACCTTCTGGGGCGTATTTCGAGAAGAGATAACCGAACCCATGATTTTGCTGCTTCTGGTCGTGGGAGTAGTCTACAGCATTTGGGGTGAGTTAAGAGATGCCCTGACCATCTTTTCAATAATCATTCTGCTTGTATTTGTTGAAATTTTCACAGAGTACCGGGCTAAAAAAGCGGTGTATGCCCTTCGGAAACTATCACCATTAACGGCGCCGGTTATCCGCGATGGTATTTTCCAAGCAGTGCCAGCTACTGAAATTGTGAGCGGCGACATCATTGTTCTTGAGGTCGGAGTGAAAGTGCCGGCCGATGCCAGACTGATTGAATCATTTGGACTGGAGGCCGATGAATCTCCACTTACCGGAGAATCAGCTCCGGTAGATAAAGAAGATAGTCTGCTTCCACTTGACACGCCGCTGGCTGAAAGACGCAACATGGTTTTTGCGGGAAGCGCTATTACTCGTGGCCGGGGCACGGCGGTGGTAACCGCAACGGGGATGCAGACCGAGCTGGGTAAGATTACTGGTCTGGTCCTCGAAGCAAAAGAGCCCAAAACCCCGTTACAACTGGCTATGAAGCAGCTGTCGGGTCTTTTGGTATGGGTAGCCGTTTTCTTCAGTGTTCTTATCCCGGGAATAGGGTTGCTGCAGGGGAAACCGCTCAAAGATATGGTACTGACCGGTCTTTCACTGTCGTTTGCCACTATTCCCGAAGAATTACCCATAGTAATTACTATGGTGCTCGGCGTCGGCGCTTATGCTCTTTCACGGCGTAATGTGCTGGTGAGACGTCTCAGGGCCGCTGAAACCCTGGGCAGCGTTACTGTCATCGTTACCGATAAGACCGGTACTCTGACCGAAAACAAAATGACATTGAACAGAATTGTTACTGATACCACCGTTAAACCCTTTACCGGAGAGACGTTGTCTCCGGCAGATATTTTTCTGCTCAAAACGGGTTTGCTCTCCTCGAACGTTAAACGTGGGCAAACCGGAGATTATATCGGCGACCCGATGGAGATTGCCCTTGTAGTAGCAGCCGAACAGGCAGGCATCTCCGGGCAGCAATTACAGGAAGGGTATCATCTGCAAAAAGAGTTCAGCTTTGATAACCAGAGAAAATTAATGTCAGTCACCTATCAAACAGGAGAAGGCGGATTTGTCTTTGTTAAAGGCGCCCCGGAAGCAGTCCTGGAGAGAAGCTCAAGAATAGCTCACGGCACTCGAGAAGAAGCTAAGACTAGAACCGATGAAGAAGCTGTAAAGGCCCAGGTTGAAAGCATGGCCAGTGAAGCGATGAGGCTCATCGCTTTCGCTTACAAGAAAGCCCCTGATGCTTCCAAGTTGACCCAGGAAGAAGCGGAGAATGACTTAACCCTTATCGGACTGGCTGGCTTCGCTGACCGACCACGAGCCGGTGTCAGAGAAGCCGTCAAGACAATAACTGAGGCCGGAATCCGGACGGTGGTGGTTTCCGGTGACCATCCGCTTACCGTGGAAAAAGTCGCTGCTGAAGTTGGCATTCCAAATCCGCAAAAACCTGTTACCGGCACCCAACTGGCGCTCATGGAGGAAAAAGACTTAAAAAACACGGTCAGTCGTGATTCCCTTTTTGCCAGAGCCAGCGCCGAACAGAAACTTAAAATTGTCTCAATACTACGTGAGCAGGGAGAGGTGGTTGCCGTAACCGGTGATGGCATCAATGATGCGCCAGCCTTGAAAAGCGCGGACATTGGAATTGCGATGGGAGAAACCGGCACCGAGGTGGCCCGCGAGACGGCCGACATGGTGCTGACCGATGATAGCTTTATCTCAGTGGCGGCCGGCGTACGTGAAGGAAGAAAAATCTTCGATAATCTCAAGAAGGGCATTACTTATTATCTTTGCGTTAAAGTAGCTCTGGTTTTGAGCTTTCTGGTGGCTCTGACTCTATCTCTCCCGTTCCCGTTTGCGCCGATTCAAATTATCGTTCTGGAACTGTTTATGGACCTGGCAGCTTCAGCGACCTTCGTAGCTGAGCCGATCGCGAAAGATGCCATGAAAAGACGCCCTCCCAACCCAAAAGAACGCTTCGTGGATCGCATCATGCTCCAGAAAATCGCCATAGGTAGTATCAGCCTTGCCGTGGCGGTTATATTCAATTATCTGCTCGCCTTGTATTCTGGCTGGGAACTTGTGCAGGCGCAGACCGTTGCTTTTGCTACCTGGCTGATAGGTCATGTTTTCCTGGCTATCAATATGCGCTCCGAAAGACAGCCGCTATCCGAAATCGGATTATTCTCCAACCGGGCGATGTCATTATGGGCTTTGGCAGTGGTGGCTTTTCTAATCCTGGTTACTGGTCTTCCCCAGGTTCAAACATCCCTAAAACTCACCTCTCTGGGACTCAATGGTTGGCTGCTGGCTCTTGGCGTCCCGTTTGTTACTATATTCTGGATGGAACTGAAAAAGGTATTGACACATAAACACGAGGATTGAAGTGTTCAGGTAAATCAATGGTTAGCACGCCGGTATAAAGTCTATGACCCTCCTTCACTGTCCTTAAATCAATTGTAATATAACTGGAGTTTCAAACAACCGGTCTGCACTGGCTCACTACCGGTGTGTTACGATACTGGTCGTTGGGCCAACCCCCGGAGGATTCACATAAAGAAGAAAGCGAAGAGCCCCCTGACTTCACTCCTGCGGATTTCCAGATCGATGTCACGGGG
>DKFF01000025.1 GCA_002452795.1 Dehalococcoidia bacterium UBA6803
CCTTCTTTATTTTCTCTTTGAGTTCGTTGATCTCTACGGTTTGTTCGTCACTCTCGCCCAGTTCCTTTTGAATGGCTTTAAGCTGCTCCCTTAAATAGAAATCTCGCTGGCTTTTGTCCACCACATCTTTGACCTCGGATTGGATTTTCCCCCGCAGTTCCAGTATCTCCAGCTCGCGGGCAACGAGAGGAGTGAGTTTCTCCAGCCGTTTCTGGACGTCAAGAGTTTCCAGTATTTCCTGGCTTTCCTCCAGATTGAGGTTACTTTGTGAAGCTACGAAATCGGCCAGCTTTCCCTGGTCGGAGATGTTTAAAGCGAAGATAGCCAGCTCGTCCGGCAGATTGGGTGCCAGCGAGACTACTTTTTGGAAAAGCGACAGGATATTGCGCGACATAGCTTCGACTTCAGGGGTCTTGTCTATGTGATCTTTAACCTCTGTTACTTTGCCTTTCAGATATGGTTCGGTTTGTGTTGTTTTGGATAGCTTTATCCTGCTGATGCCCTGTAGGAGAGCATGAATGGAACCGTCTGGTGTTTTGAACATCCTGGCGATTCTGGCTGCCGTTCCGATGTTGTATAAGTTCTCTTGCGTATCTTCGTCTTTGCCGGGGCGCAGAGCGAAGAAGCCAATGAGCTTATCCCCGGCAGCAGCATCATCTATTAACCTGGCCGTTTCTTCGCTGCCTGAGGACATGGGGGTGGTCATAGAAGGATAGATCACGCTATTTTTACTGGCGATAATCGGCAGCTCGCCGGGGATGAGAACTCCGCCGGGTTCTCCTCCTTTCTTCTTTCTGCCTGGTAATAGCGTTAGCTTTTTGTTCTGTGTCATTCTCTCTACTTGTCCATTTCTATCTTAATATTGATGTTTTGCCGGGCTTTCGCCTTGGGCATGGTTACTTCGACTATGCCGTTCTCATAAAAGGCGGTGATGCGGGTGTGATCCACGATTGCAGGCAAACTGATACTTTTTTCAAAAGGGCCACTGGCGATTTCCATCTGGTAATATATTCCTCTCCTGTCAGTTTTCTGAGCTTTTTTTCTCTCTCCCCTGATGGTGAAGCTTTTCTGGTCAACAAGTATCTCTATGTCGTTTTCCTGAACCCCAGCCAGGTCCACGGTTATAATAAACTCAACTGCTGTTTCGTAGATATCTATGGCTGGTTGCCAGATGCTAGGGGAAAAACGTACTGTTGGTGGTTTTGATCTGGCCATATAATCCAGGAGGCGGCTCATCTCGCTTTGCATAATATCTGTATTGCTGGGCCAACCATCAAAGAACGAAGGCATAGTTTCTCTCCTGTTATCTGAACTTTGTACAGGTAGTATAGCTGAATCATAGCAAATATTGCATAAGTTTGAAAGAATTATTTGGTTTGGAAGGAATTGTGCGCATAGGCTATAATGCTTGGTTCACCGGTGTGAGGGTGGGCATTTCTGCTTCATTAACGGCAGGATAAGGCAAATTGATTGGGAGATAAATGGCTGAACGTATTTTTATAGGAGTTGCCTGGCCATATGCCAATGGCCCTTTACATCTGGGGCACATTGCCGGGGCATATCTGCCGGCGGATATTTTTGCCAGGTATCACCGCCTGAAGGGGAATGAAGTGTTGATGGTTTCAGGGAGCGATCAACATGGAACTCCGATCACTTTGCGGGCAGAGCAGGAAGCTCTCTCCCCCCGGGAAGTAGCTTTCAGATATCATGAACAGTTTGTTGACTGCTGGCAGAAACTGGGGATTTCCTTCGACTTGTTTACCTCTACCGGCACAGCAAACCACGCGCATGTCGCACGGGAGATATTCCTGGATTTACTGGGTAAGGGTTACCTTTATCGGGACAACATGCCTCAGGCCTATTGTCCTTGCTGCCAGCGCTTCCTTCCGGACCGGTATCTTGAAGGTATCTGTCCTCACTGCGGCTCGCCCGGAGCCAGAGGTGATGTTTGCGACGATTGTGGCAAGCCTATGAGCAACGTGGACATCCAGGGATTTCACTGTCGTTTTTGTTCCTCCACCCCTCGTTTCGAAATTTCTGAACATTTTTTTCTGCGCCTCAGCGCTTTTGAGGACAAAATACGTTCCTGGATGGCCGAACGGCCCTTCTGGCGGCGTAACGTGTCCGGCACTACCAGGAAGTTTTTGGATGAAGGATTAAAAGACAGAGCTGTCACCCGCGACATGGATTGGGGAGTGCCTGTGCCGCAGGCGGGATTTGAGCACAAACGCATGTATGTCTGGTTTGAAGCGGTTATCGGGTATCTGTCGGCGAGCAAAGAGTGGGCGATGTCGCGGGGAGAAGAGGAGGCCTGGCGACCATTCTGGCAGGAAAAAACCAGGAGCTTTTATTTCGTAGGCAAGGATAATATTTTCTTTCATACCGTTGTCTGGCCGGTGATGTTGATGGGTTGTGGCAATTTAAATCTTCCGTATGATATTCCTGCCAATGAGTTTCTGACCATTGAAGGCAAAAAACTTTCAACCAGTCGCAATTGGGCGGTGTGGCTGTCCGATTGCCTGGAGCGATATGATCCTGATCCTTTGCGGTATG
>DKFF01000022.1:0-1215 GCA_002452795.1 Dehalococcoidia bacterium UBA6803
GTTCGGGACGAAGCGGAAATCCGTGGACACAGACGTACTTATGTAGGAGCTCTGCCCGGAAGAATCCTCCAGGGAATACGGCGTGCCGGCTCCAACAATCCTGTTTTCATGCTCGACGAAATTGACAAAGTAGGGGCGGATTTCAGGGGCGATCCCTCCGCGGCTCTGCTTGAGGTCCTGGATCCGGAACAGAACTTCAGTTTCAGTGACCATTATCTGGAAATTCCTTACGATTTATCCGGCGTGATGTTCATTACTACCGCCAACCTCGCCGACCCCATTCCTCCAGCCTTGCGAGACAGGATGGAGATACTGGAGCTGCCCGGATACACCGAGGTGGAGAAATTACACATAGCCAGAAAATTCCTGCTGCCAAGACAACTCGAGGAGCATGGCTTGCCCGCAGATTCTTTTACTATCTCAGACGAGACTATCCTGGACATAGCCAGAAGCTATACCCGGGAGGCAGGGCTGAGAAATCTGGAACGGGAAATCGGCACCATCTGTCGCAAGATAGCTCGACAGGTGGCCGAAGGAAAACAGTCAACAACCGATGTTTCCCTCGCCATGCTGGAGGATTTTCTGGGCCCCCGCAAGTTTCGATACGAATTAACCGAAGAAAAGGACGAGGTGGGCGTAGCCACCGGACTGGCGTGGACGCAGGCAGGCGGCGACATTTTGTTTATAGAATCTACTTTAGTGCCTGGAAAAGGTAATCTTACTTTGACCGGCCAATTGGGAGACGTAATGCAGGAATCGGCACGGGCAGTGCTCACTTATGTGCGTTCCAGGGCAGCCTCTCTCGGTGCCGATGAAGCCTTTTACGAAAAAAACGACCTCCACATTCATATTCCCGCCGGCGCCATACCCAAGGACGGACCATCGGCCGGCATCACCATGGCAATATCGCTGGTGTCAGCGTTAACAAAAAGGCCGGTGCCCAGGGGTACAGGGATGACGGGGGAAATCACCCTGCGAGGGCGGGTATTGCCCGTGGGCGGCATTAAGGAAAAGATACTGGCTGCTCATCGTGCCGGATTGAAAAGAATCTTTATGCCACAGGAAAACGAGAGAGACTTGAAAGAGGTCCCTCAGCAAGTCAAGGATGAGATTGAATTCGTCTTCATTAAAAACATTGACGAAGCATTAAACGGAATACTGGCGCTAAGCACTGGAGCAACCAACGCCAAGTCTCCTCGCAAGCCCGGCCGACTA
>DKFF01000022.1:1392-2834 GCA_002452795.1 Dehalococcoidia bacterium UBA6803
CTGTGCCCGGCTTGGCAAACTCCTTTTTGAGATATCACGCGTGCCACTATTTCAACCATTTGCGTCCTCCTGGTACAGCTAATTTTTCCCCTGTTTACGGGAAATCATATACTTTGCCCGGACAGGTAAACAAAAGCCTCAACGTTATCTGGTCGGGGGCAATCTGCAGTATCCGGGACAGAGCGTCCCTGTAAAGCGACATCTGAGCACGATGTTTCTCCGCCCGCTCTGGCACTTCCAGGGCAAAAACGACTTCGTCGCTTTTGAAATCCACCACTGTGGCGCTCAGTGCTTTGCCTCTTTCGTCTCGCACGATGACGACACGGTCAAAGATTCCCGTCAGCCAGCGATCATCAAGCACAACCTCAAACCGTCTTTCACGCCATAACCAGGCATCGCCGTGAGGGCGGGACAACGCCTGTTGAACATCCACCGATTTGAGTGCACGACGAAATTGCTCAACAGCTTTCTCTTTCACCTCCCGCCCCGCCATAGAGGAAGCAAACCATTCCCGAATCAATTCCTCTTCATCAACTTCACCATACCAGGGAACACGCTCGAACAATTCGTGTATCGCTACGCCCAATTCACGACCACCACGAGCAGCTTTAGCAAACAACAGGCCGGCGCTTTTTCCCATTCTCGTTTCGGCTGAAGGAATCACATTTAGTAATGCCCTTCTTCGCGAGGGAAATTCGTTAAAGCCCGCTGGTAATTCAGCTTCTTTTTCTTTTCCTCCCTCGACCCCCTCTTTTTTTTCTTCTTCATACCAGTAACGTTCTCCCCTCTCATAAAAACAATTACATTTTCCCCCACCAACTGTACCGGACAAACTTTCCTCTGTTTGCTTTTCCCCTCCCAGCTGCATCCTCAAAAAGGCTGCGGGGGGGAAAGACGAAGCATTCCTGGCCGGAGGAGATGTTATCAGGTAAAGCCCTTGCCTGGCACGCGTCAACGCTACATATAATACGCATAAAGAGTCAAAGCAAGCCGCTTCATCAGCAGCTTGCAGGCAGGGAGCCAGAACCGCATCATTCCGGGCAACAACTTTACGCGGCGTTTTTAACATCCATTCAGGTTTCTCCATCTGGTCACGTTTCAAAATAAAATCGCTGTGCAGGGCGGTTGCCATATCCACTTTCTGCAGGTCAGGCAGGATAACCACATCAAAACCCAGTCCTTTTGCCTGATGTATGGTCATGATACGTACGGCATTGCTGCCAGGTGACTCGTGTATTTCATAGCTGTTAATGAACTGGCAAAAGGCATTGCAATCACGCTCACCCCCATTATCAAACTCAGAAGCGGCATTGACCATATCTGCTAGTCTTTTCCTGCCAAAAGCATCCAGCCCGCACACTTCATCCAGCTTTTTCCCCCAATGGCGCAAAAAAAGACGAAACCCATTTTCCTGTATCTCATGCAGTAACACCAGAGAAAGA
>DKFF01000006.1 GCA_002452795.1 Dehalococcoidia bacterium UBA6803
TACCTGCTTAAATGATTTGACACGTCTGTTGCGTAACCACGGTAACATAAGGGCAGCGTGGATAAGCCCCCCGTTACCCCAGGAATTTTCTCAGGTTTGCTGCTCTCAATATGCACTCTTGCAGTTCTTCAATCCTATTTTCTCTTAGCGAATTTGCGATGAAAGATGTTATCTCGTTATGTTCTCTGTCTGGCTGCAAATCTATGGGAAGGTTGTTGACCTTTCTGGCAATATTCTCTGGCAGGAAACCCGTGTCATGGTTTAAATATTTCAGAGCATCGCTCAAATCCTCTTCAAAATTTACATAGATTTCCTTGACGAAACGAAAGTCGTCTTTGTCTAAAGCATTCAAGCCGAGGATTTCCGGCGGCAATCCTATGGAGTAAAGAGCGGCAGTAAAGGTTATTGCTCTCGGCAGAGAAAGTCCTCCTATGTTGCGCGAATATCCGAACAGTCCAATATGTAGTTTTCTTTTTCTTCTGCTCGGGACACATCTTGCAATTCTGTTGATTATCGGCGCTAACGCTACGATCTGCCTCTCATATTCTCGGGAGTACTTGCCCATTATTTCCAGACATCTTTTTTCGTCCACCATCTGAGGTGGCCCTGTTTGTCTTTCGTGTAGCTTCGTTATGGCTTCTTCAACTTCTTTGGGGGAATTATCGTATTTGAATGCCGATTGAATGGTGAAGGTATGAACGCTGGGGTATTCTCTGGAAATTCTTTCTATTGTTTGTGGCCTGAGGTTACCTCTAAAAGGAGCTGATCCTATGCCAACAATAGGATATATCATGGTGCCAGTGCTATCCGATAGCTGCTGTAATCTTTGCAGCGCGATCTTGTTTAGCAGGACTGCTCCGACGAGACCATAGTTTGTTGCCGGATCTGACCTGGCCAGAAAAACCCTCTGGTACTCTACCTCTTTATCTTGCAGGTAGTCCCTGACTATGTTATGTGCGTCTAGCATATGCTCCAGGTCTTCGAAAAGGGGGATCAGGTTGATTTTCTCAGGCTTGAATTCTCCGATCCATTCTGCAATCGTGATATCGCCCTCTTTGAATGGCTTCTTTTGCTTGCCGACGACGAAATCACAATAATATCTGTAAATTCTGTCGAGCGATTTGTAAGAAGCGGTCATGGGCAGGATAATTTCGAATATTGGTGGCAAGTCGTCGCCGTAAAATAGTTTGGCAGTGTCAAACGACCTGGGGATACTCTCCAATGTTTCCAGCAGGATTTTTGCCTCAGCCCTTTCTACGGTTGGATTAGGAACTCTCAGGGTTATGAATACGTCTCTGCCCAGCCTCTTTTCCCGGAAAAATGTTTCATGTTTTGTTAACAGTTTTTTGACGACGAAATTGTCAACCTCTTTGCCTTCACAATCCCACATCTGCTCATCGCATCCTAAATGAGAGAATGCGTAATATGCTTCCTGAATTTCATCTTCCCCATCAAGCTCGGAGCTCTCGGCAAAAAACGGAGAAATCACGTTATCAGGATGCTGTGTGCTCATGCATTTCGGTATCTTTATAATCTTTTAAATCTCCTTTTGGTTAGAATACCACATATCTTAGTGGCGATTTTTTCCGGTATTTGTAAAGCGCGTGATTGCGCAGGAATTGTGTGCAGGGCAGTATTCTCCCTGCTCTACCCACCCTGGCAAATCTCGGCAGCAGTCACAGTTCACGCACTGCCCTTTCAAAGTTCTTACGCTGCCTCGGCAGCGACACGGATGAAGATGCCTGTCACCAGGGGGCAGGTCAAATCGGCGTGGTAATTGTTTGCCAGTTTGTTCCTGATTTGTTTGTCGGTGATGAGACTGCCTTTTTCTACCCTGCGCATCTGCGCATCGACATCAAGGGGGGTGGGGATAAGCATCTTCCCCCGTCCCCTGGGGTCATCAACCAGCTTTGGTTCTTGCCCGCTGTGCAGTTTTTCTCGCCACGTTTTCTGCGCTTTTGCCACTTCTCCCTCCTTGTTTTGCCGTCGGTATAGCTCAGCTTTTTCAGTGTTTTGCCATACAGTGAAGTACGTTTATTCTTGCGCCAGCCTGGAAATTCTGTCGAATTCGTCCCGCAGCCTTTTATAGGCCGTATCCAGCTCTTCAGCCTTTCCCTCTGCGTTCCTTAAGTGTGTAGTGTAGAATACCTGCCACAGCTTGTCGATTTCGCTGAATTCCCGGGAAAGAGCGAAGAGATCTTTCTTTACCCGTTCGGCGTCTTCAGAGAGCTTTCTGGCGTGTACTCCTGCTTTGATAAGCTGCACTTTGTGAGATAGCGTCAGCGGGGACACGACCTGGACACCCCTTTTCGTATGGTCCTGCAGCAATGCGAACTCGTCTCTAATCATGGAGTAATAAACGGCCTCAGAGGGGATGTAGGCGAAGGCGAAATCCGCTGAGCCTTTCTCTGGACAAACATAATCATGAGCTATCTTGTTGAGGTGAGCGCGTATATCCCTGCGGAAATCACTCCTGAACCTTTCTTTTTGTTGTGCCTCTTCCGCCTCCGTCATCCTCAAGTAATTCTCCAGGGGGAATTTGGAATCTATGCAGACAATTCCTGCCGTAGACCTGATGTGGGCGTCGGGAATTTTTCCATCAAGAACCATTTCTCTGATGCCGAACATGTCAGGGGGGAGTTGATCTGAAAGAATTATCTCCATGCTTAGCTCTCCCATCGCGGCGCGCTCCACAGGCACGCGTAGCATTTGTTCCAGGGATTTATGGCAGTTGCGGATATCCTCGGTGTGTGTTGTCAGCCTACCCAGCTTCTCTTCCATTCCCAGCTTTGTCCAGGAAAGAGACATGGCGTCTTCAATCTCCTCCGGTTTAACGCCCCTTCTTTTGAGAGCAAGGAAAATCAGGATGACTAGCAATATTACGACGATTGTGAGCAAAATCTGGGTTAGCAAAATGTTTTCCTCTATAGTGGTTTATATCATAAAAAGGCTCTCGTAGAGGTTCTCTTCTATCTTCTCAAAATTCTGGCGATAATGTTTCATTGCCAGGGGGAGATAATTCATTATGTCCTGTGCGGTGATGCCATCTTCTCCTCTGTCGTCGGCTGCCAGGTCGCCGGCCAGACCGTGAAGGAACACTCCTGTCCTTGTTGCTTCTCTGGAACCCAGTCCCAGCCCGAACGCAGCGGCAATCGTCCCTGCCAGGACATCTCCTGAGCCTGCTGTGGCCATGCCGGAATTACCACTCAGGTTGACGAAGACATTTCCATCGGGGTAGCCGATGAGGGAGTGAGCGCCTTTCAGGTCAATTATAGCGTTAAGCTCTGCCGAAGCCTTTTGCAGCACTTCTATGCTTTTTCCTTTTATTTCGCCTGCGGGCAGCCCTGTGAGCCTGGCCATTTCTCCCGGATGGGGCGTGAGAATTGTGTCGGCCTTTCTCTCCTTGATAATCTCCGGGTTGTGGGAGATGGCGGTGATTCCGTCGCCATCTATGAGCAGGGGGCTTTCAATTTCGCCGGCCAGTTCTCTGACCAGCTTTTGCGTCTCATTATCTAACGAAAGGCCTGGTCCTATAACGACCATGTCCATTTTCCGGGCAATTTGAAGCAGAGCCTCTTTGTTTTTCAAAGCGATGCTTCCTTCAGCCGTTTCTTCCTGGGGCAAGAAGACGACCTCTCTGCCGCCGCTGGACAGGAAAGGACAGATGGAAGAGGGCGCCGCCAGGTGGGAATATCCCCCTCCGGCTTTGAGGAAGGAAAGCGCGGAGAAATAAGGAGCGCCGAGGTAGCTCCGGGCGCCGGCAATAAAAAGAACCTCTCCGAAATCTCCCTTGTGGGTGTCCCTTTTCCTTTCCTGCAGTTTGACTGGAGCGTTGACTTGTATTTTCAAAGAGGCGTTGTTGTAAAGTTGAGGAGGGAAGGAGATACGTGAAACATAAAGCTTTCCACAATATTCATACCCTGGAAAAAGCATATTACCTGTTTTGGGCAGCCCGAACGCTACGGTGTAGTTTGCCTTTACCGCTGTACCCATCACTTCGCCGGTGTTTCCATTTATGCCTGAAGGAATGTCCACGCTAAACACCGGTTTGCCGCACTTGTTTATCGCCTGAATGGTTTCCCGATAAATACCTTCAACTTGCCTGGCGAGCCCGGTGCCGAAAAGAGCATCAACTGCTACGTCGCAATCGCGGAGGGCAATATTGAGGTCATTGCCTGAGCTGATACGCGACATTTCTATAGGTAGCCTTGCCGCTATTGCGTAGTTTTTTTGCGTGGCTCCTTTAAGCTGAGGCTCTCCATCCGGGAAAAAGATCTTTACCTTTCCTCCATTGGAGAGAAGTTTGCGGGCGATTACCAGCCCATCGCCTCCGTTGTTGCCGGTGCCGCAGAAAACGGCAAAGCTTTTGCCTTCGACCTTTCCGCATTCGCTGGCGATAACTGAATACATTGCCTGGCCAGCGTTTTCCATCAAGAGGTTCTCAGAAATGCCATACTCTTCCGTAGCACACTGATCCAGATTTCTCATCTCCCCTACCAGGGCTATTTTCATTTTCAGCTCCTTGCCTGCCTTAAATGCGGCATTCTCTCGATGCATTATAGCTCATGCGGGTTTTGAATATAACTACTATAAACATGCTTCTCAAGTGCCGCCGGAGTTGTCCAGATGTTGCTTCCTCTTTCTGTCCTGTGCGGCGGCAAAAGTGACAAGACAAACCGGTACCCGTTATCGTTCGCAATATAAAAGCTATTCCACCCAGACATCAATGCTTCTCAAGCTTGCGTCCTTTATTTTGCTCTGGATAATCGGGCCGTGTGCTAGAAGGAAACCGTCGCGGCAGTCGCTCAGGCCTTCTTTGTGGAATTCCCTGATAACATGCTGGCACATTTCTTCTATCAGTCGGCTCTTTTTTTCGTAAAGCGTTTCGCCTGGAGCGTCCTCATGGGTAGTAACCATTTCAAGCAACAGGCCATAGATGGGTTTGCCTAATACGGGCAGGGGTTTCATTGCCCGGTGCATCCATTTATAGAAAGGTTTGTATTCCCTGTTCAACAAAAAAACCAGGGAAATTATATCGCCGCAGAACTTGGCTTCGGCATATTGGGCGGCGATGTACTCTTTTCTTTTAACGGAGCGCATGAAGTTGTACTGTCCTGACTGTGCGATGGTCATGCATCTCGAGGCTATTTTTTTCAGGCGAATGTCTTCGGGATAGAATGCCTTCAGCTCGTTTCTGAATTTGCTGAATTCTCCTGGTGGGTCTGCGAACACTTTCCCGTTAGTGCAGACAGCCAGGTTGCCCTCCGGGATAGCGCGCCACTCGTTAAAAGTTGCTGGCACGTGATTGATCCCTATGAACTTGCGGTAGAAGGCGCCTATCTCAAAAACGCCAATTCGGCCTCTTCCCCAGGCGCTCGCCTCTCTGGCCTTGATACCGGCAAAATCCTGGGGCAGCTTCTCCAGTTCTTGCTGTAATTCTTGCCCGATAGCTTCGTAATCCTGCCTGCTTAACCAGAGGCAGAAACCAGGCCCCCAATCGTGGTCCCGGGAAATCTCGTCGTCGAAACCGAAGCATTCTGAGCCTTCTCCTACCAAACCTGCTGCAATCTTGTCCTTGTATTCAGGAAATTTTGCCTCTATCATTGATACTCCGCATTCCTGAAAATATTTCTCGGAAAGGTCCAGTCCTTGCATTGTCTTTCCTCCTCAATATTGGTCTTGCTGGGTAGCGCGGGCCTGCTTATTCAGAAAGATTTGGTTTCTTTCTGCGTACCTCCGCTAGCCTGTCCAGGCTGTCTGTATAACGGGGATGGTTTTCTCCCAGACTGTGCCGTCGAATATCCAGCGCCATGGAATAATATTGCTCCGCCTTGTCGTAATCCATGGTGTTCTCGCGTAGCAATCCCATGTTGTGCAGGGTGCTGGCGTAATCGGGGTGTTCCCTGCCCACAACTTTCTCTAGTATGTTGAGTACCTGAAGATAGAGCTGTTCTGCCTCCCTGTAACGGGACATTTTTTGATAGAGCCCGGCCAGATTATTCAACCCGGAAGCATAAGTGAGATGTTCTTTGCCCGCTACCTCGGCGTAGATCTCTGTTGCCTGGAGCAGAATGGGCTCAGCCTGAGCATAATCTCCCCTCGCGATATATGGCTGTGCCAGGTTGTTCAAGCTGGTGGCGTAGGTAAAATCCTTTTCCCCCTTGGTGCGGCGGATAATATCCAGTGCTTGTGAGTGCATCTCCTCTGCTTGCTCGTAATTACCCATATCCTGATGTACCAGTCCCAGGTTGTTCAAAACGGAGGCGTAGAGAAAATGTTCTTTACCCACAGTTCTGTCATAGATTTCTTTGGCTTCCAGAAAAGTGTCCTGAGCTTTCTGATATTCTCCCATCAGGCGATAAGTTCCGGCAAGGTTATTGATGCAAGTGGCATAATGCTCATTATCCTTGCCCATAACTTCTTTCAGTATGCTGGCTGCCTTGAGGAAATTGTCCCTGGCGGCAGTGTATTGTCCCAGGGTTCTGTTTGCCGTTCCCAGGTCGTTCAGGCTAACGGCGTAGTAGGGGTGATTCTTTCCGTGTTCCTGCCCTGTAAATTCTGCTGCCTGCTCAAGCAAGGGAACAGTTTCAGTGAGTTTGTTTTGCTGGTTAAGCCGGGCAATTTGGGCCTTAATTTCTTCAATTTTTTCGCTCATCGTGTGCCCCCTCCCGTGGGAATCCTGCAAGTTAGTTGATTTTACACCAGAGACGGAACTGATTACAGCCTGTAAAACGGGACAAGTAACCCTTTCCATCTCATAGGTTTTCTTTTGTCCTTGCAAAACCATTGACAGAATGACGATGATAATTCACTATTAGTAGCAATGGACGCTATAGGGACTATGAATATCACCAGGAAGTTCAATGACCTGGTGGCAGTAGACGGTATTAACCTGAAAATAAGAAAAGGAGAGTTATTCTCTCTTCTTGGTCCCAACGGAGCGGGAAAGACAACCCTGGTCAGGATGCTATGTTGCCTTTTGCAGCCGACCGCGGGCACGGCATTCATAATGGGACACGACATAACCAAGGATTCATTTAAAGTTAAAGGGCTGATTGGTGTATCGCCGCAGGATACCGTGCTTTCGGAGCGTCTTAATTGCTGGGAAAACCTGAGCTTGGTCGGAAAAATGCATCGCTTGAGTTCCGAAGAGGTGAGGGAACGCTCGAAAGAACTTTTGCAAACAATGGGGCTTATGGAACGGGCTGGCGAGCAGGTAAAAACTTTCTCAGGGGGCATGAAGCGCAGGCTCTCTATCGCCATGTCTCTGGTGCATGACCCGGCGATCTTGTTTCTGGATGAGCCTACACTGGGGCTTGATCCGCAGGCGCGGAGGGCCGTCTGGGAGCATATTGCCCTGCTCAAAAAGGAAAAGACCATTCTACTTACCACCCATTATATGGAGGAGGCGGATTCTCTTTCCGATCGCAGTGGCATTATTGACGAAGGGAAGATAGTGGCGCTGGGCACGCCCGAAGAATTGAAGAGGGATTTCTTTACGGGGCGCAGTATAGTTGTTCGAGCGGAAAATATTCCTGCCGATGTCATGCAGGAATTGTGTGGCAGATATGCCCGGGTGGAGAGAACCAATGGTGGGGTGGAGATATCCCATGGGGATCTGGATTTTCATGAGATCGTGGAGTACCTGTTTTCCAGGGGCATTATCGTTTCCTCTGCCACATTGAAACAGCCCACGTTGGAGGATGTCTTTATCCAGATTACGGGGAAGAAGCTGAGAGAATGAGATTCTGGGAAATCGGCAAAAGAAATCTGAAGGAAATTTATAGGAACCCGGTGTTACTGGGATTTCTTCTGGGCATGCCTGTAGTTTTTATGCTGGTGTTTTGTTCCGCTTTTGGGCAGGGTACCGTTGGGCCTGTGAGATTAAGCGTAGTGGATGAAGACCGGAGCCAGTCATCGATCGCTTTCGTGGAGAGTCTGGAAAGAATCGAGGCCGTTGAATTGCGGGGCGAAGTGTATAGCGAAGAGGCTCGGGCAAGAGAAGATATGGAGGCAGGCAGAATATCTCTTTACCTGCTCATCCCTCGCGGGTTTCGGGATGCGGCAGCAGCAGGACAACCTATTGACCTTGAAGTGGTTTATGAGGGAACCGATCCCATGGCGGGCTTGCGGGTGAAACCTGTTCTGGAAGCCGCTGGGTCTCAATTTCTGGGTATGCCCGCTCCCGTCAATGTGGAGATGAAAGGAGTAGAGAGCAGAATAGAAAACGAAGTTGTTAATTTCCTCGCCCCGGGCATAATCGTTTTTGGTCTCATGATCCTGATATCTGTAGCGGCTGAAGTTATCGCTGCTGACCGCGAAAAGGGCTTTCTGGCTCGCATGCTGACCACGCCGGCGAAACCCTGGGAATTTATTATGGGATATTCCCTGCCGTTTATTCCTGTGCTTATAGTCTCCACGCTGATTTATCTTGGGGTGGGAATGGCAATGGGACTGACGATAGTCGGCAATCTGGGACATGCTTTTCTCATTTTCTTCTTAACTGGCCTTTCTGCCGTTGGCATCGGTATGATAGTGGGCAGCTTGATTAAAAGCGAATCCCAGGCTGCTATCTGCTGGGTTTTCATTGTTCCTCTGGCCATGATTTCGGGAGCATGGTGGACGGTGGAAATGATGCCACAGGGTTTGCAGAATTTTGCCGGAGGGCTTCCCTTTATCCATGCCATGAATGCCTCCCGTTCTGTGATCAATGGCGCTTCTCTTTCTGCCGTCATAGGGGACCTTTACTGGCTGATTGCCTGGGCAATAGTGCTATTTTCTCTGGGAATTATTTTTTTCAAGAAACGAATGGTAAGCTAGAAACGAATGGCAAGCTAGAAAGGAGCAAGGAGAGGTAACTTGAGAAAGCTGGGTGCAATCCTGTTGGGTGTGGGAGGGGGTGTCGCCGCCGGGTATTTCATTTACTACCTTGTTACCGTTGTGGTTCAGTTTATGCCGCTGCCTCTCAGGATAGCCATAGCGGCGGCAGCGCTGGGGGTTATCATAGTTCTCGTTTCCCTTGTTCGAGAGAGAGTAAAATCTGCCCGGGAGGATAAGCAGAAGTTTAAGGGAGTGGATAGGTGAGAGGGGGTCGGGTTACCGGTTATTGCGGCGAGAACTACTTTGATTGGCGAAAAAGGTGAACGGGACGAACGAGCACGATAGAGCATCTCGCAGAGCGAAAGAACTGCGAGACCTGCTCAACTATCATAATCAGCGCTATTATGTGCTGGATGACCCGGAAGCCAGCGACGCCGAGTATGACGGCTGGATGCAGGAGCTCAAGCGCCTCGAGAATCTACATCCTGAGGTTGTTACCCCCGATTCGCCTACCAGGAGAGTTGGGGCGCCGCCGGTGGAGAGCTTTGGGGTGGTGGAGCACCGCGAGCCTTTACTGAGCCTGGCTAACGTTTTCGCTCGTGAGGAGCTTACTGCCTGGCATAAAAGAGTGAGCAATCTTCTGGGAAAACGTCAGTTCGATCTTGTTTGTGAGCCTAAATTTGATGGCCTGGCGGTGGCTTTGACCTATGTTAACGGTCTGTTTACCGTGGGCGCCACCAGGGGTGATGGTTATCGGGGAGAGAACGTCACCCAGAATTTAAAAACTATCAGGAGCATTCCTCTCTCTGTGCCCGACAGGGCACCGCCTGGGTTTGAAGTTCGGGGGGAGGTTTATTTTCCCAGGGCAGGTTTTAAGAAGCTCAATGAAGAAAGGGCCCGGGAAGGGTTGCCCCTTTTTGCCAATCCCCGGAATGCCGCTGCCGGCTCGCTGCGGCAGCTGGACCCCGCTGTGACGGCGCACCGTCCCCTGGAGATAGCGGTTTATGGGTTGGGTTGGGCTGAAGGCGTGGCCCCTGACACACACTGGGAGACCATGCGCTGGCTTAAGTCCCTGGGGTTTAAGATGAGCACTGACATCAACTTGTGCCATGATATCGACGAAGTGGAGAAATGTTACCAGAACTGGCTGGGAAGCAGGGAAAGCTGGCCATACGAGGCTGATGGGATGGTGGTAAAAGTTGATTCTATTGCCCTGCAGCGGGAACTGGGCAGCGCGGCTCGTGAGCCGCGCTGGGCGGTGGCTTATAAATTTCCTGCCCGGCAGGGCACCACGCGCCTTATCAATATCGGCATAAATGTGGGACGGACAGGCCGGATTAATCCCTATGCCCTTCTGGAGCCGCTTCCTCTCGGTGGGGTGGTTATCTCCCATGCGGCGCTGCACAATGAAGAAGATATTCACCGCAAGGATATCCGTATAGGAGATATCGTGATCGTCCAGCGCGCCGGGGAGGTAATACCCGGGGTGGTGGGGCCTGTTACCGGCCGGCGTACCGGCAAGGAGCGTATCTTTCGTATGCCGGCTAGCTGCCCGGTATGCGGGGCAGAAGTGGTGCAGACCGAAGGAGAAGCCGGTCATTATTGCGTGAACGCTGCCTGTTCCGCCCAGGCGCTGGAAAGGATCAGGCATTTTGTCAGCCGTGAGGCCATGGACATAGAGGGCATAGGGGAAAAGCTGTGCCAGTCCTTATTTGACGCAGGGCTGGCCAGGGATGTGGCTGATCTGTATTACCTGACCGGAGAGCAGCTTTGCGGATTGGAGAGGATGGGAGAGAAGAGCGTTGCCAATGTGCTCGGCTCAATTGAAAACAGCAGGCGTCGCCCGCTGTCTTGCCTTATTTTTGCCATGGGAATTCTGCATGTAGGGGAGGAGTATGCCTCCTTGCTGGCGGAGAGGTTTGGCAGTATGGATGATCTGGCAAACGCTAGCAAAGAGGAATTGCAGGCCATTCCCTCCGTGGGGCCCAGGATAGCAGGCAGCGTGACTGCCTTCTTTGCACAGGAGGCAAACAGGCGTATTCTGGGGAGGTTAAAAGAGGCTGGAGTGAGGATGGAGGAAGAAAAAAGAGGAGAGACAGGCGCTCCCCCAAAGCCTTTAGAGGGAGTGGAGTTTGTTTTGACCGGCAGGATGGAAACGTTTACCCGCCAGCAAGCGGAGGCGAAGATAAAAGCTCTGGGGGGTACAGCGGCCGCAGATGTTACCGGCAAGACGGCCTATCTTGTGGCAGGGGATGCTCCCGGTTCCAAGCTGGCCAGGGCGCAGAAGCTGGGGGTGAAGATTCTCAAGGAGGACGAGTTTTTGGCAATACTGAAAACTGGTGGGAATGGAGGGGGGCGGCTTACATGAAGCTCATCGTGGGGTTGGGAAACCCCGGCCGGGAATACGCTCGCAGCCGCCATAACACGGGCTTTGCCTGCCTGAACTATTTTGCCCGCTTGCACGCAATTTGCCTGGACAGAAAACAGTGCCATGCCAGAATAGGGACGGGGGAAGTAGCTGGCGAGCAGGTGCTGCTGGCACGCCCGTTCACTTTTGTTAATCTCAGTGGCACAGCGGTGAGATGCCTGATGCGCAAGTACAATGTTTCCCTGAACGACCTTCTGGTGGTGTATGACGATCTTGATTTGCAGCCCGGCAAAGTGCGTTTGCGCGTGGGTGGGGGATCGGGGGGGCACAACGGGATGAAATCTATTATCGCTGCCCTGGGCAGTGGCGATTTTCCCCGCGTCAGGGTGGGAATAGGGCGGCCATACCGGTCGAGAGAAACCAGTTTTATGAGCGAGGATTCCATAGTCAACTATGTTTTAAGCGAGTTTTCCGCCGCGGAAAAGGAGGCTGTCA
>DKFF01000010.1:0-26163 GCA_002452795.1 Dehalococcoidia bacterium UBA6803
TGTTCATATCTGGTTTGTTTCGCAAGTGTTATGTTTGACCAGGGAGATACGTTTAATAGTTGTGTTAAGCAGGAGGTTATTTTATGAATTTTATAGAAGTTGTTAAGAGTCGCTACAGTGCCAGGGCTTACAAACCCCAGCCTGTCGAGGAAGAAAAGCTCAAGCAAGTTCTTGAGGCGGCCCGTCTGGCGCCTACCGCAGCTAACAGACAACCCTTCCGCCTCATTGTCATCCATACTGAGGGCAGAGAAGAGGAACTGGGGTTGATATATAGCGCACCCTGGTTTGTGCAGACCCCAATAGTTATCTGCGCCTGTGGGATTCCCTCCCAAAGCTGGGTACGGCGGGATGGCAAGAGTTTCTGTGACGTGGATGTAGCCATTGCCATGGACCATCTGATTCTGGCGGCCGCCGACCTGGGGCTGGGCACATGCTGGGTCGGGGCATTTGACCCTGACGTCGCGCGCCAGGTGCTGGGGTTGCCGGACGACGTGGAGCCGATCGCCTTCACGCCGCTGGGATATCCTGCCGACATGCCTGGCTATAAGAGCAGGGAATCGCTGGATGATTTGGTGCGCTACGAACGCTGGTAAGTGGGTGAATTGAGCAATCCGATGGTTTGCTTGATCTCGTCCTTGTTCCTGAATGCGATAAGAACTGCATGATTGCCGCCCGTTTATGGCGGCTTAATGCTTTTCTACGCGCGTGGCGTTTAAAGAAGGGATGCCCTGCGGGTTGAGCGCATAGCCCTTGACATAAGGCTTGGTCAGGATATAGTTTCTCCCGTTCCACAATGGCAGGCAGGGGGCATCATTGAGCACAATTTGCTCCGCTTCCCGGTACATGGCGAAACGGGCAGATTCATCCTGCTCTACGGCAGCCCTATCGAGAAGCGCATCCAGTGCCGGGTTGTCGTACGCGGAGTAATTGTAATCGCTGCCCGAATGAAAGAGGGTGTCCAGGAAATTATGCGGATCGGGGTAATCCGCTATCCAGCCTGTGGCAAACATGCCATCTTTTTCCTCCTGCAGGTGGTAGAGAAAGGCGTCCGGCTCCAGCTGCCTCACCTGCACCTCCACGCCCAGGTTTAGCTGCCAGTCCTGAATAATGGCCCCCAGATAGGCAGGAATGTCGTTGCCATAGCCCCCGATGGTGAGGGTAACAGGCGGCAGATTGGCAACGGTGCCGTAAGAGGAAGCGGCGATAAGCTCCCTCGCTCTTGCTGCATCATAGCTTATATTCGTGAGGCTGGTGTCGTACCCGGGCAGGCCCGGTGGCAAAATGCCTCGGGCAACAGATAACGTATGCTTGAAAATTACCCGGGCAATGCGTTCTCTGTCCACGGCCAGGCAGAAGGCACGGCGGACAGCGGCGTCGTCAAAGGGAGGGGAGGTGGTGTTAAAACCGAGGTAGTAAAGGCTGAGCTCCGGCGTGATGGAAAGATCTCCGCTGAAGGGGTTTTGCGGGTCTGTTGCCGTGTCAATGTAGGCCGTGTATACGGAAACAATATCTATTTCGCCCAGTTCGTACATGGACATGGGGTTTCCCGCGAGGAGGTGGAAAGTTACCCGTTCGAGGCTGGCTTTCTCTCCGTAATAAAGTTCGTTTCTTGCCAGGGTCAGCGCCTGCCCTTCCTGCCATTCCGCCAGCCTGAATGGCCCCGTGCCGTCGGGATTGCGCCACCAGTATTTTCCTGTCGCCACATTTTCCCGGTTGATGACGAAGGCGGTGGGGCAGGTCAATTTACACAGGAAGTCGGCCCGGGGGGCGTCAATGGTAACTTCCAGGATATGCCTCTCTATCGCTTTAACGCCAGTCAGGCTTTCTATCTCCCCCGCCAGCATCTGCCTCGTTCCCAGGATGTCGCCCAAATAGGTGGCGGCCGTGGTGGAGCCGGTGGCGGGGTCACAGGCCCGTTCCCAGGAGTACTGAAAATCGGTGGCCGTTACCTCTTTGCCGCTGTGAAATTGCACCCCCTCGCGTAAATAAAAGGTGTAAGTTGTGCCGTCAGGGCTTTGCTCCCAGCGCTCGGCGATGTCGGGCACTACCTCCATTTCGCTATTCAGGCATACCAGCCCACTGAAGATCTGCATGATGTAAGTATGAGAACCCATATCCCCGGAGACGGCGGGGTCCAGTGTCAGGGGGCCGCTATCCCAGAGATTAAGAGTGTCGTTGCTGGCGGATCCTGTTCCAATTTGCTGGCAGCCTGACAGGGGCATAATGATCAGGACGCAGGCAAGCAGAACCTGGAACACCAGGCGCAGGAGATTGCTTATGGGACGAAGAAGAGTTGCCATTTCTTGCTACCAGATTACGAGAATTTCCGTTATGGTATCGTCGTAATCAGGCCGGGCGAAGTTGCCGCCGCTCTGCCAGTAATGTATTCCCTCTCTGATGCTCATCTCATCGTCGGTTTGTGGCTCGATGTAGATCAAGCCCCTGTCTATGGTATTGAAGGCGACGATGGCATGCCCTGTCCCGCCGGAGAAACTGATACTCACATAAGCACAGCGAATGCCTTCTGCCTCGGCTTTGTTACACACATCTTGAGCAAAGTGTCTGCACTCGTATTCGCCCGCAACATATTGTTTGCTGTCTGTTCTGTCCCTAACCAAGAAACTTTGCATCTGCCGGTAAGTGGGGTCTGTGATGGTATAGCCGTGTCCGGTCATCAGCCCGTCATAGCTTGTTTGCAAATCGGCGTATTCGGTATCAAGGGAAGCGAGGTTGTCCTGCGTTGATGCCAGCGCGGATTGCGTTAGAGACAATGTTCTGCTTGTAGAAGCCAGGTCGGCCTGTGCCGATTCCAGCCCTTTCTGCGTGGACTCCAGGCTGGATTGGGAAACAGCGAGCGCACTTTGCGTTGACAGCAGTTCTCCCTGCGTTGTTTCCAGATTTGCAAGGGTGCTCTCCGTGGAAGATACAAGAGAGATGGAAACGATCACTAAAATGCCGATGGCGATCCATCTTTTCATTTTTACCTCCTGGGCGTAATATCCGCACGCGGCGACGGCGTTTTTTCTTGAAGGGTATTCTAGCAGAGGGGTTGTGGAAAGGGTATCTTGCAAGAGAAGAGATTCTCTGATAGAAAGGGGAAGGGTTTCTGTGGGGGCAATGGCTGGAAGGAGAGAAGGGCGATTGAAGATATATCATGAGCAATATCCTGAGCATGACGTGGTTTTCTGGCTCGTAGTCCTCCTGCTGCCTGTGGCGCTCGTCGCCGGCGTGTTCTGGCTTCGCTATTGTTCCGAGGGGGGAGGGGGTTGGGCGGGTGGCAGGGGCTTGTTAGTTGTGGCGGCCGGTTGGGTGATACTGTGGTGGGCGATCTTCCCCCGGAAATACCAGATCTTAGGTGGAGGGATAAGGATAGTCATGGGGGGAACGTTCTCCTTCTTTATTCCCTTTAATTCTATCAAGAAAGTGGAATATCCCTCCGAAATATCTTGTCTGTGGCGGACCAGACACCGTTTTGTCGCCTGTTTTGACCCGGAACATTATATCTGGATTCAAAGGGGGAATGGCATGGGCAATGTGCTGATCGGCCCCAGGAATCCCTCCTTGTTCATCAAGAATCTTATGGACGTGATGAGTAATACCAGAGAGGAAATAGAGTTTGTGGAGAGACAGCGTGCCTGGAAGCTGATCAGGGGAACCAGCCCGCAGCCCGATACGCCCTGATGTTCCCGGGGCGCAGGTGGCAAGGGAGAAGGGGGAGAGCCTATAACGCTGGGGTTTCTTCAGCGGCGAGTGAGCGCTGCCATTCCTGGTCCAGTTTATCCGTATCCAGGCCGTAGATCGCCTTCAGCGCTTCATCGGTGGTGTTGCCCTGTTTAAAAAGCTCCAGCAGGCAGAGCATGCTGGCCTGGCCATAATTATCCAGGAGGTAGGCTACCAGGCTGCGGCTCTGGGCGTAAGAGATGTAAGCTTTTTCAGGGTCGGCGGAGAAGGGGCTGGCGAGACTGCGTACTGAAATAAGCCTGTCGTCGGAGATAGCCTTTTCCAGCCAGTAGCGGTGAGTAGGACTGAAGGCTCCTTCGTTATACACAGCCAGGCCTTCATCAAGCCAGGTGGGCAACTTGCCGTAGGGGCTGAAAGTCGCCTGATGCACTACCAGGTGGGTTAGCTCGTGAACCAGTGCCTTCCTTCCCCAGTCTGTGTTTTCCTGAGAGATGCCGATGGCTACTATGCCGAACTCGGTGAAAGCGACCCCCCCGGTCCATTCCTGAGGGAAGATCATGGCTTTCTGCAATTCTGCGGCGGAGGCATAAACATATATCCTGATGGGATCTTGAGAGCGAGCACCGATGTTTTCGGTCAACCGGACAAGCCCCTGCGTACAGGAAGACAGTAATTCTTTTCCGAATGTTTCATTTCCCTGATACCAGAACAGAGTCAGGTTGTCCTCCTGCAGGCTCTGCCATTCGTAGCGGGTGTCGTTGAAGCATATCCTGACAGGGCAAGAACTGGTCTTATTTCCGACGCTATCTTCGATCACCCACCAGTAGGTGATCTCGGCTCCCGGGGGCAGGCTTGCTCTTCTCATGTCCCATGACCAACTGACCTTTATGCTGGCGGATGGCGAAAACACAGCCCAGCCTTCGCTGACTATTGGAGCGTAATTCATTTTGTGCACCTGGTAGAGAAGGCGGGCGCTGGTGATTTCGACAGGGCTTTCCGCTTCCAGGTGAAAAATAAGCTCAACCGGAAAGCGAACAGAGGTATCCGTTTTCAGAATAGAGATATTATTGCCGGCCCGCAGAGGAGGGGGAGAAAGAAGAGGGCAAATCAACAGCACTATGCTCAGAAGCGCCGTGAAAAAACGCCGCGTCACTTTTCTTTCCCCAACAGGGAATGCAGGTAGGCGGACATGAATTCATCCAGGTTTCCATCCAACACGGCATCGGTATTTTTCACTTCATGCCCGGTGCGATGGTCTTTTACCAGTTTGTAGGGCTGCAGGACATAGCTGCGAATCTGGTTGCCCCAGCTTGCGTCCACGTGTTTGCCCCGCAGCTTTGCTTGCTCCTCTTCCTTTCTTTTCCTCTCTTTTTCCAGCAGTCTGGCGTAAAGAATCCGCAGGGCGCTTTCTTTGTTCTGAAGCTGAGAACGCTGATCCTGGCAGGTTACTACTAATCCAGTAGGCACATGGGTGATTCTTATGGCGGTACTGGACTTTTGCATATGTTGTCCTCCGGGGCCGCTGGCCTTGAAGGCATCGATCTTTAAATCTTCGGGGACAATTTCCAGTTCTTCCTCTTCCTGCGCCTCAGGCAAAGCTTCTACCTTGGCGAAAGAAGTGTGCCGGGCATGGTCGGCGTCGAAGGGAGAAAGGCGGACCAGACGGTGCACCCCGTGCTCTGACTTGAGGTAGCCATAGGCATGCTTTCCCCTGATCTCCACCACGACGCCTTTAATACCCGCTTCTTCTCCAGGAGAAGTGTCCAGGATTTCTGTTCGGTAGCTGTGCTGTTCCGCCCAGCGCAGATACATTCTGAGCAGCATACTTGCCCAGTCCTGAGATTCTGTGCCGCCGGCACCGGCATGAATGGCCAGCAGGACATTTCTGCGGTCATAATCACCCGAGAAAGTCGCCTCTATCTCCAGTTTTTCCAGTTGCTCTGAGCACGCCTTAAGTTCACCCTGAATATCTTCCTGAAGAGAGGTGTCACTTTCTTCCATAACCAGAGCGACCATTTCGGAAAGGTCGTCTACCCTGCGTTGTAGTTCCTGCCATGTGCCTACCAGTTCCTTCAACGTTCCAAGCTGCTGCATGACAGGCTGCGCCCTGGCGTGGTCTTGCCAGAAATCGGGAGCAGCCGACTCTGTTTCTATTCTGGAAATCTCCGTTTGTTTGCCAGGGATGTCAAAGATACTCCATTGCTTGCGAAATGCGGTGGCGTAAAGATTCTAAATGTTCTTTTTCTTCCTGCATTTTTATCTCCTTAAAATAACTTCAGGTATTGAAAAATAGTTTTCCCCATATTCTAGCTCTTTTTGGGGATAATTACCGTATTCTGTCATGCCTTTCCTGTTAGAATCAGGCGGCAAAATCGCTAGGATGCTGATAAATTCCTGTCGAATTGCTTGACTGGTCATGGTGACGGGATGATATACTCCCCAGTTAGTTTTGCCAGAGGTCAGGAAACGAAGGGGGTAGGCTATGTCTGCAGAAATAGTAGAAAAGGTGGAAGCTCTCGAGGGTGAGGCTGAGAAGATAATCAAGGAGGCTGAAGCTCAGGCCAGGAAAACCCTCCTTGAGGCCAGGGAAAAGGCAGGCAGGATACTTTCGGCTGAGATGCCGATGGCTGAAGTTAAAGCAGAATGCGAAGCTCTTATCCGTGGAGCCAAAGCAGACGCCGATAACAGCGTTAAGAAGGCAGGAGAAGAAGCCTCCAAAATTAGCGTTGGATTGGATAAGGAGATAGACAAGGTCGCTGAAGCGGTAGCGGATATCGTCAGCGGCAGGCAGGTGGAATGGCAGCTCTGATTGTTAATTCCCCTGACCCCATGGTCAAAGCCAGGGTCATGGTTACCAAGGATCTTTCCGATGCGGCGCTTAAGGTGTTGCAGGATATAGGCGTTTTACATGTCGAAGAGAGCGAGGATCTACAGCCCGTAGACAGGGAGGTTCTCGAGCAAGAGAGAAGAAAAGTCAGTGAATTGCTGGCGATTGTTAGTGATGTGTTGTCCTGTATTCCTGACGGGGAAGAGGTGGACATACATGAGAGTATCGGCACAGTATATGTCAGGCCTTTTGAGGAAATCGACAGGGAGATCAGGCCGTTATGCAATAAACTGCGGAATATGTACGCGCACGTTGCAGGCATGAAGAATAGACTGGAAGAGCTGGCGGAATTGAGCAGATGCCTTAAGGTTTTCGAACCGCATGGCGAAATTAAGCTAAGGGACTTGACCTTCACTGGCGGCTATCTTTTTTCCCGGGTTTTCATGCTGCCTCTTGAGTCGTGCGAACTTTTATGCCAGAGGATGAAGGACTCTTTTTTCAGTTCTGCTACCGTTGTGCTGGGGGATGAAGCGTTTCTTTACGTCATGGCCAGGACGGAGTTACAGGTGGAGATAGAGACCGCTGTCAGGGAGGGGGGAGGTAGAGTGCTGCATATACCTGATGAAGATATATTGCTGACAGAGTTTCTGTCCCGTGCGGCAGACGAGATGCGTGGGATGGAAAAGGAAGTGGAGAGGCTCCAGACGGAACTGGAAGGTATAACCAGAGAAAATTTAGAGCAGCTCGCCTTGTTCAAAATGGTGCTCTCGGCAGAAAGCGAGAGGCTGTCGGTTCTGGAAAAAGCATCCGAGGCCAAATATGTGAGATTGATAGAAGGTTGGGTTCCGGAGGCCTGTGTTGAGGAGATGATCTCCACCCTGAAAGAGGATGTAAAATATATTTTTATAGAAACGAAAAAGCCGGAAGAGGAGGAGCAGCCTCCTTCCAAGTATAGAAATTCGGCTCTGGTCAGGCCATTTCAGCTTATTATCAGTCTGTTTGGTACGCCGAAATATAAAGAATGGGATCCCACACCGATCGTTGCTTATTCCTTTGCCCTTTTCTTCGGGATCATGCTGGCCGATGTTGTTTATTCAGCGCTCATCATGCTGTTTGCCTACAAGGGGTTACGCATGTTTGTCGATGATCCCAAATCAGATGGCGTCAAGTTATTTCAGAGGGTGCTGTATATTGGCGGCGGAGTGGGGTTGGTCATAGGGGTTCTTTCCGGCTCGTATATGGGCGATTTCAGTACGCTGTTTGGAATTGAAAGCCTCGCTCTTGTTGACGGGGTGAAGGAGGCCCTTACCAATCCGATGACCTTTATAGTTATGTCCCTGGTGATAGGGCTTATTCATATCAACATAGCGCATATACTGGCCCTCATTAAAGGGATAAGGTGCAAGAAGCGGGAAGTAGCAATAGGCAAAGCCGGTCTGTTCATACTGCAGATAGCGGGTATACCGTTGATCATGAACTCCATACTGCACGTGGAGATTCCCTTCCTGAATGCGCAGGCATATTCCGTATTGTTATATGCTGTTGGCCTGGGCGTTGTGCTGATTATCATTGCTGCCGTCATGGAAAAAGGTGTTTTTATGGGCAGCATTTTCTGGATATTCGATATAACCGGGGTCCTGGGCGATGTCATGTCGTATTGCAGGCTGGCAGGTGTCAGCCTGGCTACGTACTACCTTGCCTTATGCTTCAATTTAATAGCGTCACTGGTTTCCGGGATAGGGCCTGCAGGTATAGGGCAGATGGTTATCGGCACTTTACTGGCGGTATTGGTCTTGTTGTTCGGCCACGGATTGAACCTGGTGCTTTCGGGAATCACCTGTTTTGTGCATTCACTAAGGCTGTGTTTTGTGGAGTTTCTCTTTAAATTTTATGATGGGGGAGGAGGGGAGTACAGCCCTTTCCGCCTCAATAAACGGCCCGTTTTTGTTAAGGGCAGGTCTTAAAAATCTGAAAGGAGTAGAGTGGTGTTATATGCGAAGAGAGAACCGATAATGAATTTGATCAGCGGGAATATAAAAAAGAGGTTCAGTCAAAAGAAAACCGTCGAAAATGGAGGTGTAAAATGTTGTTCAGTCCCGAATCTTTAGCGATATTAGGGGGAGCGTTGGCCCTGGGTGGTGGTCTGGCGGGATCTTCGATAGGCATCGCCAATGCTGGCGCTGCCGGGGCAGCTACGCTGTCTGAAGAACCCGGACAATTCAAGAATGTCATAGTGCTGGCATCATTGCCCATGACGCAGACTTTTTATGGGCTCATCGTGCTGATTCTTATCATCACTACGGTGCTGCCTAAACTCGCGGGCATGCCCGATGATGGTAGTGGTTTTGCTGTGCTTGGTTGTGGCCTTATAGCTGCCTTTGCCGAGGCATTTTCCGGAGCGTATCAGGGTTCGGTGTGCGCAGCGGGTATTTCTTTGCTGCCCAAGACAAAAGGGAAGATATTAACCAATTCTATGATGCTGGCAGTGTTCGTTGAGCTTATCGGAGTGTTAGGCCTGGTCTTCACCATCATGGCGTTAAGCATGCTGGGGTTATTCTAAGGGGTATAGCGAAGTGAAGGAAATAAGCGAAGCTGTTTTTAAAAAGGTAAAAGAAGAAGCGCAGGGCGTTCTCAAAGAAGCTAAAGAAAAGGCAGGAGAGGAAATTGCCAGGGCTGAAAAACGGCAGGCAGAGAAAATAGAGGCGGAGAAGGACAAGTTGCTCTCGCAAGCCAGAGGGGAGGCCGCCAGAATCGGTGCTCAAGCTGCTATAGAGGCACGCCAGGAAGTAACGCGGGCGAAAGTTGCAGTGATTGCCAGGGTGGTTGATAAGGCTACTCAGATTCTTTCCCAGGGGGTAAAAGGAGGGCTTTCTGCAGACTTGATCAGAGAAACGATGGATGGGCTTGGCGAAAAGAGCAGTGGCACAGTCTATGTCTCGGCTGCGGAAGTAGATGTTGCCAGGAATTTAGTTGCTGAGGATCCTGACCTGACCAACAGGATAGTGGAGATAAAAAAGATGGATTGCATGGGAGGAGTGGTAGCTGAAGCCAGCGAAGGAAAATTGAGGGTAGATAATACTTACGAAGCCAGGCTGGAGATGTTGCTGCCAAGGTTATTGCCTGAGATAAATGAAAAGCTTTTTAAGGCTTTGTAGGGGTGATTTTGCCTAATCCAAAATACGCATTCATATCGGCTTATCTGAAGGGTGCAGAACCCAGGATCGTTGGTTCCGACCATATAGGGAGGATGTCAGCGGCAGCCGATGTTGCTGATGCTCTGGCGGCTATCAGGGATACCGACGTCGGGGGATATCTCGAGGAGAAGCAGATTGATAGCTTTGACGATGTTGACAGATATCTGTGGGAGCATTTTACACAGCGTATTGATGACGTGGAGGCTTTTCGTTTTTTGCCGGGCGATATTTTGAAAATCTCAAGAGCGTATGTCACTAAATATGATGTTTTGAATATTAAGTCTGTTCTGCGCGGCCTGTCCGCAGGCAGGAAAGCCAGGGCGGTGCCTGCGGGAGTGATCTACCGCAACGGATTGCTGGACAAACTTATTGCCGCTGAGAGTACTGAGGATATTATTCAGCTACTGGTTGATTGCGAGCTAGGGAATTTTGCGTATATTCTGAAAGAATATAACGCAGAGGGAGACGCCAGGGCGAAGTTTATAGCTGAGGCCATGCTGGATAGCGAATATTTTAAGAATGTATTGCATGTGACAGAGAGGATAAAGGATGGGGCTGTTTTTGCCAAAGCTCTCGGCGTGTGTATAGACCTGGCGAATTTGCAGATTGTTACCAGAGCCATAGTTGATGGTCTTGGGATTAATGCCATGGAGCATGTGATTGGGGGAGGATATCTTCTTACAGAGGAGGAGATCAAAGGGCTGGTAGTTCTCAGGCTTAGCGATCTGCCGCAAAGGATGGAGAATGCTCAATACCGGAGCGCAGTTGAGGAGCTGTTGTCTGTTTATGACGGCAACAGGGATATCGCTATCGTGGAAGAGGTGCTCGGCAGGCACAAATTCAGGCTACTTAAGGATATGTTATCACCGAGAATTCTGTCGCCGCTGGTGATGGCTTGGTATTTGATTACAAAAGAAGCGGAGATGCGTAACTTAAGGCTGATCTTGAAGGCAAAATTTGATGGGTTTCCTGTGGAAGAAATAAGCGGTTATCTGGTGTTGTGAGAATGACGATGGACGAAGGCATGCAAGTGGTTGCTATAGGAGACGAGGATATGATCAGCGGGTTAAGGCTGGCAGGCCTCGACAGGTATCATATCATCGACGACGCCGACGCCGGGCGGGAAGAGGTGAGGGAAATATTTTCCCGTGTACTGAAAGAGACTGGTGTCGGCATAGTGATGTTGCAGGAAAATTATGCAGAGTATATTGAGGATTTGCTGTCCCGGATCAGAAAAGGGAAAAAGATGACTCCTGTGGTGATTGAAGTGCCTTCAAAACGGGGTGCTAAATATCAGGACGTCAGAGGGTATTATAAAGCGTTTATCAAGGGAGCTATCGGTTTTGACGTGGAGATATAAGATCGTTTCCTTGCTATGTATTGTGAACGATGAGTTGGAGAAATCCGTGCTATTTGGCAGGGTTGTTTATCGCGAAAAAGAGCGCTGCGCAATAAGTGTTTATAAGTAGGAGGTAAATATGGGCAAGATATGGAGAGTTTCAGGCCCTTTGATCGTGGCTGACGAGATGAGAGGCTCACAGGTTTATGAGATTGTTCATATAGGAGAAGAGGGGATCGTGGGGGAGATTATAGGGCTGGAGGAAGATAGGGCAATAATTCAGGCACATGAGGACACGCTGGGATTGAAGGTTGGCGAAGCTGTGGAGGGGACGGGGAAAATTCTCAGCGCCGAGCTGGGGCCAGGGCTGGTGGGGTCCATTTACGACGGCTTGCAGAAATCTCTGCTGGCCATGGCGGATGATATGGGCTCGTTTTTGAAACGTGGTGCTAAAGCGCTTGCCCTGCCCCGGGATACAAAATGGCAATTTACTCCTGTTGTTAAAGCAGGGGATATGGTTTCCGGGGGGGATATCATAGGCACGGTTCCCGAGACAGAATTGATAGAACACAGGGTCATGGTGCCCCTGGGGATGAAAGGAAAAATAAAGGAAATTCGCAAGGGCGGCTATACTGTTGAGGAAACTATTGCTCTTCTGGAGGATGGAGGGGAGGTGCGGGAACTGCGGTTGATGCAGGAATGGCCGGTAAGGAAACCGCGTCCTTATAAGCAGAGACATGACCCCTCCGGCCTTCTAACCACAGGTATGCGAATTCTGGACTATATGTTTCCTCTGGCGCTGGGGGGCAAAGCGGCAATCCCCGGGGGATTCGGCACCGGGAAGACCGTCACTATGCAGCAACTGGTCAGATGGGCCCAAACAGATCTGAATATCTATGTGGGTTGTGGGGAGAGGGGCAATGAGATGGCTGATGTGCTGTATAGCTTTCGGCAGCTTAAAGATCCCAACACGGGGAAGCTGCTTAAGGAAAAGGAAATCTTTATAGCCAATACCTCCAACATGCCTGTGGTAGCTCGAGAAGCGAGTATTTTTGTGGGCGTTACCATGGCTGAATATTACAGGGATATGGGTTATGACATTCTGCTGGTTGCGGATTCGACTTCAAGATGGGCTGAAGCTATGCGAGAGATGGGAGGCAGGCTGGAGGAAATGCCGGGGGAGGAGGGTTTCCCCTCGTATTTAGGTTCCAGGCTATCCAGTTTTTATGAGAGGGCGGGCATGGTCGAGTGCCTGGGCAGCCCGGGAAGGAAAGGATCGGTCACGATTGCCGGTGCGGTTTCCCCGCCGGGAGCCGATTTCAGCGAGCCTGTGACGCAAAACACATTGAGAATAGTGGATGCCCTGTATTCTCTGGATGTGTCGCTGGCTAACAAGAGACATTTCCCGGCGATAAGCTGGCTTATGAGCTATAGCCTTTATGCGGATACGGTTAGTGACTGGTGGGATAAGCTGGATCCCGGTTGGGTGGAGACCAGAATGGCAGGGCTGAAGTTATTGCAGCAGGAAGCTGAACTGGAGGAAATCGTGCGGCTTGTGGGCCCGGAGGCTTTGCCTGAAGGAGATAAGCTGTTGTTGCTCGTTACCCGCATGATACGCGAGGATTTTCTCCAGCAGAGCGCTTACCATGAAGTTGACACTTATTGTATGCCAGCTAAGGCCGGATTGATGCTCAAAACCATAATGAAGTTTTATGACATGGCTACAGAGATGTTGAGCGCGGGAAAGAGCGTCGCGGAGATTCGTTCTCTGCCCGTGGTGTATAAGATCTCCAGAATGAAAGATGTGCCGAATGATGAGATGCCGGCGAGAGCAAAGGAGTTATGGGGGGAAATGGAGAAAGCGGTAACGACCGACAAAACTGTTTCCTGACGGTTAAAAAGAAATCTATGGTCAAAAGGGAGGGTTATTATGGAAGTCTCCTCACTTTATGTTAAGGAATCGGGGGCAATTAAAAGGGCTAAGGGCTCTCTGCTCGTGGCTGAGAGTATCCCTGGCGTAAAGTTTAACGAAATGGTTGATGTCCGCCTGGCGAACGGGGAGATAAAGAGCGGACAGGCGATTGATATCAGCGCTACGGCGACTGTAGTGCAGGTGTTTGGTGGGGTTAGCGAAGTGGACCTTGCCGATAGCAAGATCAGATGTAAGGGAGAAACCCTGAAACTGCCGGTATCTGGCGACCTCCTGGGAAGAATCTTTAATGGCATGGGAGAACCTATAGACGGAGTGCCTGCTTTTGTTCCGGAAGGTTATATGGACATTAACGGTGAGCCGATGAACCCTGCATCCCGTCAGCCACCGTCGGAGTTTATTGAAACTGGAATTTCTGCCATAGATGGATTAAATGCCCTGGTCAGGGGACAGAAATTGCCCGTCTTCAGCGGTTCGGGATTGCCGCATAACCAGATCGTGGCCCAGGTTATCAGGCAGGCCACAGTGAAGGGAAAGGCAGAAAAGTTTGCGATCGTGCTGGGAGCGATCGGAGTGAGTTATGATGACGCCTCTTTTTTCATGAAAAACCTTGAAGAGACGGGTGCGCTGGAGAGAACAGTTGCTTTTATCAATACGGCTTCGGATCCGGTTATTGAGCGGATATCAACTCCCAGGCTGGCACTGACTGCGGCTGAGCACCTGGCCTGGCAACACGGCATGCACGTACTGGTAATTCTTACTGATATGACCAATTATTGCGAAGCACTTCGTGAGCTTTCGTCCATGCGTGAGGAGATACCTTCCAGACGGGGTTATCCGGGCTATATGTACACTGACCTGGCGACCATGTATGAGAGGGCGGGCAGGGTTTTTAACAAGGAAGGATCGGTAACCATCATGCCCATTTTGACTATGCCCGATGACGATATCACGCATCCCATTCCTGATCTCACCGGTTACATAACCGAAGGACAGATCGTGCTCTCTCGTAACCTGGAGAGGAAAGGGATATACCCGCCTATAGATGTGTTCCTGTCTCTTTCCAGAATGATGAAGGAAGGCATTGGTGAGGGCAAGACCAGAGAAGACCACAATAATGTTTTCATGCAGTTGTATGCTGCTTATGCCGAGGGGTGTTACCTCAGGGAGATTTCCACGATCATCGGCGCCGAGGCGCTGGGGGAAAGAGATAAGGTATATCTAACTAACGCTAACGATTTTGAAAATAAGTTCATCGCTCAGGGAGAGCTTGAAAAGAGAACAGTTGAGGAGACGCTGGATATTGCCTGGAAGCTATTTTCCGCTTTGCCGAAAGAGGACCTTAAGCTGATCAAAGAGGAGTTTACCGAGCGTTATTTACCGAAGCAAGAAGCATCACTCTGACAATTATGAAGGACTATTAAGGTAAATGTCACAGCAAATACTCAAGGTTAGACCTACAAAGATCGAACTGGTGAATTTAAAGCGCAGGCTTTCACTCTCAGAGAGGGTGCAGAAGATAGTCAAGGATAGGCTTTCTATTCTTACTATGGAGTTTTTGCAGGCGGCAAGGGAGGCAGTGGAGGCTAGAGAAAAGCTGATGAAGGATTTTGACGCGGCTTATAAAGCCCTGTCAGTAGCGTCAGGGTATCACGGATATATAGCACTGGAAAAGGAGATGGTGGCGGCGGGGACGGGGTTGAAGGTGGATTCAAGCTGGAGAAATATTGCCGGGGTAAGGGTTCCCTCTTTTGAAATGGAAGAGGGGAAGAAAGAGGGGAGGGCGTACAGCATGGTGGATACCTCTTCGCTAGTGGATGAAGCGGGCCGCCTGTTTGAAGAATGTTTGAAGAGTGTTGCCGGGCTGGCGGAGGCACAAAGGAGCCTGGAGCTTCTGGGAATGGAGATAAACAGGTCGAAGAGAACGGCTAATGCACTGGAACACATAATCATTCCCGGATTGCGGGTGACGATCAGCTATTTAAAAATGAAGTTTGAGGAGAGAGACAGAGAGGAAAAAGGGCGGTTGAAGCGGGTCAAGATGCTGGTGGCGCGGGAATAGATGGAAATGGTTGCCGGGATTCGCTACGAGAAGCTACTGCAAGAGTGCCTGAAGGAAGAGCTCAGGATAGTGAATTCTGGCATGCCACAGAGCAGGAAGAAGCTGTCCGAATTGTTATGCGAGGCACGTCCTTATGTGCCCTGTCACGACGGAAGCAAGCATTTTTTTAAGAAGCAGGAGATTGCTTATCTGGCAGCGTTGTTAGACGCTTCTGAGCGCGAGGCGTTACTGCTGCCTGTGATTATAATGCTGGAGGTGGGTAGGGGTACGATGTTGATTCCATGCGGGGAAGGGGTGGTGGAGGAAAAGATTATCTCCCATGTTCTGGGCATGCCTGCTGCCTGTGATGCAGGTATAATCAGGTTGTACAGGCCGCAGCTGGCTGTAATCAGGAAAAAATTGAAGACAACGACGCAGTACGCATTTTCTCATAGTTCTGGAGTGGTTGGCGTTTAAGCAAGGCCAGAGCAGGAAATCCTTTTTGGAGTGAGGGCAGTGGACAAAATTGACAAACAGGAATGAATTGAAGGATAATTGGAGGCTATGGTTAAGATTAGGTTGCGTAGAGTAGGGGCCAAGAACAGGCCAATGTACAGGGTCGTGGTAGCCGACAGTCGTTCAGCGAGAGATGGTTCTTTCATCGAGACTATTGGTCATTACAATCCGCTGGCTGATCCTGCGATTTTTGACATTGACGAAGATAGGGCTTTGAAATGGCTTGGCAATGGTGCTCAGCCCACGGAGACAGTTTCCAGTTTGCTTCGTCGCTTGGGAATTCTGGAAAAATTTGAGCAGCTTAAAAAAGCTTGAATGAGGCCAGTGATTAATCGTCTGAAAAAGGAGGCAGGCAGCAAATAATGAAAGATTTAATAGAGTATATCGCCAGGTCTATAGTCACCGAGCCGGATAAGGTAGTTGTTACTGAGGAAGAAAATGACGAGTTTGGTTTCCTGATAAAGCTGGATGTCGCGCCTGAAGATAAGGGTAGAATAATCGGTAAGCAGGGGCGTGTGGCCCAGGCGATGCGTACCCTGCTCAGGGTAAAGGCCGCCAGAAGCGAAGTCAAAGTTCGATTGCAGATATTGTAAATTTCACCACTGGCAAAACCGCCTTGAGAGGCGCTTTTTCTTTGAGTTTAAGCCGTACCTTAGCGATGTGGTTTTTTACGCGCTACCTTTAACCTGACCAAAGAGCGGCGAAGGGCGATTTCTGCTGCGGCGGTTGCTGTTTTGGAGGGGGAGGTTTTCAGGGTTTTCTCAGCCTGGCGTCTGGCTGCCTCGGCGCGTTCTATATCAATTTCCCCGGCGCGCTCGCAGGCATCGGCAAGAATTACTACCTTGTCCAGCCCTACCTCCAGGAAACCTCCGCTGATTGCCATGTATTGCTCCTCCTCGCCTTTTTTGATGAGCAGGTCTCCGGGGCGAAGTATGGTCATCAAGGGGACATGGTGGGGAAGGATGCCCATCTGTCCCTCTGTTCCCCAGGCGACTATTTCGCTGACATCCCCGGAAAAGATCATCCTCTCCGCAGTAACGATTTCCAGTTTAAAAGTAGCCAATGTTATTCTTCTCTCAGTAGTCTGGCTTTCTCCACGGCTTCTTCAATGGTTCCCACCATATAAAATGCGGTCTCCGGAAGGTCGTCGTGCTTCCCCTCCAGGATTTCCTCAAAGCCGCGCACCGTATCCTCTACGGACACATATTTGCCGGGCACACCGGTAAACTGTTCCGCCACGTAGAAAGGTTGAGAACAGAATTTCTGAATGCGCCGAGCCCTGTGCACTGTCAGCTTATCTTCGTCGCTCAATTCTTCCATGCCCAGAATGGCTATAATGTCCTGTAACTCCTTGTATCTCTGCAGTGTTTGTTGCACCCCCATGGCTACTTGATAATGTTCCTGGCCGACGACGGCAGGGTCGAGAATCCGGGATGTTGAGGTCAGAGGATCAACGGCAGGGTAAATGCCCAGCTCGGAGATGGAACGTTCCAGAACGATAATGGCGTCCAGATGGCCATAGGTGGCTACTATGCCCGGGTCCGTGTAATCATCAGCCGGCACGTAAATAGCCTGAAAGGAAGTAATTGCCCCCTTTTTGGTCGTGGTAATTCTTTCTTCCAATTCACCAACATCCGTGCCCAGGGTTGGCTGGTACCCTACTGCCGATGGCATGCGGCCCAGGAGGGCGGATAGCTCCATATTGGCCAGCACGTAGCGATAGATGTTGTCTATGAACAGGAGCACATTCTGCCCTTCAATATCACGAAAGTACTCCGCCATAGTTACTCCCGTTAGCCCTACCCGGGAGCGCACTCCGGGGGTTTCGTTCATCTGGCCGAAAACAAGGACGGTTTTTTCCAGGACCCCTGATCTTTGCATCTCTACCCAGAGGTCATTTCCTTCCCGCGACCTTTCACCTATGCCGACGAAAACGGAGCAGCCTCCATGCACGGAGGCGATGTTGCGGATGAGTTCCATAATGATCACCGTCTTGCCCACTCCAGCGCCGCCGTAGGCACCTATTTTGCCTCCTCTGGCGAAAGGAGCGATAAGATCCAGCACCTTGAGCCCTGTTTCGAGCATTTGAGGAGTGGTTTCCTGTTCTTCCAGGGTGGGTGGAGAGCGATGGATGGGATGCCTTAAGCTGGTTTTAACTTCTCCCAACCCGTCCAGCGGCTCACCATAAACGTTAAATAACCTGCCCAATGTGGCTGAACCTACAGGTACAGTTATCGCAGTTTCCATATCTATAGCTTCGACTCCTCTGGCCAGTCCCTCGGTAGGGGACAAAGCAATTCCTCGCACCTGGTTGTTTCCTATGTGGTGTTGTACCTCAACGATAATCCGATCGTCTCCTTGCGGGATAACAACGCCGTTATTGATTGCCGGCAGTTCGCCGGGTGGAAATTCCAGATCAATTACCGTTCCAAGAACCTGAACTACTTTACCTTTTGCCACGGATTATCTCCCTTCGTATAGCTCATCTGACCCACCGCTTTCAGCGCCTCCGCTGATGTCACATATTTCCCTGGTGATGTTTTCCTGTCTGAGCCTGTGCAAAGTCATGGTTAGGCTCTGCGTAAGTTCATGAGCATTGTCACTGGCATCGCGCATGGCAACCATCCGCGCTGATTGCTCACATGCCTTGAGTTCCAGAATGGCGTGGTATATCTGCATCTCTACAAATCTGGGCAGTAATTCTGCCAGGACGACATCAGGTAATGGCTCGTAGAGGTACTCCCTTGCTTGAGGTGTGGGCGATGGAGGCGGCTTCACGGGAAGCAATATTTCCATCACTGGAGTTTGTTTTATAGTAGAGGTGAAGCGCGGGTAGACAAGATATACCAGATCAAAATCTCCCTTGCTATAACCGTTAATAATAGCCCGGGAAATGGGCAGCGTTTCTTGTAATCTGGGGCTGTCGCTGATGCCTGTGAACACGGCGTAGGTATCACGCCGGGTGGTGCGAGCAAACCCTTTTCCCTTGCGGCCTATGACGATTAGAGTAACAGGTACGCTCTGTTCCAGAATGGAGCTGGCTACGAGATGGTTTTGATTGGCATTCAGTCCACCGCATAACCCGTGGTCGGTAGTGATATGGATGATGGCTATTTTAGTGGCATCGCGCCTTTGCAATAAAGGATGGATATCGCCGTTATCCCCAGGTTGGAGAGCAAGGTCGGATACGACCTGCCTGATTTTGTCCGCATAGGGACGTCCTGCTGTTGCCTGTGCTTGCGCCCGCTTCATCCTGGCAGTGGCAATCATTTCCGTTGCCTTACAGATCCTGGCGGCATTCCGGATGCTGTGTATGCGTCTGCGAACGATTTGAGAATTGGCCATTTTTAATAGGTGACACCTTGCTTGAATTCCAGGAAGGCTGTCTTTAGCCTTTCTTCAAGCTCTGCCTTTATTTCTTTATCCGTATTGATCGTTTGTTCCAGTTCAGGATAGTTAATGTCCATAAAACTAGAGAGAGCTTTTTCCCAGGTTACAACCCGGTCTACTGGCACATCGTCAAGATAACCGTTGGTTACCGCATAGAGAATTATTACTTCTTTGCCCAGGGATACCGGGGAATACTGCGGTTGTTTCAATATCTCGGTGATGCGCTGTCCCCGTTCCAGTTGATCCCTGGTGGTTTTGTCCAGTTCCTCGGTGCCAAATTCAGCAAAAGATTCCAGTTCGTGGAATTGGGCTAATTCTAGCCGCAGCTGGCCCGCTACCTGCCGCATAGCTTTTCTCTGGGCAGCTCCACCAACTCGAGATACGGACAGGCCTACGTTTATTGCCGGGCGTATGCCAGCGTTGAACAGGTCGGGTTCCAGGTAGATTTGTCCATCGGTGATGGAGATTACATTGGTGGGAATGTAGGCGGACATGTCACCGGCCTGGGTTTCAATAATAGGCAGGGCGGTAAGAGACCCGCCTCCATATTCGGGAGCCAATCTGGCTGCTCTCTCCAGCAGACGACTGTGCAGATAGAAGATGTCTCCCGGATAAGCCTCTCTGCCCGGGGGGCGGCGGAGCAGTAGGGAAAGCTGGCGATATGCCCATGCGTGCTTGTAAAGATCATCATAGACAATCAAAACGTCTTTGCCCTGCTCCATGAATTCCTCTCCCATGGCACAGCCAGCAAATGGGGCGATATATTGCAGAGGGGCGGGGTCTGAAGCGTTGGCGGTGACGATGATAGTGTGTGCCATCGCTCCGAATCTTTCCAGAATGGATGCCACCTGTGCCACCTTGGCTGTTTTCTGCCCGATAGCCACATAAATACAGGTGAGGTTTTCCCCTTTCTGGGCAATTATGGTATCCAGGGCAATGGCTGTTTTACCGGTGAAACGGTCTCCGATAATGAGCTCGCGCTGGCCCCGTCCGATAGGGGTTATACTGTCTATGGCTTTAATACCCGTCTGCACAGGAGTACCTACGGACTGTCTCTGCACCACGTTAGGTGCTACCCGTTCTAACGGCCGGGTTTTTTCTGTCTTGATCGGGCCTTTGCCATCGCATGGGCGGCCCAGAGGGTCAACTACCCTGCCTATGAGGTTATCACCAACGGGAACCTCGCTTACCCTGCCCGAGGAGCGCACCTCATCGCCTTCCTTGATCTGGCTGCAGTCGCCGAGAATGGCGACACCGATGCTATCCTCCTCCAGGTTGAGAGCCAGCCCCATGATATCATGGGGAAATTCCAGTAACTCGTTATATTTTGCCGCACCAAGCCCGCGCACTCGGGCTATGTTGTCCCCTATCCCCACGACCGTGCCTACATTGGCTATGGCCGCAGCGCTGCCAAAATGCTCAATCTTTTCCTTAATTATGGAAACAATATCTTGATTTCGTCCGGCCATCTTGTTATGCCTCTTAAGACTTTAATTATCCTTTTTTAGCAAGTATCTTCTCAGGGAGGCCAATTTGCCCTGGATACTGCCATCCAGCAGTGTGTCGCCTATTTTGACCTTGACTCCGCCGATGATAGAGGGGTTTAAATACGAACTGATGCTGACTTTGTGCCCGGTCATTTCCTCCAGCCTGCGAGCGATCTTCCTTTGGTCGTCGTCTTCCAGGGGTATGGCGGTAGTGACGCTGGCGCGTCGGATGCCCTGGAAGCTATCCAGCAGTGAATCGTATTGCCGTGATATATCATCTATGCGCCTTAACCCGCCTTTTTTTATCAACAGAAGCATCAGGTTGAGAGACAGAGGAGTTATTTCCCCCAGGCGTTCTTTCAAGATACCCTCTTTAGTGGACAAAGAAAGAGAAGGATTTTCCAGCAGCGCTATAATCTTTTTATCCTCCAGTTCGCCGGTAATGTTTCTTAAGTCCTGCTGACAGCGTTCCTGTGTCTGCTGTTCCAGAGCCAGTTCCAGTATAGCCCGAGCATATCTTTTGGCCGAAATCGATGTTGTCATCTTTCTTCCTAGCTTTCCTTAAAAGTGACGCTTTCCTTTAACGTTTCCTCTATGAGGGAGCGGTGTTTTTCTTTATCCAGAGTTTCCTCGATGATTTTTTCGGCGGCCAGGATGGAGGTGTCCACGAATTCCCTGCGCAACTCGTCAATCGCCCTGGTTCGCTCTCGCTGCGCTTCAGCACGGGATCGCTTGATCGCAGCCTGAGCTTCCTGCTCGGCTTCCTGCTCGGCTTTTTCGGCGATCTCTCTTCCTGTCTGCGTTGCCCTGATCACTATATCCTGCCCCTGTTCGTGAGCTTTCCTTATCTCTTCCTGTACTGTTAACTGGGCTTGCTCGTATTTCCTTTTGGTATCCTCTTCCCGCTCCAGGCTTTCCTTTATCTTGCGAGCCCTCTGGTCGAGCATGGCGCGGATCGGCTTATAGCCGAAGAAGGTAAGCAGGGCAAGCAGAATCAGAAAGCTGATAAGCTGACTGATAAAGGTCGGTAAATCTAAACCCAGTCCTGCCACGGATGGCATTTCTCCTTTCTATGATTATTAAGCAACGAAGAGAAGCAGGATAGCCACGACAAAAGCATAAATGGCTATCGCCTCGGCAAAGGCGATGCTCAAGAGCATGTTGGTCATTATGGGCCCCTTCGCCTCAGGGTTGCGCCCCAGCGCTTCCATGGCACTGCGGCCGATCAGGCCGATACCGATTGCCGGGCCAAGAGCACCAAGCCCTATTGCCAAGCTTGCTCCCAGTAACCTGGCCAATTCATGCACACTCTGCATGTCCATTTTTCCTTCTCCTTTCTCTGGTTTATTTTCTACCGGGAATATTTGTCAAGAGGTTTCCTCTCTCTCAGATGTTACCGCCATCGTGAGAAAACCCAGGGTTAATCCAGCAAATATCAGGGCCTGAACAAAACCCAGGAGCGCCTCCAGCCCGTAAAACAGCGAGGGGATAACCCAGGGGACAAGGTAGATCATCACCATGACCACTATTGTCCCTGCCAGCATATTACCAAAAAGGCGGAAAGTAAAACTGATCATGCGAATCAGCTCGCTCAGTCCTTCGATGAAACCGGCGAAAACTGCCACTATACCCATGAAGGTATCCTTAAGGCCGTTCTTAAATCTACCGGAGAATAATTGTCTAAAGCCACATGCCAGCAGGCCAAAATTGAAGAATTTCTGCAAATACGAAGCGCCTTTGGCCTTGAATCCCTGGTACTCCACAAAACAAAAAGATACCACGGCGAGCATCAGTGGAACATTGATATCGCTGTTGGCGTTGCGCAGAAGAGGCACTCCGTTCATCTCTACGGTTCCAAATCCAGGGGTTAAGTCAAGCCAGGCGTTGGTTAGAACAAATAGAAAGATGGTGAAGCATACAGGGAAAAAAAGCCTACCCCATTTTTTACCGGCAACATCATCTGTGAAATTTATCGCTACCTCACAGAAAAATTCTACCAGGTTCTGGAGGCCTCCCGGAAGAAGCTTCATTTTTCTGCTGGCGAAAAAAAACAGGCCAAACAATACCAGGATGCTTATCCAGGAGGCGATCATGGTGTTGGTGACAAAAAGGCCGGCAAAGGGCTTTTCAGCGGGCAGCACCGGCTGCGGGGAAGAAGTAGCCAGAAAGACCAGGGGAGAAGAATTCCTGAACATTGCGCCCACGCTGCCTCCGATAAAGCTGACTATCGCCAGAGCCAGCCCGATAAAGAGAATGACCCGCAGATTAAGAAAACGCTTCAAGAATGGTTTCTCAGTCATTATCGCGTTTCTTCTCCCTTGCCCGTTTTGTCGGAGATAAATTTAATAGCTTTCTTATTGGCCGGTAAACCTCTTCTTCCTTCCCCCCCTCTCTGGCCTCCTGGAGAAAAGGGCGCACCATGCGGTAAACTCCGTAGATCATAACCGTCGTGCCCACGGCGAGGCCGATCAGTGTGAACGAGGGAAACGCATGGGAGGCTTTTTTGTCAAACCAGAGACCTATCCCTGTTGGTATCAATAAGCTGAAGGCCACGTAAAAGCCAACGGTAAGTATTTGGGTAACTGTTGCCTGTTTCTGCACTGGCTTTCTCGCGTCTGGCAATGTGAGTTTTCAGGAAGGCCTCCTCTTAAAATCTTCCAGGTCAAGGGTGTTGATGAAGTCCTTGTAAGCGGATAGCCCCCGTATTTCCTGCTCATCAAGTTTGCCCTGTTTCTTTTTTCCTTCCTCCTTGTTGCTAACGACGGGCTTATCTCCTTCCTCGTCAAGAGTGATACCGGCTTTATCCAGCACTGTTTCCTCGACGTATATTGGTGCTTTTGCCCGCACCGCCAAGGCCAGGGCATCGCTGGGACGGCAGTCAATCTCAATTTGTCCCTCACCGGTGTTTAAGGAAATTGCGGCGTGGAAAGTGTCATTATGCAGCTCACTGACCACCACAAAGCCAATTGAGGAACTCAAGGTAGAGATGGTGGAGTAGAGCAGGTCGTGTGTTAAGGGACGGGCGACTTCAACCTCCTGTAATTTCACAGCGATAGCGTCGGCTTCGGATGAGCCGATCCAGATGGGCAAAATGCGGCTGCTATCCCGCTCCTTTAAAATAACCACCCGCTGGTAATTCATCAAGCTTACCCGGATGCTATCAATCGTCACTTCTTTCATCATTGTTTCACCCCCCCTGTAATCCATTGTATATAAATTCTAACCAGTTGGTGAAGTTTAAGCAATATTATACACCTGTTGGGCAACAGGCGTCGCCGAATTTTTGCTGACATTGAAGTTGGAACAAGCAGAACTCCTTTGCATTTTTGTTCGGGCGGTGGTTTTTGCCGCGGTTTTCTGGCATTATGACGGAGGGATAAGATGAGCCGTATTATCGACAGGTTGGACAAGATCAAGCGTGGCAGGGCGGCGCCGATGGGCTTTCGGCCTGTTTCTGCCCCGGCAAAAGAAAGCATGCTGCTCATAGCAGGCATAGATGGTATGGCAGCGGTAAAGGACGTCAAAGCTTTGCCCGGTGGCGGCATAGATGCTTTATTGATATTCAATCCCGGCAATGATAAAGAAAAGCTGTGCCGGCTGGTTAAAGCTGCAGGAGATGTTCCTGCAGGGATGTTCATGCGGGGAGGGAAGGAAGAAACTCTGGCTGTCGGGGATATCGGCTGCGACTTTGTAGCGCTGGATTTTAAATCTTCCGCGTCATGGTTGAGCAATAAGGATATGGGGAGATTTCTCGTTGTGGAATTTTCCCTGGACCGGAATTTGCCTGAATCCCTGGTTGGACTTGATATCGATGGGGTAATTGTGGATAGCAGCGGCGAGCAGCTTTGCACAGTGGCCCAAGCGATTTTTTATCAACGCCTGAGTTGTTTGGCTGGCAAGTCTCTCCTGGTAATTCTGCCTTCCTCTATCCCGGAAAGGGAGCTTGATTGTTTATGGCAGGCGGGAGTGGATGGAGTGATAGTGCCTCCTGGCGAGTCGGCAGAAGGCGTTTTTAAATTGAAAAAGATGATTGACGCCTTGCCAGCCAGGGCGAAACGTGGAAAGGGAGCAGTTGATGTGAAGCTTCCTTACTGCGGTAGAGTGGCACTGGAAAAGGATGAAGAGGAAGTGGACTCTCCTTCTTGAATAGCTGGTGGAAGCATCTATTGTTCTTTATCTGCTCTCGGTAGCGGGCGTTACTTTTATTGGTACCATAGCTCCCGGGCCTGTTGTGGCTGCCACCATTGCTAAGGGGGAAGCGAACAAGCATGCCGGTCTTTTAATGAGTCTGGGAATCGTCCTTGTTAATTTACCGGTTGTCATTCTTCTCCGTTTCGGCCTGGGGTCATTTCTATTCTCTGCCAGGCTTCAGGATATTGCCAGCGTTGGCGGAGGAATAGTGCTGTTGTTTATGGGGATCATGCTGCTGCGCAGCAGCGGCGAGCAGGTGAAGGGAAGAAAAGGGTTGCCCGGGAGCAGTATTCTCACCGGTGTGCTGGTATGGGTGGTCAATCCGTATTTCTATATTTTCTGGGCGACTGTGGGGGTGAGCCTGCTTATGCAGGGCGTCGAGTTTGGTTTTGCCGGGCTTGTGCTGTTTGTAGTGGTGCAATGGGGATTTGCTGCCCTCCCGCTGGAGCTCATTTCCCAGGGAGTGTTCAGGACGAAACGTTTCTGGGGTGAGCACACTCGCAAAATAGTCTTTGCTGTTTGCGCCTTTGCTCTTGCCGGGTTCGGGATATGGTTTATCGCCTCGGTATTTTTGTAGTTAAAGGCGAGGTGCTCAGGGTGCTCCTTGGACCATCTGCAGGTATTTACCCTCGGTCTTGATGGCCGGGGCGATGATAATTCTTGCCTGGTGCATTTCTCTGATGGTATGGGCGCCGCACATTCCCATCCCGGTGCGCAGAGCGCCAATCAGGTTCTGTGTCCCGTTGGTAACTGAAGTAGGTCCGAAAAGGATTTGCTCCAGGGGGGCGGAAATGCCTACATGAATCCGTGTTCCCCGGGGGAGAGTGGGGTGGGGATGGGACATTCCCCAGTGATAACCTTTTCCCGGGGCTTCTCTGGCCTGGGCGAAGGGGGAACCGAGCATAACGGCATCAGCCCCCGTGCCGAACGCCTTGCAGAGGTCGCCGCCGCTGCGGATGCCTCCGTCAGTGATGATAGGCACGTATCTGCCGCTCTCTTTGAGGTATGTTTCTCTGGCAGCAGCGCATTCCAGAGTAGCGGTTACCTGGGGCACGCCCACTCCCAGCACTTCCCTGGTGGTGCAGGCGGCGCCCGGGCCGACACCGACCAGAACGCCATCAACGCCTGTCTGCATTAACTCCAGGGCGGCTCCAAAAGTACAGCAATTGCCCACGATCACGGGCAGTGACAATCCTCGGCGCAGCTCGGATAGAGCCAGCCCCGTATAGCTTTTGGAGACATGTTGGGCCGTAGTAACGGTTGATTGCACGACCAGAATATCCATCCCTGCCTCTTTAGCTATAGGAGCAATGCGCTTGGCGTTGGCTGGGGTTACGGAGGCGGCGCAAACGATACCACCTTCCTTTATCTCCCTGATTCGTCTTTCGATGAGCTCTTCTCTGACGGGATGGGAGTAAACTTCCTGGAGCAGCAAGGTCACCTCATTTTGCGGGACATGAGCTATCCTGTCCAGAGTTTCCCCGGGGTCATCATAGCGGGTTTGTATTCCCTCCAGATTCAAAATGGCCAATCCGCCGAACTTGCCAAACTGGACAGCAAAAGAGGG
>DKFF01000010.1:26385-45430 GCA_002452795.1 Dehalococcoidia bacterium UBA6803
GGGCTTTCTGGCGAGCCTTACGCGCAGTGAATTCAAAGGGTATCTATTTCTCTGATATGCGCAGCTCTTGTGTAGTGACAAATAAGCCTATTGACACAGGAAACCACACTCGGTATACTGCTCGACAGGTAGCCGAATAAACAAAGAAAGGGGGGTAAATTCTTGGTGGTTAAGATTCTCAAAAAAATTACCGAGGTGCTCCATGGGGTGGGAGCGGTTATCCTTACCGTTATTTTTGTTCTGGTGGTGCTAGATGTGCTCACCCGTACCGCTGGCGTTACCTTTATAGGGGATGTGGGAGAGCTGGCCGGGCTCGGCGTGGCTATGCTGACTTATCTGGCGGTACCTCTGGCGATGAGAGAGGAAAAGCAGATCAGGGTGGACCTGGTGATTAGCCATCTCTCGAAGTCGCGTCAATGGATAATGCGGATAGTTACCGATGTGATCATGATCGGGTTCAGTGTTTTTATGTGCTGGCTGGGGATTAAGATGGTTGCCACGAGCCTTGCTAGAGGTTTCGCCAGCATTACTTGGCTTATTCCTATGGGTATTATACAGATCGCTCTGCCCCTGGGGTTTCTGTTTCTGGCCATAGAGGTGATCTTCGAGGTGGCTTCGCTGATTAAAGCAGGCAAGCCAGGGGAGGCATTGGCCGGACAATGATGAGAGCGCGAGAAGAAAGAAAAGGAGAAATTAAGTGGAAGTAGGAATTCTTATCCCCGTTATTGTTGTAATGCTGGTCTTGCTTTTTGCCGGGACGCCGGTGCCGATATCCATGGCGCTGGCGGGGACGCTGGGGCTGGGATTGTTGCACGGAGGATCAGGGCTTCTTGTCTCTGTCCAGACGATGTTCAATGGCCTGAATGACTTCATTATTCTTGCTGTTCCCATGTTTATCCTGATGGGGGTTATATTGTCTAAAGGAAAGATAGGGGAGAGATTGTATTCCGTCTTCGACGTTTTCTTAAGGCATATTCCGGGAGGGGTGGGAGTGGCCACGATCATCACCTGCATGTTTCTGGCGGCGATGGTTGGCACCTCTGTGGCTGTTGCCGCTATGGTAGGGTCCTTTGCGCTCAGGGAAATGCATCGACTGGGCTATCCTTTGCATCTGAGCATGGGGGCGGTGATTGCCGGTGGTGCCCTGGGCATGCTGATTCCCCCTTCATTGCCCATGATCCTCTTTGGCGTTATTACGCTTGAATCAATAGGCCAGCTTTTTATGGCGGGTATGTTCCCGGGCATCCTGGCGGGCGTCCTGTTCTGTGCGTGGATGGTCTTTGCCTTCCGCAGGGAAGAAAAAGGGAAAGTGGCGCCCCCTGCCAGCAAAGAGGAGAAGTTGAAAGCCTTGAAGGAAGGTTACTGGGGGATACTGATACCGGTAATTATTATAGTGATGCTCTACACCGGCATAGCGACGCCTACCGAGATAGCAGCCATTGGCTGTGCACTGTCTTTCATAGTCGCCGTCTTTATTTATCGCACCATCTCTCTGAAGGAGCTCTTTCCTGTTATAAAGGAGGGGCTTACCGCGGCGGTAATGGTGTTGTTTATCATTGCCGGGGCGTTGGTGCTGGCTTCTTTTGTTACCCAGGCGGGCGTTTCTCAGGCGGTCGCTGATCTTTTTGTCGGTGGAGGTATTCCTTTGTGGGGGTTCCTGGCTATTACTATGCTCATATTACTGGGCATGGGCTGTTTGATGGAAGGGGCGGGGTTGATGCTGCTGATGCTTCCTATCCTGCACCCGACGATAGAGGCTTATGGATTTTCCCTGCTGGTTTATGCCGTGATTATGGTGATTAATATTGAGTGTGCCATGCTCACTCCGCCGGTGGGGCTTAATCTCTATGCCGTAGATGGTATAGCCAAGATGCAGGGCTTGCCCAGTAATATGGGCATTGCCGTAAAAGGGAGTCTCCCCTTCTTTTTCCTGTACATTGTAACGATGATACTGGTGATCGTTTTTCCGGCGCTGGTCACGTGGCTGCCGGCGCACACGATGTGAGGCAAGACAGGGCGCGGTACCGTGACTGGACGCGGCAAGGAGGTGATGTTATTGTAAAAAGGGCTTGACTATCCTATAATAATATCTCATAATAGTAGGAGATTACTTAAAGTAAAAGGAGGCGAAAGTGCTTAATAAAAGACTTAAGAGGATTGTTCCCTGGGTGGTCAGCGGATTATTGGTAGCCTTCCTGGGTGGCTGTGCGGGCACAGGCACCACGGGACCTGCCACAGGGCCCACTACCGGCACCGGGACAGGGACGGAAAAGACCTATACTATCCGCTATCACCATGGACTGCCGACTTCCCATTACATGGCTGTCCCGCAGCAGGAGTGGGCTGACCTGGTAGAGGCGAACTCCGGTGGGCGAATCGAGGTGCAGGTTTACCCGGCGGAACAGCTCTATAAGGGTCGTGACGCCCTGGAGGCGATCAGCACTGGAGCGCTGGAAGCGGGCTCCTTCTATATACAGGACATAGCACTGGTAGTACGCGAGTGGGAAGCCTTACAGGTTATTGGCACTTCTTGGACTGAGGACTTTATGGTGGCCTTATGGGAAGAAGAAGGAGGTGTTGCTGATGTGCTGGCGCAGTCGGTTGAGCGTGTCAATCTTAAGAAGATAACTCAGTTAACCTGGGGACTCTGTCCTCCTTATATTGGCCTGGGAGGTCAAGGGAATCCCATACTTGTCCCTGCTGATCTGAAAGGCAGGGCACTTCGGTCAACTGGCACTGTGGCTTCTGACTTTATTGCTTCATGTGGAGGTCATGCGGCTAGTTTTTCCGGTGCTGAGATATACATGGCCCTGCAGCGCGGGACGATTGACGCTACCATAGCCAGCGTCGGCGGCCACATGGTAGACCGCAAGTTCTATGAGGTGACGGATTGGTATGTTGCCCCTATCGGGTTTGTGGGAGATAATACTAGTCAGGTAGTTATGAATCTGGACTTCTTCAACAGCCTGCCCGCGGATTTGCAGCAGGTGGTAATGGATGCCGGCGAGGAAGTTTACCAGAAGCATAAGGGCGATGGCTTCGAGGTGAATGCGGCGGCTGTGAAGAGGCTGCAGGACGAGAACCTTGTGGATGTATATATTCTGACTGATGAGCAGGCAGCAGCCTGGGTAGATGCTATGTTGCCTGTCGGCATGGCATATATCGAACAACTCGGCCCGGAGGCGATTGCTGTGTACAATATGGTCCAGGATATTCTAAAGCAAGTGGGATCTCCGTATCGGCATATAGACGTGGGGTAGGTTTATAGAGTTTGCCTGGGTGAGAGTTGCTGGCTACAGTGCCTACTTCACCCAGCTGGACAAGGGAACGCAGGATTCCATTATGGCCAGGCACGAACAGATGCTGGCGGCATAGAAGGCTGATTCCTGTAGTGGTAAGTGTAAAGAGAGAGGGGGGCAACACTCCCCTCTCTTCCTGTTTACGAATGAAGACAGGGAAAGGCATTCCTTGCAGGCTTTTTGTTTCAGAGAGGAACTTTGGTATAATGCCCCCCAGCCGTGGTCTCGCGGGAGAAGGGAGAAAGGCCTTTCCTGCCGTGAGTGCCATGTGCGGCTTTTTGTAATGTTATGTATTATGTCGCGGTCCATCATCCAGACAGGTGCCAGAATTGTGGCGTTTGCAGCCAGGCGGTTTCCTGCCCCGGGGAGGAGGCTGTTTGCTACGGCTGTGGCGCCTGTGCGTTGCTCTGCCCTTACGAAGCCCTGGAGATGGTTGAGGAGAAACGGAAGGGCAAAGTATCCCTGGAGATAAACGGAGAGCGGGTCCGGGTGCCAGAGAGGATTACGATAAAAGATGCCCTGAGGGAAGCGGGCTATCACATTCCATCAGCATCCGAAGAAGCCGGCATTTTTGCTCCTTGCGCGGTTGAGGTGGATGGAGAAGTAAAGCCTGCCTGACGAGGTAGCGATGGTGCACAGGGTGCTTAAGGATATTGGCCTGGGGGTTGTCATTTACAAGACAGACGACGGGAGAATCGTCGGTTATTGAGCGTTTGCCAGTGAAAATAATTCCGGCTGTCGATATCAGAGAAGGGAAGTGTGTTCGCCTTTACCAGGGCGATTACTCTCGCCAAACTGTTTTTGCCGATGATCCTCTGGCGGTGGCGTTGCAGTGGCAGTCTCAGGGGGCAGAGTGGCTTCATGTCGTTGATCTGGACGGAGCACTGGCGGGCAAGCCGCAGAATTTGAGCATTGTTGAAGAAATTGTAAAGCGGACGGAGTTGTTTGTGGAAATGGGGGGAGGTATCAGAAGCGAAGACACGATCGCCAAAATGCTGGAGAGTGGAGTAAGTCGTGTTGTTTTGGGCACACTGGCTGTGGAAGACCTGGCGTTGCTTGAAAGAATATGCCACCGTTTTGACGGGGCCGTGGTGGTGGGCATTGATGCTCGTGACGGCCGGGTGGCTGTGCGCGGCTGGCAAAAAAGCACGCCGATCGATGTACTGGGAATGGCGGGCAGGATGGTCTCGGCCGGGGTGAAGCGGATCATCTATACTGACATAGCCCGTGATGGCACCCTGACGGAACCCGATTTTGCCATGACCGGCGATCTAGTTTCTTTCGTGGATATTCCTGTCATAGCCTCGGGCGGTGTTTCCAGTATGGAGCATCTGATAAAGCTCAATGGTTTGGGCGTGGAGGGTGTTATTATAGGCAGGGCGCTCTATACAGGAGATATCGATTTGGCAGAGGCGATAACAGTGGCGGCTTGACGCGTAGCAGGATAGGGCAGGTGATTTGAAGAAGATAATGGCTGGAGGGCGAAAGGCGAATGTTAAAGTTTGACAGCAGGGGTCTAATTCCAGCGATTGTTCAAGATGACACAAGCGGTGATGTTCTCATGCTGGGATATATGAACGAAGAGTCACTCAAGTTAAGCCTGGAAAGTGGCGATGTTTGGTTTTACAGCCGCAGCCGGCGGGAATTATGGCATAAGGGAGCAACGTCGGGCAACTTTCTCAGGTTACGCTCCATCGCGAAAGACTGTGATAGCGACGCCTTGCTGGTCAGGGCAGATCCTGTGGGGCCAACATGTCATACAGGTAACCGCAGCTGCTTTTTCAGAGAAATCAAGAGTCAGGATGACCTGATCCAGGAGTAGCCTCTTTTTCCTCTCCACAGCGCTTGTCGGCTTCAATTACCCTGTTTAATGCAGAGAGGGCAACCTCCAGTTGCGCATCACTTGGCTCTCTTGTTGTTAAAGATTGCAGCATTAAACCCGGCGAGAGAAGAACACTCGCCAGCACTTTTTGAGTGAGCTTCCTGCTTCGTGAGCCGCCATGACTTTCTTCTGGCAGGGCAAGTTTTGCGGCAAGCTGGGTTATTTCGTAGCTGATTGCGGCAACAAGGGGGAGGAGGATGACGCGGGACAGGATGCTGAGCCACAGCACTTGATGGCCGAGCAGGGCGAAAACCAGTATGGAAATAATCAGAACGGCGAACAGGAAACTCGTGCCGCAGCGGGCGTGAGCTGTAGAGTAATCCCTGATTTTTTCTATCTCCAGAGAGCATCCTTTCTCGTGAGCGTTGACTACTTTATGCTCTGCCCCGTGACAGGCAAAGACGTCTCTGATGTCCGACATGAGACCTATCAGTTTAAGATAGATAAGGAATACTCCGATGCGCAGTAATCCTTCGATGACGTTGCTTAAGAGCACAGATTGAATATGAGGGTCGATCACGTGGCGAGTGATAAGCAATGGTGTGACAAAGAAGACGGCGACAGTGAAAGCGACACTGGCAGCGAAAGTGCCCCATAGAAGCGCAGGCGACAACGCTTCCTCTTCGCCCTCCTCATCTGAGGCGATTTGTGCCGAGTGAAATAAGGCCTGGATGCCTGTGATCAAGGATTGAACAAGAACTATTACGCCCCTGAGCAAGGGAATCTTGCGTAACCGCCCCCGGTAAATCCCCGGCAGCGATTGGCTGGTAGTGACTATTTCTCCGTCGGGGCGGCGTACAGAGGTGGCCATGTTCTCTTTGCCGAGCATTAGTACTCCGCCGATAACTGCCTGCCCCCCGTAGTGGAAAGATTTTGTCTTCATTTTTTTGATTAAACCAAAGAGGAGTAGAGATTTCCCTACTCCTTGAGATTTTCTGATAATATTTATGAATTAATCTTTCAGATTATAGCGATTCTTGAACCTTTCCACCCTGCCCATCGTATCGACAATTCGCTGTTTTCCTGTATAGAGGGGATGGCATTTACTGCATATTTCAATCTTGAGTTCAGGCGTAGTGGCGCCAGTGGTGAAGGTATTACCGCAATGGCAAGTAACTTTGGCGTCTTCGTAGTATCGGGGATGAATTTTATCTTTCATCGTATACGCTGACCCTCTTTTTATATTTGGTGGCTGACTCATATTTAGCAAAGCCGTCCATTAACGAAAAAAGAGTGTAATCTCTTCCCATGCCTACATTATTGCCGGGTAGTATGCGCGTCCCACGTTGCCGTACCAGGATATTTCCCGCACGAACACACTCTCCGCCATACTTTTTCACCCCCAGACGTTTTCCCCGGCTATCACGCCCGCAATGCGAACTACCGCCAGCTTTCTTATGTGCCACTTTCCACTCCTGGTTTAAGGATTTTATCTATTGTCAAAACAGTGTATATCTGACGATGACCTGTTTTGCGTTGGTAACGTGTCTTGTTTTTATATTTAAAAACGATAATTTTATCCCCTTTAACCTCACCCTGTGAGGTGGCCATGACCCTGGCTCCTTTCACAAGGGGATTGCCGACGAGTATGTCTGAGCCATCGCTCATAAAAAACACTTCACCAATCTCCACGGGGCTGCCCGTGGGGACGCCGAGGCGTTCAACTTTTATTGTCTGTTGGGGAGAGACCTTATGCTGTTTTCCTCCCGCACCTATAATCGCGTAAGCTTCCACAATATCTCCAATACGGATAGAATGCTACCATTAGAACGAGAGAGGTGTCAAATGAACATGGGGCATGCTGATTCTAGAAGAGGCCATTCCATACTGTTCGGAGGCGCGTGTTTATTTCATCTTTTCCAGGTCAGTGGCCTCCAGGGCACGGTCCACGAGCCGCAAGAGCCCCAGTATTCCAGGAGCAGTTAAAGCCATAGTGAATTGTTCGATCCCTTTTACACCAGGCAGGTTATCCTTAAATCCATTGATGATTCCCAGCATAGAGGCACGCAGGGCTTTGCCTAACCAGGGATTGGTTTCGTCTATATCTTTACAGACGCAGTCCATCAGCGCAGTCGGATCCTGAAAGGTTTCCGTGCAACCTTGCACCAGTTCGCAAAAGTAGGGAATTTCCTTTGTTGCTACGACCATGCTCGATTCCTCTGTTATTTGTGGTAAATGTTCAAACATATCAGTGCCTCCTTTTCCATATTGATTACGGTGGTAATCATAACAGAATATCCTCCAGTTTTAGGGCTTGTTCCACTCTGTATTGTCCTATATGCGTGCGGCGCACCTCTTGCACACAGGCGCCGGTCGCCAGTTTTTTGCCGATGTCGTGAATCAGGCTTCTCACATAGAAACCCGAAGAGACCTCACATGTCAGAGTGAAAAAAGGGAAACAGAAGTCTTTTAGCTCGAGCGAATAAGTGGTTACCTCCCTTGGGGGCATATCTACCTGTATCCCTTTGCGTGCCAGGTGGTAGGCTTTTCTCCCTGCTATTTTTTTGGCGGAGAAAGAGGGAGGCACCTGCCAGATCTTTCCTCTAAAATCGTTGAGTGCTGTTTCCAGTTCTTGCCTGGAGACATTGCTCCCGCAACGTGCCAAAATTTTCCCCTCCGAATCGAAACTATCGGTCTCAATACCCAGGATAGCCTTGACCTCGTAAGTTTTATCCATGTGCAGAAAGGCAGCAGCCTCCTTAGTGCGTTTGCCTGTGAGGATGATGAGCAAGCCAGTGGCGGATGGATCCAGTGTCCCCGTGTGGCCAGCCTTTACGCCGAGCCCCTTTTTTATCTTCTCCACGACTTGAAAAGAGGTGAGGCCAGCGGGCTTGTCTATCAGTATAATGTTTTCCTGATTCACCATCTCGCTAAAGTATAGCCCAAAACCGAAACGAAAGCGTACGGGGGAGGCTACGGGGAGAAGTTTTAAGTGAGTAACAGGATAACCCCGACGATGAGCATAACTATTCCCGCAGATAATAGAGCAATCAGTAACTTCGAGTGCATATCCCTCATCCCTCCTTTCTAAGGGCATATTTATTCTAGCCTATTCGTGGTGAAAAAGTTAGCCCCGCGGGCATAAAATCCTCCGTACAGCTTTAGAACGGGACTGACGAGAAAAAGTTTATGGGTGTGTTGTGTGCCATGCCGAAGTAAAGCTAAGAGACCAGCTCCACTATGGTGACACCGTAGTCTCCTTCGCCGTAATCACCGAGACGGAAGGATTTGACCAGTGGATGGATGGCTAATACCTTATGGATTGCTCGCTTGAGCGTGCCGGTCCCCTTCCCGTGAATTACCCGCACGACAGGCAGACCTGCCACAAAGGCATCATCTAAATATTGTTCCAGGCGGTAAAGAGCTTCATCCACTGTGAGCCGCCGTAGGCGAATTTCATCATCTACTGTTTTCATGACGTCTCGGAAAATTCTAAGCGCAGGATTTGCCTGGTGTCCGCGGTGATTTTGTATCTCTCGTCAATACGCCAGCCAGCCACCCAGAGTATATGCTCATGGGAACAAACTAGCGGAACATATTCCCGCCAGTGAAGAGGAATTTTGACATCTACCATGAAGTCCTGCAGTTTTTTGGTTGTGCTCATTCCCAGAGGTTGGAACCTGTCCCCCGGCCTGCGCCGGCGAACCAGGAGCTTGTTGCCTGCCTTATCGTAGTTCAGCTCGGCGACAAAGGGGCCGATACTGTTTGCAATCTGCTTTGGGATAATGCTGGACATGATCCGCCAGCCCGGCAATACCGTTTCTCCCGGTATTTTGATGACTGTCTCTTCTGGCAAAGGGGAAAAAGGACATGGCCATGGGAGCAAAGGACAAGAGCTCCTGAAAAAGGCTATTTCCCTGTAACTGCTCCGGCATACGAGCTTGTGTGGCAGGGAGAGGTGCTTACCTGTTTGCCCGAGAGCCAGCTGTCGAATACTTTCTATATGTTTTATTTCAATATCACGGGTATTCCCCAGCACGCTGGCGATAGCCATCTTCAGCAATTGTCTTTGCATTGCTACCGGCAATTGGAGCAAAGTGTTTTTGTCCAGGTATACTGCCTCTTGTTCTTCCCGGGCAATCTTTTTCCATATTCGCCGGGCATTTTCCTCGATAAAAGCTGTGTCGGCTGAAGATATTTCTGCCAGGTGGAGTAAGGCGTGGTCGACGCCGGGGTTGTATTTCCTTAAGCAGGGTAGAAGCTCTAATCGCAAACGATTGCGCAGGAAAGCCAGGGAAAAGTTGGAAGCATCGCTTCGTGCTTCAATGTGCCGGGCAGAGCAGAAAAAAGTTGTTTCTTCCCGGGTGACCTCTAGCAATGGCCTGATAATTGTAACGGTGTCTGGTTCCTTCCGGAGGGGTTCAAGCCCACGCAAGCCGAGGGTTCCACTTCCCCTCAATACATGCATCAAAATAGTTTCAACCTGGTCGTCACGGGTATGCCCCAATGCCACTTTCTGTGCCCCTGCTTGCACGGCGACATGAGCGAAAAATTTATGACGTGCCTGCCGCGCTGCTTCTTCCAGAGAACAGTGACATTTTTCTTTGTAGGCGGCAACATCTCGTTTCTCTATCGTCGCCGGAACATTGAGCCGGCGGGCCAGGTCGGCCACATATCCGGCATCAGCGGCGCTATCCGTTCCCCGCAGTTGATGGTCCAGATGAGCCAGATGCAACTTGATCGCCAGTTCTTTTTGCAGCTCCAGCAGCAGGTAAAGCAAGCAGACCGAATCGGCTCCACCCGATATGCCGACGACCAATGTTTCACCGGGCGAAAGCAGGTCGTGCCTGCTGATGAAAGCGCGCACCCTTGAGATAATTTGAGTTTTTTCCACGAAAGCTGTCTCTGCCGTATTTCTAGTTCGATATTAGTAGCAGGTACTGTTGAAAGATAGCAGCCTGGCTCCATGGTCTGTGAAGGATAAAACACTGATCCCGCAGGGGTCCAGCTTGAATTTGACCATGGCTTCCAGGGGTAGGTCCAATGCCTGCAGGATGATAGCCATGATAACGAAGTAATGACTGACCAGAACCACCGTCTCCTCATGGTGTATCTCCAGCAGCGTTTGAACTACCGTCCATGCTCTATGCTGAAGTTCTGGCAATTTCTCTCCGTGGGGCAGATTTGCCAACTCCCGGTCCTTTTGCCACTGCATTAAGAAACGGGTAAAAGTGGTGTTCAGGTCGTCCAAAGACATTCCTTCCAGGTCGGCAACATCAATCTCCTTGAGCCTGTTGTCAATTTCTAGTGACAGTCCATGCAAGCTGGCTACAGCCTTTGCTGTGGCGACAGCCCTCTTCATGGGGCTGGTGATGATAATGCTGAATTTCTCATTTTTCAGATAAGAGGCAAGTTTGCCTGCCCGTCTTATACCGGCCGGGCTTAACTCGATATCCTGCCTGCTCCCCTGGATGAGTTTCTGCTCGTTCCAGGGAGTCTCTCCGTGTCTGATCAAGATAAGTTTCAAATTCTCCTCCCTTGTAGCACCTTCCATTCTGCTCTCACGCCGGGTGAACCGGCCTGTCTATTGTAAAGAAAAAGGATACAAAACGGAAATTTATCGTTCATGGTCGGCGCGCAGTGGATTTTCAGAAATGACTCTCATCATGAAGCGGGGAACGACTCTCCCTTGCCGCTTCCGAAAAACAGTGCGGTGCGGTGGATGGATTCGGGGAATCCTGTCAGGCCCAGGGCCGATGCCACTTCTTCTGCTCTGCCGCTACCGCCCGCGCCGCATTTTAGCTTCATCTCCAAGGTACACGTTGAAGCGTGGCAGTCAACGAGCCGCATGGTCTCTATGAGAGGGCGGAGATCCAGGTTTTTTGTGCCTGTTTCTCTTACTCTCTGCCAGGGTATTTTGGCTGCAGAGAGCAGAGAGGCGATAGAGTTTGCTATCTCCTCTTTTTCCCGCTCTGTCCTTACCGTGAGACGATATTCGGCATGGCTGACGATCGATTGGAGAGACGGAGCATCCATGATTATTTCCTGCACATCCAGTATGTTGAAGCCTGGCGGCAGTTGTTTGCTTGCTAACATCAGCAGGGATTGAGGAGGCATCCATATACGCAGAACTATGTCCATGAGCTCTGCTTCGCTAGTTACCCCTACAGGCAGGGGCGCTGCCATGGCAATTCTGGGATGGGGAGTAAAACCCTGAGAATATGCCAGGGGAATTTCTGCCCGCCTGAATGCCCTGTGCCAAAAACGCATTATATCGAGGTGGGAGATGAACTTGACTTCTTCCCCTCTGCTGAACTTGATTCGCAGTCGTTGCATATAGCCTCTTTACCCTTCTTTTCCAGGGTGACCATAACTTTTTCTATTTTCACCCCACGCATTTCGGCGATCATAAATTGCAAATTTTTGTATTTTAACCGCTCACCCTGCCGGGGTATGCGACCGAGGTGGCTGAGAATAAAGCCTGCTATGGTTTCATAATCATCCAGAGGTAATCCCAACTCCAGCTCTTCATTGGCCTCTTCAACGCGGAACCCGCCGTCCAACTGATAGGAGTTGTCTCCTGTTAACACGAAATCTTTGTCGTCGTCAGTTAAATCGTCTTGAATTTCGCCCACGATCTCCTCCGTGAGCTGGGAGAGGGTAGTTAACCCGGCGATGCCGCCAAATTCGTCCACGAGCATCACCATGTGAGAGCCACTGTCTCTCATTTCTGCAAGAAGGTCGCCCAGGTGCTTGCTTTCCGGAACAAAGAAGGCGGGTTTTACTAAAGGATCTATGCATTGCTCCCTGTGCGATGGATTGTTGCTCAACTCCAGCAGGGCATCTCTGGCAAATAATATGCCAATCACGTTATCCGTGTTGTCCCTGTATACGGGAAAGCGGCTATGGGGTGTTTCCGTATAAATTTGCAGAAAATCGTTTAGAGTCGTTCCTTCTTCCAGCCAGTCAATCTCTGTTCTCGGTAGCATTACCTTGCTGGCCGGGCGGTCGGTGAACTCAAAAACCTTGTGTAGCATTTTTGCCTCAGCTTCTTCCACGATACCCTCCATCTTGCCAGCGCTGATGACGGAACGGATCTCATCCTCGCTCATTGATGTTCTGTCCTCGCCGTCCGTGGCGGCCATTCGGGCAAAACCCGAACCAATGTGTCCCAGCGCTGTGACGACAGGGTAAAATACGGTCTGAAGCGCCATTATGAAGTTAATATATGAGAGTGATAGCTTTTGGGCATGGCGAACAGCAAGGGTCTTTGGCCCCACTTCTCCGAAGATAAGAATCAGGGCTGTCACTATCACAGTGGCCAGGATAGGGCCCCACACCGGACCGAAAGCATTCACTGCCATGATGGTTCCCAGAGTAGCGGCGGCTATGTTCACCAGGTTATTGCCCAGCAGAACGGTAGCGAGAAACTTTTCCGGGTGCTCGGCCTCCCTTTCCAGCTTTTTGGCTCCTTTAACGTTGTTTTCCACCAGGTATCTTATGCGGAGCCTGGACAGAGAAATAAAGGCTGATTCGGCGCTGGAGAAAAAGGCCGATAATGCCAGACAGACTAGAAATCCTATTATAAGCCAGGCGTCAGGATCATCCACACTACACCACCACTCTTCTTGTCGAACTCACCATCATAATTTAGTTTATTATAAGCACAGTATAATTACAAGAGGCTGCTGGCTCCCGTGGGCACCTGCTGTTATCCGCGTGGAGCCTCTTCTGTTTTCAAGCGTTGCCATAGCGCGGATACCTTTGCTGCCAGCTGTGCCAGGTCGCCATCATTATGGATTACCGCGTCGGCGTATTTCATTTTTTCGCTTACGGGTAACTGGGCTTTAAGGCGCATTGTTAGCTGCTCGTTACTGAAGCGAGGATGCAGCCTGCGGCGTATAATTGCTGCGGGTGTTGTTACGAGCCAGATGTTGTTTACTAGGTCCAGCCAGCCCGCTTCAATGAGTAGAGTAGCCTCCAGGGCTAATACCTTTGCTCCGTGTGTCTGGAAGTGCCTTATTTTTTCCTCTGCCAGTTTCCGTGCCGCAGGGTGCACTATGCGGTTGAGCGTTGTCAGCGCTTCCGGGTCGGCAAAGACTAGCTGTCCCAGGGAGCGGCGGTTGATCTCGGATGTATCCGTCAATATGCTTTTGCCGAAGCTGGCGACCAGTTTTTGCCATGTCTGGCTATGAGGAGAATAGGTTTCATGAGCCAGTTTATCCGCGTCAACGACAGCAGCACCAAGTTTGCCTAGCATGAGGCATACTGTGCTTTTTCCGCTGCCTGTATTGCCTGTCACTCCGATTATCATTTGCTGATGGTATAATAAACCACGAGGGCGAGTAATGGAAAGAGAAGCTGTCCTTTACGAAAGGCTTTCCGGAAAAAGAATCCGCTGTCATGTTTGCCAGTGGCGTTGTATTATCAATCCGGGCAGAACCGGGCTCTGCCGTGCGCGGCTTAATCGCGATGGCAAGCTGGTCTCCCTGAACTATGGGGAAGCAACGGCAGCAGCGGTTGACCCGGTAGAAAAGAAGCCTCTTTTTCATTTCTTCCCGGGCAGTTCTGTTTTCTCCCTGGGCACATGGGGGTGCAATTTTCACTGCCAGCACTGCCAGAACTGGGAGATCGCCTGTGTCGATGTGCCGGCTTCTTCCTCGCGTGAGCTATCCCCGGAGAAAGGGGTAGAGTCAGCTCGACACCATGGCTGTGCCGGTATAGCGTGGACATATAACGAGCCATCGGTGTGGTTTGAATACACTCTGGATTCGGCAAAGTTAGCCCATGAAAAGGGGTTATATACTGTTTATGTCACTAACGGGTACCTCACTCCAGAAGCACTGGACATGATCGCGCCCCATCTTGATGTTTGGCGGGTGGATGTCAAAGGTTTTAACGATGAAGCGTATCGTCGGTTGGCCAGAGTGCGTCACTGGCAGGGCATTCTGGATGTGACAAAGCGAGCCAGGCAGAAGTGGGGTATGCACGTTGAAGTGGTTACCAACATCATTCCCGGCGTGAATGATGACGAAAAACAGCTTCAGAAAATTGCCGAATGGATTCGGGGTGAGCTGGGCGAGCTGATTCCCTGGCATGTGACCCGCTTTTACCCTGCGCATAAACTGAAGCACCTGCCACCCACCCCGCTGGCCAGCCTGGAAAGGGCGTGTGAGATAGGCAGACGTGCGGGGTTGGAGTTTGTTTATGTGGGGAATGTTTGCGGCCATGAAAGTGGGAACACTTTTTGTCATGTCTGCGGTAAGATGGTCGTACGTCGCAATGGCTATGATGTGCAAGTAACAGGGTTGGATGGCAGGGGTGGGTGCATGTTTTGCGGGGCCGATCTCAATTTCCGACAGGCGGGAGAAAATTATGGCAGATGAAGCACATGTTTTGGTGAGGCTGGCCAGGGGTACAGTAGAAAACTACGTGCGGCAGGGAAAATTGTCGGCGCCTCAAGAGGGCGAGCTTGCCCTATGGGCGAAGGAAAGGGCCGGAGTATTCGTCTCCATCCACAAACAGGGAAAGCTCAGAGGATGTATTGGCACCTTTGCTCCTACTACGGCTAATGTAGTAGAGGAGGTCATGCGCAACGCCGTCAATGCTGCTGCTAGAGATCCTCGTTTCCACCCTGTGACGTCAGTGGAACTGAGCGAACTGGAATACAGCGTGGATGTCCTTGCCAGCCCTGAGCAGGTCGCCGACGCAGGCTGTCTTGACGCCTCCAAATATGGAGTTATCGTGGAGAGCGGTTATCGCCGGGGACTGCTTCTTCCTGACCTGGAAGGAGTGGACAGCGTTGAACAACAACTGGAGATTTGCCGCCTGAAAGCAGGCATATCTCCTGACGAGCCGGTGACTCTTTACCGGTTTGAGGTGAGGCGATTCAAGTAGAGCCATGAAAAGACAGGTTCAGGGGGAAAAATTGCCTGGCCTGGGGCGGTATGATGGTGAGATCGATGCTCGGCCGCTGGCGGCCAGGATACGACCACGCAGTTTTGACGAGTTTGTGGGGCAGGAGCATCTGGTAGGGGAGGGTCGTGTCCTTAGAAAGTGTATCGAGACAGATAGGTTGCCCTCCATGGTGCTCTGGGGGCCTTCCGGCAGTGGTAAGACCACGCTGGCGCATGTTATCGCCGGGGCTACAGGCGGACATTTTGCCTCGCTTTCTGCCGTCAGCGCCGGTGTAGCTGATCTGCGTCGTGTTGCCGAAGAGGCGCAACAGAGGCTAAAACTATCAGGACAGCGCACGGTCCTGTTTGTTGATGAAATTCACCGTTTCAACAAGGCACAGCAGGATGCTGTGTTGCCTTTCGTGGAGAACGGAATTATCATCCTGGTCGGGGCAACCACAGAAAATCCCTCCTTCGAAGTGATCTCTCCTCTTCTCTCGCGCTGTCGCGTCTTCTGTTTGAAGCCTCTTACGGAGGAGCAGGTGGAGATTATCGTAAAAAGGGCTGTTGCTGATGAAGAAAGAGGGATGGGGCGATTAAAAGTGGAAATGGAGGAAGGAGTTGCCGCCGCGCTGGCGCGCTCCGCTAGAGGCGATGCCCGGGTGGCTCTAAACACACTGGAAATGATGGTTGATATCGCATTCTCTGGCAAAGAGGACAGGTTGTTGCTGGGCATGGAGGAGGTGGCGGATGCACTGGAACGACAAACGTTGCTTTATGACAAGGATGGCGAGCAGCATTATGATTTTATCTCGGCTTTACATAAATCATTGCGTGGCTCTGATCCTGACGCCGGCCTGTACTGGCTGGGCTGTATGCTGGAGTCTGGCGAAGAGCCACTCTACATCGCCCGTCGTCTGGTGCGTTTTGCCTCTGAAGACGTGGGTATGGCAGACCCGCAGGCACTGGTAATTGCTGTGGCCGCCGAGCAGGCGGTTCATTTTATCGGGTTGCCCGAGGGGAATCTGGCACTGGCCGAGGCGGTGGTTTACCTGGCTACTGCTCCCAAGAGCAACTCCCTGTATAGGGCATATTCCCGGGTACAGGATGACATAAAGGAAAATGGGAACGCTCCCGTTCCCCTCCACTTGCGCAATCCCGTTACAGAATTGATGCGTCAGGAGGGATATGGCAAGGGTTATAAATATGCCCACGATTATCCCGGCGGGTTTGTCAATCAGGGCTATCTCCCCACTTCCCTTAAGGGAAAGAGGTATTATGTCCCTGAGGACGGGCAGGGTTTTGAGAAAGAGATTGCGCGCAGGCTTAAGGAATGGTGGCAGAGATAGTGCGGAGGGGCGGGGGATCATGCTACAATGCTGGGCTTTGGGTTGCGAGGAGGAGCAAGAAGAATTATGACTAAAATTTCCTTTTTCCCCAAAAACGAATGTTTTTATGACCTTTTTGAACAGCAGGCGGCCAATCTGGTTGTTGCGGCTGAACTGTTGGTAGACCTGTTTGAGCATTACGAGCAGGTAGAGGAAAAAGTCGAGCGGCTCAAAGAACTGGAGGACCAGGGCGATATGATCACCCATCAGGTCATGTCCAGGCTGCACCGTACCTTCATTACCCCTTTTGATAGAGAAGACATGGCTTTGCTCAGTCATACCCTGGACGATGTCCTGGATTTTGTGGAAGCCGCCGGCAGGACGGCTTTTCTTTACCGTGTCGAACAGCCGACAGAGAGAGCCAGGGAACTGGCGGCAGTCGTGCTCAGGGTAACCCACAAGCTGCGCGATGGTTTGCCGCTTTTGCGGCTGCGTAAACAGCCCGGACCGGTGCTGGAGCTATGCGTGGAGATAAACACCCTGGAGAACGAGGCCGATGATATACACCACGCCGCCCAGGCGGAGCTGTTCGATTCCCGGAGGGATGTACGGGATATAATCAAGTGGCGGGAAATCTATGCGCACCTGGAAAACGCTACTGACAGAGGAGAAGACGTAGCCAATATCCTGGAAAGTATCGTATTGAAGAATGCCTGAGTCCTTCGTTTTACTGGTACTGATCATCGTTGCGGCTATCGGGTTTGGTATGGCTAATGGCGCCAACGATGCTGCCAACGCCATTGCTACGGTGGTGGGCACGCGGGTTCTTTCCCCCAAGCGGGCTGTGATTATGGCCGCCTGCTGTAATTTCCTGGGGGCGGCCACGGGCACTGCGGTGGCGGCAACGATCGGCAAGGGGATTATAATCCCGGAATTTCTGACCATGCGGATCGTGCTTGCCGGAGTTCTGGCGATCATTATCTGGGCGGTTTTTGCTACCCGTAAGGGGATGCCTATCAGCCTGACACACGGGTTGGTGGCGGGGCTGGTGGGGGCGGGCATTGCCGCTGCCGGCAGCGGTGTAATCGTCTGGGAGGTGCTCACACGGGTAATAACTGCCGTGGGTGTCGCCCCCCTGCTGGGATTTGCCGGTGGTTTCCTGGTGATGGTAGCCATAGCCTGGGTTGCCCGCAATAAGGCGCCGGCAAAGACGCGGACTACTTTCAGCCGTCTGCAGATCGTTTCCACGGCTTTACTGTCTTACAGCCATGGTAAAAACGATGGACAGATGCCGATAGGCCTGATTTCCATGGCTTTGATGGTTTATTACGGCTGGGGGGAATTCCATATTCCTGTCTGGGCCGTCGTGGCTTCGGCATCGGCAATCAGCATGGGCACGGCTATGGGTGGCTGGCGTGTCATCAAGACGCTGGGAATGAAAATGACCACTCTCAGGCCGGTACACGGGTTTGCCGCTACTCTGTCGGCGGCGGCTGTCATTGAGCTTGCCTCTCACCTGGGTATTCCCGTGAGCACCACGCATTGCTCCAGCACCGCCATCATGGGGGTGGGCGCTACCAGGCGTCTCTCTGCGGTGCGCTGGGGAGTGGCCAGAGATATCGTACTGACCTGGATCATTACCTTCCCTGCCTGCGGGTTTCTTGGCTGGGCGATAGCTATTTGCTTGAGCAGGCTGCCTTAGCCCGTTTTTTATGGAGAAAGATCACCTGAGACAGAAAGCCGTTGTTTCTATTAGAACAAAGGTGCTAATATGCCTGTATCCCTACCACTTGATGGGTTGTTTTTAGGAGAAAAAGTAAAACAGAATGGCAAGAAAGAAAGGCGGCCAGCCAGGCAACCAGAACGCTAGAACGCACGGCTTTTACTCAAAGGCGCTTACTGAAGCTGAGAAGCTGGAGATGGAGGATGCCTCCCTGGTGGAAGGCATCGACGAGGAAATAACGCTTTTACGGGTGAGGCTAAAGAATTTGGTCGAGGAGTACCCCGAGCGCATAGACCTGCAGATGGAGGCGGCCAATACCATTGCCCGGCTGTGCAAGACCAGGTATCAAATTACCGCCGAGCAGAAAGCCGGCCTGAAGGAAGCGATCGGTAAAGTGCTGACCGAGGTGGCGCTGCCGCTGGGCATTAACATCGGCACAAGAGCAGCAGGCAAGTGAAATTAAGGCCGTATCAACAGGAAGTCGCCAGGGCGGTAATGGATAGCGTCCAGCAGGGGAAAGGCTTGACTTTTTCGGTGGAGATCGCAAGACAGGGCGGCAAGAACGAGCTGTCCGCTCACCTGGAAGTGCTGCTGCTCACGCTCTACATGGCCCGGGGCGGTAGCCTGGTTAAGTGCTCGCCCACTTTCAAGCCGCAAACCGTAATCAGCATGCAACGGTTACGTGACCGGCTGACCGATTTCGGTTTTGCTGGCATTTACCGCGCCGAAATGGGCTATATCATCAGCCTGGGTGGGGCCAAAGCCGTGTTCCTCTCGGCGGAGGAGTCGTCGTCGGTGGTGGGGCACACTGCCGATATCCTGCTGGAAATTGACGAGAGCCAGGATGTAAACGCAGAGAAATACTCTAAGGAGTTTAAGCCCATGGGCGCCTCCACCAATGTAACGACTATCCACTACGGCACGACCTGGGACGAAACAACCCTGCTGGAGGAAGTTAAAGCTTCCAACCTGGAGCT
>DKFF01000028.1:0-18053 GCA_002452795.1 Dehalococcoidia bacterium UBA6803
CGGCACAAATAAGCGGCCTTATCCTTCACGTATGCCCAGTAGCCCTGCTCTTCTGGAAGAATATCCGTAGTGCCGCGGGGCGCTTTGTATAACAAGGTCTCTCCTTTGCTTTTGTAACGTAGATTATACGGTACTCCATTTAGTTTAGCATATTTACCCCTTATGCGGAGAAGCACGAGAGTCGTCCGTGTCGGTGTTATACGATTTTGTCACCATGTAACTGTTAAGCGAAAATGTCACCATGAAGGAGATGGTGATATTGAACAAGGAAGAACAGAGGAGGTTATTGGTGTTAAATGGGGTAGAGGTAGGCGAGGTCACTGTCAGAGAGGCATCTGGGGTACTGAGTCTCTCCCTGCGTCATGTGAGAAGACTTCTGGCGGCATACAGAAGGGAGAGTGCCCAAGCATTAGCACATGGCAATCGGGGAAGAAGGCCTCACTGGTGAACTGAGCGCCCTGGTCGGTGTTAAAGATATCTGGCCTATCTGCTGGTACAACCGGGCAATGAGGCTAGCGTCATCCTTCTTTTTCTGAGCTTGGTCACCGTTGAAGATGCCGGTGGCACCTTCAGTCAGGGACTTCTTCCCTTTGCGAATCTGGCTGGGGTGAACCTCAAATCTATTGGACAGTTCGGCTATCGTCTCTTCACCCTTTAATGCTTCCATGGCTACTCTGGCTTTGAATGATGGGTTATGCTTTCTCTAAGAATTCCAGTTTGATTGGTTCCTTCTCCAATGCCTTTGCTGCCTCCTCTATCCAGACGATATCTTCAGCTCTCATCCCGACTTTCTGCCACTTCAACCGCTCCTCATTCAGAATACTAAAAACCATCACCAGTGCCGAGGTCTCGTTGGGAAAACGGCCAACCACTCTGGTTCTTCTCTTAACCTCCTTGAAGGCTCTCTCGATGACATTGCTGGTGCGGATATGTTTCCAGTAACGCTCGGGGAAGCGATAGAAGGTGAGGCATTCCTCAGAATGTTGATAACCTGCTCGTCAGTGTATTTCTGATGCCCCATTTCGAGTCCTCCTTCTTTTCTTTTCGCCGGAAGACTCTCATTATAACTGGCCTAGTTTTTGGGGGTAAGGTCAGTAGCTCTCAATAACCTCGAACTTTTTGAATTCCACCTGCTCCATTCAGATTATGAGGATTGCACAACACGCTATTTTGTTAAGTCACCGTAATAGCTGCACTGGCAGGTCTTCATCAACTGCGTCGTGGTAGAATGCATTAAGAGTATTGCTCATCACAGAACCTACAACGCGAGAATTAAGGGGGCATGAAATGACCAAGGTTAGAACTCAAACCGGCAGCTTCGCCCGTGCGAAGTATCAGTTAAGGCGTTCCATTTTAGAGAATGCGCTGGAAAATGATTGCCCTACTGAAGACTATGAAGCCTCTTTGGAATTTTTTGGGGGCTGCGCTTTTTGCGGCACCAAACAAGCTCCCAGGAGGGACCACCTAGTACCTGTAATCCAGTGCGGAGACTTCATTCTTCGCAATGTTGTTCCAGCTTGCCAGAAATGTGATGATTCGAAAGGGCAAAAAGAATACCATGAATGGATGCGGAATTCCAACTCTCGGCGTTCATTAAAGACTCGTGGCTTTACGGACGAGCAAGTAGGGGAGCGGATTAAACTGATTGAGAAGTGGCAGTCAGGGTATAGACCTATGACTGAAGCTGAACTTTTCGGCGAGGATTATGCTAAATACCAGGAAATACTGCAAAAGATGGAGCAACTGTGCGAAGAGGCTAAACGAATGACCAGCAGAGTAAGCTCAAGAAATAGAGAACCTGGAGTGGATGAAGCATTTGTGTCCCAGTCCTCGAAAAATACCGAGAGCAGCGCGGATAGAATTCGTCGGTTCATTCTTAGTCACTATGTTGTACCTGCCCGTAACCGTGGCGAGAAGACCGTCACAGTGAGAGCCGGAGATGCTCACGCCCAGATGTCACTTCACAGCCAGCATGCAAATGTGTGCCAAGCGATGAGGGGCGACAAATTCCTCAATCTGGCAAACGTGAAGCTGAAATCATTCAGGGGGTCGCTAGTCGGAGCTAACGCTTACTTCGTTTACCAGCTTTAGTGCTTCCCGGACCAGCGGTTATTTGCTATGCCTTCGGTGTTGCAGGCAGTGTCTTAAGACACTACGTAAGTCTTTCCAACAGTACTTCCCTAGCAATTGTCGTGGTTGCACTCCGTACGAATATAGCTTCACAACGAAACATAATGAGTGTTTGGGACCACGGACATTAAATTGATGCTCAGCCTATTCAGCTTGCTTTTGAAACTTACTGATTAGTTCATTCAGCCGCGTCAAATACTTGGGGTTCTCTCCAGGTTCGAAATTATGTTCTATGACGTGGCTCCCATAAGGGAAACGCTTTCTAGTATCATCCCCAGGGTTTTCGCTACAAACAATGATGAATTTGAGATTAGGATTAATAGATTGAGCCTCGTCAATTATGTATGTTATGCCGCGATCACGGAAACTGTACCCAATCACAATAGCTACCTCGGCGGTTTTGAGAAAACGGTCCAAGAACTTGTACGCAGTCTTGAAAGGCTCCTCATAGGGATATTCTTTCGTCTCGGTTGGATAAATCAAAGCCGTATCACCTGGCATACTCCTAGCTGACATCCCAAACTCGATTATTTCATTTCCGATTTTCCGCCAAGTTAACGAACCATGCAGTTTAAACAGCGTAATCACTTTTTGACCCGGCTGAGGCTGCTGACAATACACCGCAGGATTCCACACGAGATTTGCCCCTGTTTTCTGGAAACCACCTATTAATTCTATGCCTTCGTATCCGCAAAATTGTTCAATAGCCGTATCATAATTCGTAGTAAATATAATGGTGCAATTATCCCTGAACCGATCGTTAAGCCGAGAGAAAAGAGGTGTATAAAGATCAATAACCTTCGCCTTATCAAGCTGTTTGGTATAAAACGCATCCATAATACTGGTTACCATGTCTCTGATCCTACTTATTCCGATGGAAGACCGGCCGCAACGCCTCATAAATTGCTCCAACGGGTGTTCACGACGCCAAGGGAATACAGGTTGATATGGTAAAGGTAATCTGTATTTCATGCTGTCCCTCAAACCGAAGTAAGGATCTTCCCAGAGTATGTTGAAATAGGCTTTGTATCTATCCAGCATCATGAGTAGTCTTTCCAAGTCCGGCGGCAGGTGAGTAGTTTCGTCCTTTGCCGCATCGAGCAGTATACCCACAGCATACTGCTCTTCGTCGGTGCTGCAGTTAGCCTGTATATCTCGCCAGAAATCAGCCATGGTTGGTAGTTGTAATGGGCTGGATGCCCCCGCACCTAGCAGCAAGAGTGCCCTACAATCAGGTATCGGCTCGTACTTTTGAAACTGTTTTTTATCCACCTGTTTTAAGACTGGTATTTCCATTTCAGCAGGTCGAATGATTCGTTCTCTCCAAAGCCTGGTAGCTTCCGATAACCTATCGGCAATAGAATCAAATACTTTGCGATTACCTCGTAGAAGGGATTTCCGGGTATCATCATCAATATCTGGGGTCAGCAAGTAGAGCTCATGGGAACTGATATGGTACTTAGAAAATACTCCTCTATTCTTCTCAAGTGACAATAATCTCGAAACTCTCGATGTATTCTCTTCAATTTCACCGACGACCATTCTGAGTTCAGAATCGTTAATGGGTTCTCCAGCGCTTGCGGCTCTTAATCTGGAAGTAAGTCTGTCAAGAGAATCAAGGGAGCTCTTCATTACCTCTAACCATGAATAATCCACTGCATTCCTCAAATTTAAATTTTAGTGTATTGCTCAAATCAAAAACTAAACAGTAACCCTCAATCAAGCAAGTCTCTATACCGGTAATCTCCTCGCTCGCCAAACAGATTAACTATTTTGCGGACATTCTCCTTTGCTTCTCCCTCAATTGATCTGTTGGCGGCTTCTAAAATCTGCCTTACCGGTTCTTCCCTACTCAGGTATATATTATCGGGCACTTCTCTGGCCATCTTCAGTAAGAGTAGACTTGCCTTTGTGGGGAATAGCTTTGCCTGTTCAGCGAGGTATTCCAAGAAATGTCGACCGTGTGTATCCACCTCTAAATAAGGCACGATAGGTTCTAGCAAAGCATATAGCTCATCCAAGTTCTCAGGTGTGTCTTTCAACAACCAAGCGTAACTTGACAGCTCTTCACGCATCTCATAAGAGGCGTCCACCTCCAACGTAGCCGCAATTCGTGTCTCCCAAAGACGCCTTATTTTGAGCCATAATCCTGCTTCTTTTCCTAGTTTCTCCTCTTGTAGAATGCGCCACAGGAACCATACTGCGTGCTCGCGAACATGATCTGGAGCACGGCGGTAAAATTGGATTAGCAACTCATCTGGGTCTTCCAGTTTCTGTAAATCGTTAATATAAGCTATTATCAGGTGCTCTGCTACTTTTTCGTCCGGTCTTTCGCGCCTTGGCTTGGTCAAGGCGCCTTGTTCCATGGTATTGATAGCTCGCATATATTGAGGCCTAAGAAGCCGATAGACATCGGTGTAAAATTTGCCAACGTAGCCCACGTAAGAATCCCAAGCTGCTTCCCAGTATTCAGTAGCCTCCGGCTCGCTAGGGAAAATCCGCGGTAGTGATCCCTCTAGCCATTGGCGCTCAAGGTAAAGGAGATTCGGCAAATACCATCCGAATACGGAATGAACAGCGAAACTGGGATCTTTAGTCTTGTCCAGCTTGTTATCTAAGACTCGGCGCACCTCTGGCTCCATTCTTCGACCGTTGGAAAAGGGATCTTTACCATCCTTTTCAGCTTTTCTCACCCTCACATACCGGAGTGCATAATTAATTAAGGCATGCATCGCTTTACCACGATTACAGTTCAAGGAAAGCATGGCAGCACTCCAGTTACCGCCAGTGACCATGTCTTTTTCTTCCTCGGGTGTCGGGTGGGGATCATCAACCAGTCTGAAAATCAATTCTCTAACACGCGGCAGAAATTTCGGTGGTATTGCATGTTCATCATGCTTCAAGCCCTCCGCCAGAAGGTCGGCAACTGTACCTGGTATGTGAACCCACTGGATGGGGTCTTCTTCAGACGAATCCTGTTCTGAATCCTGCTTAGAGATCTGCGTGCGAGAAACCAGCGATTCACACAGACGAATTACAGGTTCCCACTCAAAGTTCTTTCCATTTTTCCAAGCAGTTTCGAGTCCGCTTAAAAGAGCATATACATAGGAGTCCTTTATTCGCTCGTCAATCATTTGTGGTGCCAGCCGGGCGAATCTGGCCGGATTGCGGACAATCGCAGACTTGATAGCGTCAGAAAGTCCCTCCGATGTAGGATCATGAAGGCCTTCTCCAGATGTAAACGTTTTTAAAAAATTGATGAGTTCATCATCTGGCGTCTCCTCTACTTGGGTTTGAGTCAATGGACTTACGGAGCCCCACCACGATGTTGTGTATATAAGGAAGTCGGGGTGCTCCGGCTCACCAAACTGCTTATTCAACGACTCTAACCGAGAGACAAGATCTGCCGATATGTGCTGTTTTATCATATGGAGTCTGTCTCTTATCCAGGAATTCTTCCTCATTTCATGTCTTTCTTTAGATAAATCTTCTTTCTTCCTGGGCCCGTCTAGAATCCACGCGACGAGTTGATTTTGCTGGTTGGCAGTGAGCAGATCAAAGCAATTACGTAATGAGTGCATGTATTCGTGGTGAATCGTCATATCGTAAAGCAACATTCTATTCGTTAGCAGCTGCTGGGCCAATTCTGCATACGCCGGCTTGTTAACTTGAATGATATATAAAGCTATTCTCCTGAAGATAGAATACTCGTGATGTATATATCTTCTAAGAATAGGCACCACCCTTGTTGCGTCACACTGACTCCAATCGCACAACAGATCTCTGATTGCTTCCATAAGGACGTCTTTACATTCTCCATGCCCGATGTTTTGAGGACTGTCTTCCACTGCGTGTCGCCAATACGAGTACTTTGGATCCGACTGATCTAAACTCATCGTCTTGACTAGCTGTCTTTCCAGAAGATCGATCACTTCTTCGAACCGGGTATCAGCCAAGGTCGGTATTCGGCTTTGAATGAATCTTTCAACCTCATGAACATCATGCTTGAATCGGGCGTGGGATCTGAAATACGGGCTATCTTTCATGCTTGCAGGAACTGGGTCAATAGTCGTTTCGATCAGAGCCTCACAGAGTGCCACTGCCGGTTTCCATTCGCATCCTGCAGCCAAATGAACCGCGAGTTCACCACAGTGATCTACGAGGAAGAACTGGTTAGGAATTGCAAGCCAATCTATTGCTGCCCGAGCAATTTTCGAAGCAGGTCGAGCAGGCATCTGAAGAGCTGCCTTAGTAAGCTGCTCGTAGATTCGGAGGTTTTCAGTTTTAATGCGAGTGGCCATATCGGCAACTTCGTCAGCATAAACGGAAGCTACTCTTACTAGATATCCGGTAGCATCCCATTGCGGCATTATTATTCCCTTGTCCGTTATGATGGGTTCGGGTGGCTTATCAAATATTCCTTGCTGGGCTAGATGAGGGAACCAAACCGGATTATCTAGCCCACCGAAAAAATAACGGGAATGAGCTTGGACAGCTTTCAGACTGTCGCACAGAGTTATAGCCATCTCAGGTGTCGGGTTGCTTTGTTTCTTCAAAACGTCCAAACAGACTGCTCTGGTATAGAAGCTGAATCCAGAGTCAGGTTTCAATAACATCCGAACAAACTCAAGTTCAACATCGGGCATTTCTTCGTGGTACATCATCTGCATCCATCGCAACACTCCAAAGGCTTCTACTTCACTAAGCTCTTTACACAAGATGTCAGGAAGAATCTTACGACGTATTGATGCGTCCCACGCATACAGGTAACTGCGCATCTCTTCGTGGAAGAAGCTATATCTCTCACCTGCGGAGCGGACTAATATCCCTCTACTGATTAGCTGTTTGGTAGGCTCATCAGGAGCAATGTCAAACGCAAAATCCCACTCTCGCGCTTTCATACTGGATTGGGCAAGATCGACGGCCTTTGCTAAGGCTTCTTGGCTCTCCCGCTCGACTATACTATCTTTAAACCTGTTCCAGAGCGAAACTTCATTGATCATATCTGGCACTACAACACCACTTTTCACCAAGCTGCCTATCAGACTCAAATTCAGGAAATTCCGGGCCAACATAACCAAATCCTGAGACGGTTCTTTTATATCAAGTTCGCCCAGCAGCTCTTGGACAGTCTCCTCCCTTAGAGGCTTGACTTCAATGGTTGGAAAATCCAGTGTACGTATCTCGTTTCTTTCGCGTGCATCATAAGAGCGGCTCGCGGCCACTACTTTGATTTTTGGAAGGGTAGATACTTCTTTAAGAAACCCACATAACATACGGCCCAGATCTGTACCGCCTGCAGAATCAAGTTGGTCTACAACAATATAGCATGTACCCATAATCTGACTGACCAGCCTAAGCATCTTAGCGAGTGGTGTCTCGATAGGCATAAGGCTAGCAACGACGTCAGGGGATGTGGCGGTTCGAGGTAATGTATTGGCGTTTATGAATAGAACTGGTTGTCTTCCAGTCAAGAGTTCCCGATCCACGAACGTAGTAAGCAAGCCGCTCTTACCGGTGCCTGAATTTCCAATAATGAGAGCTTTCCCACAGCTTGCCAATGCAGACTTGAGTTTTTCTATTTCTGGCCGAGGCTGAGTGCCAATAATAGGAGTAGTCATCGTTGACCGGTCTAGCTGTGCCTCTGTATACTTTTTCAAACAGATCAGCCAGTCATGAATACCTTCATGCGATGGACTTTCTACCTTTTTTCCTTGGCTTTTGGGCATCTCAGAAAGAGCCTGTATTATCTTTGATTTTAGGTCTTCTGGAGAGCTAAACGGATTTTGGAAATGCCCGCTTTCCCATTCACTTATGCGTTTTAGAAACTCTTCTTGTTCAGCCTCCCTTTCTACAGAGTGAACAAAGACCTTGATTTCCTTTACGCCAAATCTAGCGTGCCAGTATTCCTCTTCCACTGCTGACAGACTGCTTTCAGTGAGGTCGCCATAACGGTGTCCCAGAATCAAAACGAACACATCACAATCATCAATGCCCTGAAAGCAAACAGTCTGTGGACTTTGATTCTGAGCAGGGAATAGTTCTGGGTCCTCAGCCACGATAGGCTGCATACCAGCCTTTATAACAGCATCTCGAGCTGCTCCTCGAAACTGTTCAAACTCTCGGATGACTGAGCTTACGAAGACTTTCACCGTCATTCCTATTATACAATGAACATAACTCGAATTTCAGGAATTTTAAGAATTGTCGTGAGAACCCAAACTGCCCAACTAATTGTGCACCTCACCGAAACCATCAGGCTTTCTTCTATCCTAATGGGAGGGTATTAGCCTGAAAGTGATGTGCTGACTTTTTGTTGGATGGACGAGATTACACAAAAGTCAGTTTTGTTCAATCTGAACAGCTTCGAACAGAGGCTTCAGATAATCAACATCTGCAGGCGGATCAGGAAAGAGGATGTGTTTACTTATGAAATCACCTCGAGACCAAGTGCCACCACCATAGTAAGGGCGTAGTTTTTCGTACGGTGTGGCTGAAATGATATATGAATCTAAACTTATATTTTTTAATTCAGTTTTTTTAGCCCAGGATTTGGACAATTCACATAAACGCTCATGCAATGTTGTCTTATCACTGAGCTCGTAAGCCTTTTCGTGAAGCATTCCATGAGGTTCGACGAAAATCACTCGCTGCTGGCTCCCCTCCTTAATCCATAATATGAAGTCGGGGTAGAAGCCTTCATTTTCAAAGAATCCAACACCTTTTCCCCGGCTTAGATTACGTAAGAGAAAAATTTCCTTATTCGCCAATGATTTGCTAGTCTCTTGACGAACCAATTCCCGTAGATCGTTTACAAACCTTTGTTCCTCTTGATTCAAGCCAGGGGGTTTACTTATCAATCTATCCCCTCGTTCAATAAGCAGAGGCTGGTATAAATGACGGTCAAAATGGATGTTCGGAAGCTCTCGTGTCTCATCCTTGTATATGCGATTTCCTTCATCAATCAGTGTTTTAACCGCTGCAATGAGGTCAGTTTCACTTCTGGCAATACGGATAGAATAGTCTTGGAAATTGTCGTCATTCTCATCCAAAAGAGCGTAAACCCTGTTTTTAGAATCCCATCGCTCTTTGTACACACGGTAGTACTTCTCAAGGTACTTGCGCAGTATTGATATAGTAGTCTCTTGAAGTAAGTCTATTTCAGCAAAAGATCGAGGCCTGACTACATTGTCGTCTGATACCAGTGAATAGATCTTCGAGTCCTCACGTTCAAGTAGTTTCCGGGGCATGTCCGCCTGGATAATCAAGTTTGCGAATCCCTTCTCTTCCTTGAACTCAAGTAGCTTGATATAGACTGCTTCCCAGTCAATTAAATCAAGGCTTTCGGATGGTATAATCTGCTCCTGTCCAGCCTTCATAGCTGTCGTTGCCAGCTGACCCGACAAACTTCGCATAGACTGTACCTTCAAAGATAAATCTAGGTCAACTTTGGCTGCTGTATCAGGTACTACAAAGACGTTATACTCTGTAGCGAAGTCCTTATCTTCAGGAAGAGACGGTACAAATAATCCCTTTCCCAGAAATTCCTCGTTCGGTTTTATTGCCAGGGGTAGTTCTACATGGCCTTCAGTTTCTATTCCCTCGCGTTCAAGATATTCCCGGAACTGTGCCATATAATTGGCTCTAACCGCGAAAATGTTCAATGTTTCCAGTAAACGTATATGCTCCGGGTGTTCTCCATCTATGGCAGCACTGCGTTTAAGACTGAAATCCAGTCCGCGTAGACGCACGCCTCTACCAAAAAGCTGGATAATCTCCGAGCCCTCTGTCCGGCCTATATTTAGCAAGCCCATATTGGAAACCCGCCAGCTGTTCCACCCCTCCATGAATTTCTTTGCGCCAATAAGAACGTTGATTTTACTGGCTGGATCATTGATACCTTCGAACAAGGAATCCGAGATAACATCGTCTTCTACGTTAATTCCAACACCATCTGCCTCCACTAATTTCTTAAATGTACTCGTATCACCAATATAGATAAGACCGAAGTAATCCTCTGAGTTTCCAGCCCGTAGCCCCAGTTCGCCAGATCTGCCCCGTATATCAGCCATATGGAGTTGACCAGCAGCGGAAGTATGAAAAACGCTTGCGAGTATGTCATAAAAGACAGCTTCTGCATCATGCCTGGATCCACGGAGGTATTCAAATCTCCCAGCGAATACATCCTCTCCATGCGTATCGATTAGCCCGGTTTTACCGTCAATTATCTTGCGAATGGCTTCAATTACCCACCCATTTCTATTCTCAAGAAAATGATGCAGGAAACGGGTCACAGTGAGTACGTCTGATCGTTTCTGGCGTGCCTCTGTATATACTGCGTTTACGCTACTGCCGACGAATACCCACAGCGGCTTGTCCAGATTGTACGGACGCAAGGTATCTGCCTTCTCTTTGAAACATCGCTGCTGCTCGTAAAAACTCAGCAGGTTTCCCAGTAGTAAGAACTCGGTCTTCTCTTGGGTAGTCTCCTCGCGTAGATTCAGGATATGAAAGTCTTTTCCATAGCCGTCACTGTGGAAGTATCGATAGGAGTAATCAAAAGCTATCGCCTTGCCGTATTCATCCGTCAGTTCGTTTCTGTGAGAAGCAGAAAGTGCCTGACCGAAGGTGGCACTGTACTCAAAGGTAAAACCGGTCTCCCCAAGTGCATCACGAAATCTTCTCCAGGCCTCTCCACCGGAACCCTTGTGCCCCTCATCTACAAATATAAGATTATTTCCTTCGAAAGCCTCGACCGGCACGCTTACGCCACCGCTCCGCTTCTCCTGGACGAGCTTGGTTATTTCGATGACACGGACCGTATCGGGGTCAATCAACCCCAGGCCGCTTTCTCCAAGAGTAAACCGCTCACAGGGAACGGAGGAAGCTGTCATCTCGTCCATGTGCTGCTCAGTAAGTCCCTCGTTGGGAGTGATGAGCAGGATATTATCCAGCGGCCTGCGATTGTAGAGAAGAAACTGCAAATAATTTATATGCATAATAAGCGTCTTGCCGCTGCCGGTGGCCATCCAGAAGGCGAGCTTGTTCAAGTCCGTATCGCTGAACTCTGAGTCAGGGATCTCACCGATAGGTTTACGTGAGTTGCGGTCGCGCACAAAATCGTTCAGCGACTTTAGCATTCTACTGGTATGGTTGAACCGCCAGTCCAGGAACACTTCAGCGTATAGTAGGGCCAGGTACTGAAAATATCGCAGGATGATTGGCTCCGGTCGGCGCTGATTTATAGTGGCAAGATGGTGATGGATGTTCTCATCGTAGCGGTCCAAGTCATCCAGTGGGATATTGAGCTTATCACCCTGGCCGACAAGACGGTGGTAGATGAAGCTCCGACCATGGGGGTCGAACCCCTCGTCAGCCTCCTTCATGTCGGAAAGCGGCGCCTGGTTACTGGCATAGCCAAACAGGTCATTGAGCCAGGCAAGCAGTACCAGCCGTTTTTCCAACTTGATATATTCAGTCTGTCTTGTGGCTATAGTCATAGGCTACAGGCTCCCGAACATTCGGTTCTTAAATACACTCTCCAGTGCCCGCGCCTTTGGGATATAGCTATCCCCGTTTACGAAAACTTCGTCAACTCCTTCGGTAAGCTTCTGCTCCTCCACGAACTGCTTATCCCGCTCGTAGTCTGCCTTTTCCCATCCGGATGTCTCGCGCCAGATAACAGCAGTCTCCCGGTAGTCAATGTTTCCCCGATATACGAGATAATACCGTTCTTCATCTTGATAGACACGGCGGTTTTTAACATTTAATCCCAGCAAGTAGGCAAAGGTTTCCGGTATATCCACGAGCTTTTCTTGAAATTCTTCACCACCAGTGATAATGAGCTTGTAGCTGAATGGGCTGGCGAGCTTCTCAACGTTCAGCAGCGTCTCACTCTCCTTTGTCTCCCAAGCCAGCATGTACTTCAACAAGTAATCATCAAAGTCATACAGTGTCTTGGGAACATCGGGGAAGGTAATATTATTCAGAGCGTCCTCGTAGCTCTCCAAACGGATATATTTCACGATACGCGGGCTGCGCTCGCCTTCTTCTGCAGAAGCCGGCCGGATAGGCTTACCATCCTTCCACTCAGGGGTGAAAGTTACCTTCTTGATACGGGGAGTAAGGACAGTATCAAAATAATCACCTATTTCGACAAGTATGAACTTGCGCTTACCATTATCCTCTCGATTAAGGTTAATGACGGCATGAGCCGTTGTTCCAGAACCTGCAAAATAGTCCAGTATTTGAGCTGTCGAGTCTCCATTTAGGCCAGCACTAACACTATCGAGAACCGTATACAGTGATTTTGGATAGAGGAATGCATCTCTGCTTCCCATAATATGATTCAATAATTGGGTACCATGATTGTTTCCGGAATACCTTGCTCCAGTCCATACAGTTTTGTGGTTGAATCGGTTTTTGGTTCGCTGTATATCCCAAACACTCCGAGAAGTAATATATTTAACACTAAGTTCATCTGCTATACTTTCTACGGTTTGCCTCGCATATCGCCACTTCCTCTCTATACCTTGAGGATCAATCGGATAAACCTCAATTACACCGTCTTCTCGTAGCTTGTTAGGTCCCTCTGGATGGAATGAATTATCACAAACCCCGCCAAAGCCAATGATTTTTCCCTCTTTGATAAGAATCGGGTAAAAACAATTAGCAGCAGCAATGCGTAATGAATCTTCCCCAGTAACGTCCCGGAAATTGCGTTTGTCTTCAGCTTCATCCCGCGTTTGCATGCTAATATATCTTCCAGGGAAAGGATAAATGAAGTATGCGTAGTCATGGCAATAAGAAAAGTTATCTCCTTGTTGACCAGATGGGTTATGGACAATCGTCACACAAGTGCGAGCTTTCATAGGAAACAATTTATTGAGAAGCACTCCCAACCTTTCTTGTTCATTTTCATCTATTGCAATTATTTGCACGCCATCCTGACGGAGCGACTTTGACCCGAGTTCCAATCTGTTAGCCATGAGCGTTAACCAGGAGGAATGTTTAAAATCATTCTTATAAAGTATTTCGCTAGTCTTAGCATTGTATGGAGGATCAATGTATACACAATCGACTTTCTCGCGATATTTCTCGAGTAGAAGATTAAGTGCCTGGAAGTTCTCGCCATGAACCAGGAGGCCATCAGTCACCTCATCTAGGCTATCATAGCTTGCCAGCAGCCTGTCTCTGAATTGCTGGCCGAAGTGCTTTGTATCAATGACCAACGTGGGCTGCTCTTTCAGAGTAGCGATGCGGCGTTCCTTCTTACTTTTGGCAGCCGATGTGAAAAGGTTTGGTTGCTCTTCATCAAGGTGGAAAAGTTCCTTCCATTCCTGCCATTGAGCTTCACACTCGGCAATCTCAGCATAGAAATCATCGGGGACATTAGCCACGGTAATGCAATACTGCGTCTCCAGGATGAATTTTCTTTTCTCGAAAAGCCTTTTCTGGAAGTCCTCAATCTGAGCAAGAAATTCAATGACACGGCTACCAATAGACTTGATTACACGCATAATCTGGAACCAAGCCTCTGAACGTGCCTCCCCACCGGCCTCCATCTCATCAAGATTCAATACTTCGTTTTTCAGATAGAAGTCCAGTTCACGCGTAAGAAATCCTTTCAAGTCCTTGTGAACAAAGAAATCAGAAGTATTACGCCTGGTATACTGGCGCAGATGGTGTTCAAGATAATTGACTTGCTGACCGTCAGATGTGGTGTGATGGGTAATTAGCAGGGCGGGTAGGGTAGCAACGTCTTTTTCTAGCTTGGCTGGAATCGTAATCAGAGACTCTTTAGTGATTATATCTTGCTGGTTACGCTGCCCGTATTTGATTTCTTCCTGTTCTGTTAATGACCGGTACTGAAAAGGAATAGTAATTTCCTTCTTTTCCGCGTCGAATGTTACCTCATGAGGTATGGGCACGAAAAATCGCTTATCTCCCTTGACATTGTCCTTCTCAACATCCGCAGCGACGAGCATGAAGTGGACGCTTATACCATAGGGAGACTTGAATCTGTAGTCGTTAAAATATTCTCCGGTCTTCACATAGTATTGATCATTATTCGCCCAGTGCAGATAGACTTCCTCTCCATTATAGGGAATGGCATACTTCTCCCTGCGACTATAGCGGCGCTTGGAAAGAAAATCCCCATTATCATAGTAGCGACTGAAGAAAGTGTACAGATGGTTGAAGATTATTGCTTCAAGGGCAGGCCGTTCTTGTGCTTGAGAAGCCCGGGTTTGGAGCTCCAGATAACGCTTGCCCAACGGAGTTCCTTTGTAGGCCTCATCCAGACTGCCGTCACCATTGAGCGCTGTCTCTCCCAACGTCTCACAAATCTGGGCTGCTACCTCCTTTAACTCCAATGCTGCTTGAGACTGACTGGCAAGCATTCCCGAAGAAAGCTCTTTGTCAACCGCTTCAATTAAATCTTCCTTGATAAAGCGCTCAATAGCGTTCCTCTTGAAATTCATTATCCGGTAGATACCGAAGTCGAGGTCAGCCGACCCAAATTGAAAGAGTTCTCTGAGTAGTTGTTGAAGTTTTTCTCTTGGTGATGGCATGCTTTCGCTCACCTCTGGTAATTAAATTGTCATAAGCCGAGTATATAACAAACTAACGCAAGAGGGAAGAAAAGCTTTGTAAAGGTTGACCAAAGAGCGGAATTTCACAATTCGTCACTTTGTTGGGCGGCGCCCAATGTCATACCAGATTTCTCAGCTTACCCCTCAGCAACCATCTGGCCAGAGACAGGGCCAATACACAGGATAGAATGAAAACCACCGCTTGCCAGCTAGGCCCGTGAGCTACGATGCCAAGCGCAGTACCGGCTGCAGGAGCATGCTCAGTATCAGTAATACTCATTAGGAAAATGGCCATGCCCACCGCTACGGCACACATAAATACGTATAGAAGCTCTGCCCCCAGACTGCCCACTGGAAAGGAAAGCCACAGAAAAGGAAGGTAGCAGGCACCTCCGCTCAATAGTCCTACGGTGTGTCCCCCGATAACGTAGCGCGGCTGGGCTTGTGTACTCTTGGGCATGGCGAAGACAATAAAGCTACTCGCACCCATAGAAGCAACTAGAGCAAGATGAGCCCCTATCTCTAGAACGGTTAAGATGATGACCAGGACAACTATCGCCATTAGGCTTTGAAGGATGTAGTTAGGAAAGTATGTTTTGAACTGAGGGTCGAATAGTCTCACGGATATCACCTTCTTCCCAGACTGTAATTCTTCGCCAATAACAAACAGTGTTTCTCCCCCGACTGCTGGCTTGACTAATGTATCGCTCAATTATCACAGGCACACCAGATTAGAGTAATATGGTTGTTGGTAGAAGAGAGATATGGCGAGTATTGTGCTTGTGCGAATAAGCGAACAACGGAATCATTACTGGCTTGGTCATTGTACAGCCTGCAAGATATAAAAACAAACATTAGTTATGACCTAACAGAAAGCCAGCTTGTGCAGTAGTCTCTGAGACACGGTGCCGCTATTGCTAAGGTGGTTGTGGGATGGCTGCGGAGCCTAACAAGGGGCTCAACTCACTAATTTCCCAGCATTTGATCCAAGCGATGTTATATAGATTTCCTTTACATCCACAACAACCGCAGCCTTGGGCGTAAGCTGAGGCGTCATCGATTTAACCATCTGGACTCCATCATCGAAAACTCTGCCCGGAGTCTCAATTTTGGCGTCGCCTTTGAACTGATAACCTTTCATGCTTTCCATATCCCAAACCGAGGCTGCCACTTTCGAATTTGCTTTGATATTCTCCTCGCTCTTTTTCATAAAGACATCCATGAGCAGGATTTGATTCTCAGAAAGCACCTCACCAAAAGCAACAGAGACAACATTAGGTACGCCATCCTTGGTAGCTGTGGCTACTGCCCATCCCTTTGCTTTGCTCGCAATGTCCTTCATTTCATCAGTGGTCTTCGCTATATTTACCCTCCTTCAATAAGTTTCTTGGCTCCGCAGCCCGCATATTGAGTTATACCACCGAGGCTTTCTCTGTGGAAAGACACATTTCATCGGAATGTGTCTTTTGAGCATATGCCAAAGTGGCGATTATGGGCGCTAGGTGACCTTACCCCGTAATTAGCATCACCCGCTATTTAGAGTCCAGCCGTTACTTTAGCATACTCCTTTGGGGTGCTTCCCTTCAATGAGCTATGCGGCCTGACCTCGTTATAGTCGATTCTCCAGTCTTCGATGGTATCACGGGCATGTTTCAAGTTAATAAACCAGTTCGTGTTCAAACACTCATCTCTCAGCCTGCCGATGAAGCTCTCTGCAAAGGCATTCTCTACCGGCTTGCCAGGTCGGATGAAATTCAGTTTGACACCCTTGCGATAAGCCCATTCGTCCAGCGCTCGCCCCGCGAATTCAGGTCCATTATCCATCGTGATTGCCTCCGGCAGCCCTCTGGTCTCAGCCAGCTTCTCTAATACACCTACCACTCTGCGTCCTCCCAGGGAAGTATCCACCTCGATGGCCGGACACTCCCTTGAATAGTCATCGACAATAGCCAAGGCGCGGAAACGGCGCCCGGTAACGATGCTGTCGGTGACGAAATCCATGCTCCAGCGCTCGTTCGTCCGCTGTGGCATTGGCATCATTACCCTCACTCCGGCGGCGCCTTTCCTCTTGCGTTTTCTTCTGAGTGCCAGCCCCTCTTCTCGATATAGCCTCTCCGTCCGCTTATGGTTTATCACCAGACCTTCCCTCTTCAGTAAGATATGCAGTCTTGGGCTGCCAAACCGCTTTCTCTGTCCTGCCAGTTCCCGCAAACGTTTACGCAGTATGCCATCGTTACCCACCTTCGGCTGGTACCGGTAGACCGAAGGCGATATATTCGCCAGGAGGCAGGCTTTCCTTTCGCTCAGCCCAAGGCTCTCCCTAGCACGAGAGACCGCCAAACGCTTTACCTTGGGCTTCAAAAGTTTTTTGAGAGTAATTCCTTGAGCGCTCTGATGTCGAGCGCCTGCTCGCCCACAATCTGTTTCAGACGCCTGTTTTCATCTTCGAGGCCCTTTAGCCTCTTGAGTTCGCTAACGGTCATGCCAGCGTATTTTGCCTTCCAGTTGTAGTAGGCGCCGTCACTCATCCCGTATTTGCGGCAAAGCTCCCTGACCGGGACGCCGGCCGTCCCTTCTTTGAGCACCGCAATGATCTGCTCCTCGGTATATTTCCTGCGCACCATGATTAGCCCTCCTCTTTCGCTTCATTATAGCGGAGGACTCCACATCAGGGTGCTACTGTTTTAGGGGGAAGGGTCACGCCATCCTCAAGGGGTCTGATGTTAAAGATTCTACCATAACTTCATGGATAGCCTCCGCCGGGGTTAAGGTAAACACCTCGGCCGGTGTCCGGTAGCCCAGAGCCTGGTGGGGACGCTCAGTGTTGATGAACAGATTGTCATTGTAGCTTTCTTTCCCATCCATACTGATTCTGATTCCGTGCTGCTGCAGGAGCCCGGTAAAGGCCTCACTGGTGAACTGAGCGCCCTGGTCGGTGTTGAAGATATCTGGCCTATCTGCTGTTATTTATTTTAGGGGCAGAACCCGCTCTCGGGCAACCTGTCCGAAATTTGGAGACCACCTCACCCTTCTACCATCTCGGTCAATCCCTTTAAGCAACCAGTGCTTCCTCTAAGAATTCCAGTTTGATTGGTTCCTTCTCCAATGCCTTTGCTGCCTCCTCTATCCAGCAGTATTTCCCTTGAGCCGTTAGGCCCCTGAACTCTACCACCTCACTCCCCTTGTATTGGAAGAGACTGCTGGTGAAAGAAGAAACTAGGAAAACAAAAGACTGGATGAAAACACACAGAATGTTCCGTTTCCCTCGCACCTTTATGCGAAACGGGCAGACCTCCGCTTACTCACCGCATCAGGACGCCAGGTGGGTAG
>DKFF01000028.1:18069-23132 GCA_002452795.1 Dehalococcoidia bacterium UBA6803
CTGAAGTCTAGCGCGTCTTTACGCATTCTGCGGGAACAAGCCAGGCAACTTTCTTCTTTGGGTCAGGATTATATTCAGAAAGCCAAGGTTAGTGCACATTGGGGGAGTATACTCCCTTGCACGTTAATTCCAATTCAAACTCAGTGGGGAGCAACGCTTTCATCATATTTGGAGCGAGATTTGCATATCTCCTGACTGAGATGTCTATTACATCAAGATTTCCCACTAACTTTTAAAGAGTTGTACGCTGGTGGTGAGTAACGAATCAGTAAACCTTGAAATGGAATCAATGCATATGATGCTAAAAACATTAATTGTTGAAGGGGGGTGTCAGTAGGATTATAATGCCCAATAAGAGGGTATTTAGGTAAACGATACTCCGATACAATGTACTTCGGGAAAGGAGTTGGGTATGGCAAGAGTAAATCTGGACGCGCTTATCCCCCGGGAAGATTTTGATGTTAAGGAACCAACCCAGGTTGTGGCTACGAGGAATACAATATCCATCAATGATTTAAGAGAAAAGGACTTCTTCTTTTCTGCCCTTAGAAAACCCGATTTTCAGCGAGAAACCAATGAGTGGGATACTAATAAAATTTCTGACTTTATTGAAAGCTTTTTAGAAGGCGACCTAATTCCGGCTGTAATCCTATGGAGAAGTACAAGTGGTTTTATTTTCGTAATAGATGGGTCCCACAGATTAAGCACATTGGCTGCCTGGATCAACGATGACTACGGAGACGGAGATATCTCTAAGAAATTCTACGATGGTATTATTCCCGATGAGCAGATCGGAATAGCTGAACGCACGAAGAATCAGATACGGAGAAAAGTGGGTCTATTTAAAGATTACGAGCTTGCCACCAGTTACCCTGAGAAAGTAAAACCGGAAATTATTGCGAGGGCCAAGAGTCTGGGGGCCCTTGCTATTCAACTTCAATGGGTCCAAGGTGGTTCGTCGAAGGCTGAAGCATCATACTTCAAGATAAATCAGCAAGCTTCACCCATTAACCCAACTGAATTAAGGGTGCTACGTGCGAGAAAAAACCCAAACGCCATAGCCGCAAGGGCAATTATTCGTAGCGGTAAGGGACACAAATATTGGTCGGCTTTTTCCGAAGAAAATCAGGCAGTGATTCAAGAAATAGCCAAGGATATTAATAAACTTCTTTTTAATCCGGAATTGGATAGCCCTATAAAAACGCTTGACCTACCAATAGGAGGAAAGGCATACGCTGCGCAGGGTCTACCTTTGGTGTTGGATTTTGTCAATATCGTAAATGATGTACCTCTAACCGATAATGGCTTGAAACCAGATGCGGATGGAAGTGAGACAATCAAGTTTTTGACCAAATGTCGGAAAGTGACTCAAAGAATCAATAGCAACCATGCTATTTCTATCGACCATATTGTCCGCAAAGAGGATGGCGGAATAGGTACCATTGATAATGCGCAATTAGCTCATCCCTACTGTAATACAACAATTAAGAACTAATTGAGGGGCAGAGCACTGACCGGTAGCTTTTACTGGTAAGGGTTATCATATTAGCTCCGCTGGTGGGATGGTCGAAAACACTCTTCACGATGACGGTCTTTAACAATTCGAGGATGCTCTCTCCCTAATAGGCTACGGGTTATTTCTTTCCACCACGATCCAACCATAGTGTCTGTTAAAGTTATGCTGCGGGAGGAGGGAGATTGGAAAAAAACAACTGGGGTAAGGTGGGGGAATTAACCTAGCTGTTTAGGATTCTGGGTGGGGAGTTATTGCTACTATGGTAATAATAGCTATACGATCGCCATTTTTCTCTATCTCATCGGGACCATAATGCCAGAATATCCTATAAGCTCCGGGGGTATTTTGTTGGACGTAAGCCTCAAAAATTTTCTTCCCATAACGCCTTGTTAGCGACTCAAACTCGTGATTTTGTAGAGACTTAGCCCGAAGGTTCGTTTCTAGATATCCTAGTGTTTTTCTGACTTGCTTGAGAACGTCTACTAACGCAGGGTCGTTCTCTATAATGGCAAGTTGCTTATCAGCAGTATGGGTAAAACGCAGATCACGACGCATCTTTTGTATATTTTGCGAATGAACCCCGGTCTATTACTCGTCCATTAGCTGATTCAGTCATACCCTTATCAACCAAAGCTAACGTAGTCTTATCTTCCAATAACCACGCCTGCGATGCAGGTATAGTTATCTGAGGATCTAGAATGATTTGCCCAACGCTATTAGTATATATGTGATAAGTTACGCCTTCTCTTATTAAGACTTTAGGTAAATGCACTCGCCTTTTAGCATCTGGCTTCACGCTATCAGCTATCCTTGTTAGTTTCTCATCCTTTATTATGGTTATCATATATCTGCCTACCTTTACACTAATACACACAGGTTATAACAAGGTGGGACGAGTTGTCAAGTGGGTTTACCCCACTTTTAATAGAATTAATTATTGTTACCCGTGGAAGACTAGTGTAGTGTATTATGCTCAAAATCTATCAATTTATGCTATTCAAACTGACTCGCAACGCGGTTGCCTCGATGCTTAAGATGTCAGTTGTAACACAGAAATACCAAGGTCAGTGCGATTGGACCTCACAGCCACGTCTTGGCCGAAACTTGAAATATGATTGATAACGATGGTCGCACACCATGAAACGATAGTGTGTGTTACGGCTCAAGTCGCTTAATCGGATCTGACCAGCTAACGAATACAACGGGAATGAGACGGCGTTCCAACTTCGCATTATGCCAGAATATCCTCTGGTTGAACAATCGGGCGAAAAGTTGCAAAGGGTTACCAGATACTTTAATCTTGAAACTGTATGGATATTCCTTTCTCAAGATGGTATCCCGTTATTGAAAAGCGAAGGTCACGCAGACATTTTGATGCAAGCCATGCAATCGAACCAGACAAATTGTCAGCGCTTGATACAATGTGCAAACGTTTCGTGCCTTTTCCCAGCACCAGACTATGTCTGGTGACTGAATCGGTAAGAGACGTTTTCAAAGGCATTATCGGCAGCTATGGAAAAATTAAAGACGCACCCGCATTTATTGCTTTTATTGGGAATATGGACAGCGCTTCTGCTCAGGAAGAGGTAGGTTATGCCGGAGAGGGAGTCATACTGGAGGCCACAGCTCTGGGCCTGAATACCTGTTGGGTTGCCGGTTTCTTTAAGCCTGGGAGTGTGGCTTCACTATGGATAAGGGTGTCTATTCAAGCTGCCAGACTTGCCCCTTCTGCGGTAAACCGCCAGCCTTGGGGATTTGACGTGCAAGACGGCAGTATCACAGTTTACGTAAGAACCGGTGGCCCAGAGTTCAGTATATCCAAGCGTTTTGATTGTGGTATTGCCATGTTGCACATCGAAGTGGCGGCGCTGAACTGCGGGATAAGAGGCAATTGGCAGTTCCTGAAGGCTCCCCAAGTAGCCAGGTTCAGTGCTTTAGCATAGACAGCCTATGACAAACACGAAACATAAACAGCCCCAAATAGAAATCAACGAACAGTTCCGGTACGCCCTCGATATCATGGAGAACAGTGACCGGAGCATCTTCATTACCGGCCGGGCGGGCACGGGTAAATCAACGCTGCTGAACTATTTCCGGCACGTCACCAAGAAGCAGGTGGCGGTGCTGGCGCCCACCGGTGTGGCCGCTCTCAATGTCAAAGGACAGACTATCCATTCATTCTTCAGGTTCAAGCCCGGTATCACCCCCGACCGGGTCAGGAAGCTCCGCTCTTCCGGCGATAATAAGAGTATCTACCACAAGCTGGATATCATTGTCATTGATGAAGTCTCCATGGTGAGAGCAGATTTATTGGACTGCGTGGACCGCTTTCTGCGGTTGAACGGCCCCGAATCCAATAAGCCCTTTGGCGGTATCCAGATGGCCTTTATCGGCGACCTTTACCAGTTGCCACCCGTGGTCACCGGCGGTGAGAAGGAGGTTTTTCGGTCTCTTTACGAGACGCCCTACTTCTACGGAGCCCGGGTGTTCGAATCCTTCGAGATGGAATTTGTAGAACTGGAGAAGATATACCGCCAGCACGATGAGGGGTTCATCACCTTGCTCAACGGTATACGCAACAACTCCGTTACCGAGGAAGGGCTGGAGCTTCTTAACGAGAGGTACCAGCCGGAGTTTGAGCCACCGCCGGACGATTTCTACGTCTACCTGACCACCACTAACAGACTCGCCGAAGAGATTAATGGCAAGCGTCTGGCAGTGCTGAAGGGCAGGCCTTACACCTTCACCGGGAGCATCCAGGGAGACTTCGCCCAGGGGTACCTTCCCACCGCAGTTGATATCCAACTCAAGGTGGGGGCGCAGATCATGATGCTTAACAACGATACTGAAGGTCGCTGGGTTAACGGCAGCATCGGGAAAATAACCGGTATTACTCAGAACAGGAGGGGTGAAGATATCATTGTAGCCGAGCTTGCTGACGGTGAAGAGGTGGAGATTACGCCCTTTACCTGGGAAATCTTCCGGTTCTTCGTCGAGGCAGGGGGGCTACAGTCAGAAGTCATCGGTACGTTTACGCAGTTCCCGCTGATGCTAGCCTGGGCGGTAACCATTCACAAGGGCCAGGGGAAGACCTTTGACCGGGTGATTATCGATATCGGTAAAGGCACCTTTGCTCACGGCCAGATGTATGTGGCGCTTAGCCGGTGTACTACGCTGGGCGGCATCATTCTCAAGAAGCCGGTGCTGAAGAAGCATATCTGGACGAATTACCAGGTGATGGATTTCCTGACCAAGTATCAATACAAGAAGGCGGAAACTGCCTGCCCGGTGGACGATAAAATCAATGTAATCAGGAAAGCTATTGAGAACAGGGCGGCGCTGGAGATAGTGTATCTCAAGCCCAGCGACGAGAAGACGACGAGGGTTGTCAGACCGGAGGCCGTGGGGGAAATGGAGTACCTCGGCAAAAAATACCTCGGTATGCGGGCGTTCTGCCTGAAGCGAAATGAGGAAAGGGTCTTTCGGATTGACCGAATACTGGAGATAAGAGAGGCATAAACGAATCTTATCAAAAAGGTGGAATTCC
>DKFF01000031.1 GCA_002452795.1 Dehalococcoidia bacterium UBA6803
ACGCAATGCACTCGTTGCCATTGGTATTCTACGACTTTGTCATCATGCAACTACGCTGAGAAAATATCATCCGGCAGAGAGGGTGGCAGCACTAAGCGGAAAATGCTAATAATCCTCACATTTGATCAGGCTCTTAACGGGGTATGCCGACAGTTTCCGCCTTCCTTTAAGAGGAAGTAGTTCGATGAGAAAAGCGATGCCCATCACCTGCCCACCCAGCATTTCCACCAATTGCGCCGTGGCCAGCACCGTTCCTCCCGTAGCCAGAAGATCATCCACTATTAATACTTTCTGGCCGGGAGAGATAGCGTCTTTATGTATTTCCACGGCGTCGGTACCATATTCCAGCGCATACTCGATTTTTACTGTCTCCGCTGGCAACTTCCCCGGTTTGCGTACGGGCACGAACGCGACACCGAGAGTATAAGCCAGCGGCGCACCGAAGATAAATCCTCGCGCTTCCGTGGCAACAACAACGTCGATAGCTTTGTCACGATATTTTTCTGTCAGGGCATCGATGGTATACTTGAACGCCAGAGGGTCTTTAAGCAAGGTGGTGACATCTTTGAACGTAATCCCCTCTTTAGGAAAACCGGGCACATTACGAATCATTTTTTCCAGATCCATTGGGTGTCCTCCTTCAACTGCAACGAAAGTTTTTCAGGAAATTTTGCCAGAGTGCTTTTTATAACACGCTTGTTTGTCCAAAGCAAAACGAGCGGAGAGCTTCCTCGACAATTAGGCTTGTCGTGTCAGGCAACCAGAACAACGCCGTACCTATTCTTTTGCACGGACAGTGATAATTATGCCAGCAATAAACAATAGTTCAAGATTATTTACCTTTTATTGCTCGCTGGCGGAGGAAGGAAAGGCAGAGGGAGATATCCCTTCCAGTTCACTTTTCAGAATACCGTTCAGCGTATCAATGGACACCCGAATTTGCGCCAGGCTGTCCCTTTCTCTGATGGTAACCTGATTATCTTCCAGGGATTGGAAATCGATGGTCACGCAGAAAGGAGTGCCGATTTCGTCCTGCCGCCGGTATCTTCGCCCGATACTCTGGGCATCGTCATAGGCAGTCATGAACTCGGCCTTCAACTGGCCATGAACTTGCCTGGACAAAGGTAATAGCTTTTCATTCTTGCTCAAGGGCAAAATAGCCACCTTATTGGGAGACAGAGAGGGGTGCAGATGCAGGACAACTCTCTTTTCTCCCTTAACTTCCTCTTCGTCATAAGCATCAACCAGAAAAGCCAGCATGGAACGGTCAACGCCGGCCGATGGCTCAATGACATATGGCACGTAGCGTTCGTCAGCCTCTGCGTCGTAAAAGCTGAGGTCTCTTCCGCTGCACTTAATGTGCTGTGTCAGGTCATAATTGCCCCTGTTGGCAATGCCTTCCAGCTCAGACCAGCCCATAGGAAATAGATATTCAACGTCGTAGCAAGCTTTGGCGTAATGAGCCAGCTCATCTTTTTCGTGCAGCCGCAGCCGCAGGTTTTCCTTTCTCATGCCCAGCCTGGTGTACCAGTCAAAACGCTCTTTTACCCAGTAGTCAAACCATTCTTCATCCGTGCCTGGCTTAACAAAGTACTCCATTTCCATCTGCTCAAATTCCCTGGTTCTGAAGATAAAATTGCCGGGGGTGATTTCGTTGCGGAAGGATTTGCCTATTTGGGCAATGCCCAGAGGGAGCTTTTTGCGGCAGGAAGCAACGATATTGGCAAAGTTAACGAACATGCCCTGGGCAGTCTCGGGGCGAAGGTAAACAACACTCGCCTCTTCCTCCACGGGCCCCATGAATGTTTTGAACATCAGGTTAAAAGTGCGGGGGCTGGTCAATTCGCCATCGCACTCAGGGCATCCCTTCCCTTCTATCTTGTCGAGCCGCCACCTCAGATGGCAATTCTTGCATTCCACCAGAGGATCGGTAAACCCGTCCACATGCCCGCTGGATTCCCAGACACGAGGGTGCATCATAATGCTGGTATCTATGCCAACCACATTTTCCTGCTCTTGAACCATGGCTTTCCACCAGGCATTTTTGACATTGCGCTTCAGTTCTATCCCCAGCGGACCATAATCCCAGCAACTGGCCAACCCTCCGTATATCTCACTGCTGGGAAAGATAAATCCCCTGCGCTTGCACAGAGAAACGATTTTTTCCATATCCACTTCGCCAGACATTTTGTGCCTCCTTAAAGTTGTTTAGGTTATCAGCTTTTTCCTGTTAGCGTCAAAGGTAAAAAAACCCGGAGTGTTATTATTTCGGGGGAAAAGGCATGTTGTTATAATAAAGCTGGGGTGCTACAGTAAACCAAGCACCGGTGAGAAATATGCTGGATAATTACGATATAGAGGTAAAGTTGCTTGCTGTTACTCCTGATGCCGAGAAGTTGATAGAGCAAGCAGGCAGGTTGTGCTGGAACAGCCAAGACAAAACGGGCACCACCCCGGACCGTATCCCAAAATGGCTGCAAATAGGGCATGAATCAATGATTGAACATGCCTGCGCCACTTTTTATATTCGTGCCAGCCGGGTGTTGACTCATGAACTGGTGAGACACAGGCTGGCAAGCTACAGTCAGAGAAGCCAGCGTTATGTCAAGGAATCCGTGCCCAGGTATATTGAGCCTGCCGAAATCAGGGAACAGGATAAAGAGACACATGAACTATTCGAGAAAGCGATGGCAGATTGCTGGAAAGCCTATGAGCATTTACTTGCCCGGGGGATAAAACCGGAAGCTGCCCGTTATGTCCTACCGGGTGCCTGCGAAACCAAAATAATCTGCACCTGGAATTTCCGGGAAATTCGCCATATTATAAAGCTGCGCGCTTCCAGGCAAGCCCTTCCTGAAATGAGGGCGCTGGCAAGCGAGATACGCAAGATTATGAAAGAATTAGCCCCACAGGTATTTTACGACCTGTGAGCTTTTTAGCCGGTATTTGCACCCGCTTCCAAAGCAGTCCTCTTTATCAGCAGGGAAAATATGATGGCGAGAAAGCAGATTCCAGCGGCTATCTGAAAAGCCAGAGCATAGCTTCCCTGGATGTCATAGATTCTTCCTGCCAGAGGCGGCCCGATTATACCTGCTAAGCCCGCTGCCGTTCCACCAAGGGAAAGAATAAAGCCTATGTTCTTCCTGCCAAACAGGTCACCTATGACTGCGGCTAATTGCGGCACATGGAAGCCATAACCAATGCCGAATACAACAGCCCATACCCAGAGCAGAGACGTGCTGTCCACCTGGAGCATAATAATTGCCCCTATACCCATGAGCAGGCCGGACGTGGCATACATGTACCTCCTGGCATGGACAGCGGGCACTCCTCTAGTTATCAGGTGATCTCCTAGCCGCCCGGAGCCAATTCTTCCCAAAACACTGAGCAGTCCCATCATGCCGAAAATAAAGGCGACTGCCATCGACTCAAGCCCCTGTGCCTTAGCATAAGAAGGAGCATGAAAAATAATCATGGTGAGCGCCGTGATGAGACAGAATACTGAGAGCCATGTCATCCAGAATCCCCTGGTGCGTACCGCCTTGCCAGCTGTCCATTCTTCACCTTCAAGAGAACCAGATTTCCCTGTGCGAGCCACTGTCTTCTCTCCGTCAGGGTAGGAACCTATGGATTCGGGAGAAGGCTTTATGAAAGCTACCACGACGGCACCTATAACCCAGACTATGATGCCCAGAACCTGAAAAGCGTGTTGCCAACTTCCTGAAGCTATCAAGTGCTCCACTAACGGAAATAACACAGGCCAGCCCAGAGCTATGCCGCATACAGCTATGCCCAACGCCAGCCCGGCACGCCTGACAAACCACTTTCTGACCACTGCGTTGGGAATCAAAAAGCAAGCGGACCAACCTATTCCCCACATTACCCCGAAGGTCAAATAAAGCTGCCACAGTTGGGAAATAAAACCAGAGAGGAACAACCCCAACCCTCCAACACCACAGGCGATAGCAAGAACTTTTCTTGGCCCATGTTTATCAAGAAATTTCCCCCAGTATATTCCCATGAAGATGCTCAACCCATAAGCTATGGAAACCGTCCAGCCCATTGCTTCCCGGGACCAGCCGAACTGATCAATCAATGGATCCATAAAGATCCCGAAAACATATTCTATCTCGTAGAGAACCAGAACCAGAAATGCCAGCCCGACGATAACCCATCCGTAGAAAGGTTTCTTAAACACAGCTCCACCTCCTTACAACGCTTGCCCAGGGCACAGGAACGCCAATACCAAAACTGGAGGCATTGTACCACGAAAGAGAACAGTAACCTACAAGCAAACTTCAAACGCTCCTTTTTAATGCTGGCGTCCCGTCGGCCAGGAGCGAACCCACTGGCTTCTTGACAGAAAAAGATAACAAAAGCACAATACGGGAAGGAAATTCTACTGAAACCTCATTTCCAACCATCATGAAAATACTGGTCACCAACGACGATGGCATAGACTCTCCTGGCATTTGGGCGCTTGCAGACGCTCTCCGAGAGGTGGGCACCGTCGTGGTTGCCGCTCCGCATCAGGAGCAAAGCGGCGTAGGAAGTTCCATTCACCTGCGGCGGCCCATTCAGGTAAACGAAGTAAAATCCAGGCTGAGCGGAGTGACTGCTTATTCTGTAGAGGGCACACCTGTAGATTCTGTCATCATTGCCACGAAGTTCCTCTGCGATGACGGAATAGATCTGGTGGCTGCCGGCATCAACAATGGCCCTAACATAGGCAACGATGTTTTTGTCTCGGGTACCGTGAACGCTGCCTTTCAAGGATACCTGCGGGGTATTTCATCCCTGGCTGTTTCAGTAGCTGCCTACGATGATCCACACTTAGAGCCCGCGGCAAAAATAGCAGCTCAATTGGCCATCAGCATCAAAAACGGCGAACTTCCTCCCGGGATCTTTTTGAATGTGAACTCTCCCGATTTACCGCTGGAGAAGATCAGGGGAATAGAAATTACGAAGCTAAGCAACCAGAGTTGCTGTGAAAACATATTACGTGACAACCCGGATAGCAACCAGAACAGCAAGGTGGCTTTTTACCGCATACTGCGCAATAAAAATTCCTGGCAGAAAATCCCGGGCAGCGATGTATGGGCACTGGAACGGAACAATTTCTCTTTCACTCTTTTACCTGATCATTGCGAGATCAATTCCCTGCGCTCATGCCTGAAATGCTTAGCACCTGCCATCTACGACAGATTACGCAAGCAGTAGCAGTCCGTTATAGCGCACGGCGTGAACACCAAAAAAGCAGGCGGTTCAATAACGCTTTGTAGATCGTTTACAGAACCGCCTGCCTCTAATTACCCTGTGTTGGTAGCGGGGGCTGGATTCGAACCAGCGACCTCCGGGTTATGAGCCCGACGAGCTGCCACTGCTCTACCCCGCGGCGTTTATATATCTTGTGTCAGTTCTGATGTAGGTCAAGGCCTCGACCATTAGTACGGCTTAGCTAAACAGATTACTCTGCTTACACATGCCGCCTATCAAGCAAGTAGTCTTCTTGCGGTCTTACCTGGTTAATCCAGTGGGAGATCTCATCTTGAGGCGAGTTTCGCGCTTATATGCTTTCAGCGCTTATCTCTTCCAAACATAGCTACCCAGCACTGCCGTTGGCACGACAACTGGTACACCAGAGGTCTGTCCCTCCTGGTCCTCTCGTACAAAGGAGAGCCCCTCTCAAATCTCCTGCGCCCACGACGGATAGAGACCAACCTGTCTCACGACGGTTTGAACCCAGCTCGCGTGCCGCTTTAATGGGCGAACAGCCCAACCCTTGGGGCCTTCTTCAACCCCAGGATGCGACGAGCCGACATCGAGGTGCCAAACCTTGCCGTCGATATGAACTCTTGGGCAAGATAAGCCTGTTATCCCTAGCGTAGCTTTTATCCGTTAAGCTACGGCCCTTCCACATAGTGCCGTAGGATCACTTTGCCCGACTTTCGTCCCTGCTCGACTTGTAGGTCTCACAGTCAAGCTCCCTTATGCCAATGCGCTCTTTACACGATTTCCATACGTGCTGAGGGAACCTTTGGACGCCTCCGTTACCTTTTAGGAGGCAACCGCCCCAGTTACACTACCCGCCTGGCACTGTCCCCATCTATGGACAGGTTAGAACCAAAACCAAATAAGAGTGGTATTT
>DKFF01000037.1:0-27533 GCA_002452795.1 Dehalococcoidia bacterium UBA6803
TTTCTTCTGGCTGGTGGAGAGCTGGACTGAAGCTCTATCTGGAAGAAGCGGTTCTTGTAACGCACAACTTGAGTCATTGCCCACAGTGCGTTGTTCTTCCCGACAAAACACACTCCTCAAATCCATGTCTTGTGGCACTGGCCGATGAAAGTCTGCTGAGCTTCGAGGCTCCACTGTAAACCTGGCGTTGAGACTTTCTGTAAATCCACGTAGGGACTGGTTAGCCCCTTCGATATCTCGGATGCCTGCCAGCCGCAGCTCCTTCGCCCAGCGGTCCTGATATACTCCGTGCCTCCGCTCTACACGCCCTTTGGCTTGAGGAGAGCTGGCCGTTATGACCTCTATACCCAGCTTCTGGCACGCTCTGCCAAACTGTGTCAGAGGTAACTCCCCGACCAATTGCTCTTCCACTGTCGGCTCTCGCTTGAGTTACATACACGTTCTTCCAGTCCACGTATATGGCCAATACCTCCCCTTTTAATTCGGAAGGCTTTCCTTCGGTTTGATGGCTGCCCCCGATTCCGATGTACGAGCCCTCTATCCCCCTCCTCCCTATAGCGCTTGTATATCCGCCGGCCTTGCCGGTAGCTTATCCTCATCACTTCTGATGCTTCCCTTAGGCATGTGCCTTCTCCCTCACCCTGGTCATCATAACCAGGCGGCAGCGTTCCCTCTGACTCATGGCTAATGCTCCTCCTTCCATTCAGGCACCTCCTTTGGAGTTGCCTATTCATTACCACTTTTCTTGAAAAGAGGACATTTCTATTGAGTTCTACAGAAGACATTATCAAAGAGTTTCAACAGTCAATACGTATATTGCCTGCAGGATTGTGTCTGGCAGGCAAACAGGATATACTACGTTCAGTTTTGTAAAGGCGTGTTTGTGCGGTTGGGTTCTGTTTGTATTTAGATCATGGTTAAGGTAGGAATTCCTCGCTCACTGCTCTATTATCAGTATTATCCTATGTGGAGGAAGTTTTTTGAGGAACTGGGCGCAGAAACAGTGGTGTCTCCAGTAACCAATGAAGCTATCCTACTCTCGGGTAGCTCGCGGACAGCATCCGAAACTTGCCTTCCTGTAAAGATTTTCGTGGGCCATGTTCTTTATTTGGCAAATAAATGTGACTGCATGTTTGTCCCTGCCGTGCGCAGTACAGGAGGCAAGATTTATAATTGCTCTAAGTTTTTAGGGCTTCCTGATATTACCCGGGCTGTGGCGCCGGAAAGTCCTGTCATCCTTGATCTGGAGATAGATCTCAGCAGGGGGCAGGGCAATTTTTTAAAAGCTGTTTATGCCCTGGGCAATCATTTTACCCCTGATCGCAAGCGTATTAAAGCGGCGCTGGAGGAAGCCCGGAAAGCTAACCTGGTCTACCGGGAACGAATGGTTTCTTTGAAGCTTACTGCAGTTGAAGCTATTGGAGAGGAAAGCAGGAATGGCAATGTGGAAGCGGAGGCGCCTCTATCTTCTTGCTTAACTATTGCTGTATTGGGGCATCCCTATGTTCTCCATGATGACCATCTCAATCATCGGCTCCTCTCGCGGTTACGGACGATGGGTGTTGAGATTCTCACCGCGGAGATGGTGGAGCAGGAGAAGCTTAATGCTGCAATGGTCAGATTAGTTGGGAAACCGCACTGGACGTTTGAGTCGGATATAATTGGCATGGGGGGATATTGTTTGGAGAAAGGAGTTGATGGCATTATCAGTGCCTCTGTGTTTGGTTGTGGTCCGGATTCGATGATGGTCAGTGTAGTACGGCATCGTGCCAGGGAACTTGATGTCCCTTTTTTGTCTCTTAGCCTGGATGAACATGCCAGCGAGGTGGGTATAGTTACCAGATTAGAGGCTTTTCTGGATATGATCAGGAGAAGGAAGAGAATTTGCGTGTAAGCTTTCCCAATTTCAGTAATATTCACGTCGTGATAAAGGCTGTGGCACGAAAATTGGGTGTGTCGGAAGGGGAATTAGTAGTGCCGCCTCCAACTACCCAGAAGACGTTAGATCTGGGTGTCAAGTATTCGCCGGTGGAAGCCTGCTTGCCTTTCAAGCTTACTTTGGGCAACTTGATTGAAGCCTGCGAAATGGGAGCAGATACTTTGATTCAGGCGAGGGGTACTGGTATTTGTCGTCTGGGCTATTATGCTAAAGTTCAGGAACAGATTCTTAGTGATCTGGGTTATAATGCGCGTTTTCTCACCTATGATGTTTCCCGTAACAAGCTTGTTGGCATGTTCTCGCTGATGAGGAATTTAAAAGGTGCCAATTGGTTCAGGGATATTCCTGCTCTTCATTTTGGCATGAGTAAGCTTTTTAGTTTGGACAGGATAGACAAAGCGGTGCGGCATACCAGGGCGGTGGAGGGAGAAAGAGGAGTTGCCAATCAAATTTACAAAGAGGCGATCGCGAGCATTGACGGGGCAGAAAATGGACGTGAAGTGAAGCGATTAACCAGAAAATATGTTGGCAGGCTTAATAGTGTTGCTAGAGATCCCAGGGCTCGTCCCGTCAGGATAGGCGTAACAGGGGAAATTTATGTTGTTCTGGAGCCTTTTGCCAATATGGATTTGGAAATGGAAATGGGCAAGTTGGGAGTGCAGGTGGAGCGCACGCTCAGTCTTTCCAGGTGGGTGAAGTATAGCCTGTTTCTTAATCCTCTGGGAATTGACGAGTGGAAGGATGTTCGTAAAGCTGCCATGCCTTATCTCAAGCGTGACGTGGGGGGAGATGGTTGGGAATCAGTGGGCGAGAAGGTATTTCATTCCCGGGAATATGATGGATTGGTGCATGTCGCCCCCTTTACCTGCATGCCGGAGATAGTGGCAGAGAATATTATGCCTTCCACGAAGGAAGATCTTCCTGTTTTATCTTTGGTCTTTGATGAGCAAATGGGAAAACAGGGCATGATAACCAGGCTTGAAGCGTTTGTCGACCTGCTAAAATTCAGAAGAAGGAGCAGAGAAAAACATGAGAACTTTTCTGGGTGTTGACGTCGGCTCGGTTACTACTAAGTTGGCATTGATTGATGAAGGCAACCAGCTTATAGCGTCTATTTACCTGCGGACACAGGGGAAGCCGATAGAGATGATTCAGGCTGGCCTCAAGGAGATAGAAAAACGGATGCCGCCTGGCAGTGAAATATGCGGGCTGGCTACTACAGGTAGTGCTCGCTATCTGGCAGGGGTTGTTCTTGGTGCTGACCTGATCAAAAATGAGATCACCAGCCATGCGGTTGCTGCCATGCATCATGTGCCTGATGTGCAGACCGTGGTTGAGATTGGGGGACAGGACAGCAAGATCATTATCATTCGCGATGGAGTGGTGGTTGATTTCGGTATGAACACGGTATGTGCTGCTGGCACGGGCAGTTTTCTTGATCATCAGGCCTCGCGTTTAGATGTGAAGATCGAGGAATTTGGTGAATATGCTTTGGAGAGCAAGATGCCAGTGCGTATTGCCGGGAGGTGTACCGTTTTTGCTGAATCAGATATGGTTCATAAACAACAGATGGGACACCGAACTCAGGATATTATTTATGGACTGTGCCAGTCTCTGGTGCGCAATTATCTAAATAACGTGGCTCTGGGGAAGGAAATTTTACCTCCCGTAGTTTTCCAGGGAGGAGTTGCTTTTAATCAGGGGATCGTTCGGGCACTTGATGAAGGATTGAAAACTCACGTTAGTGTTCCTCCCAATCACGAGCTTATGGGAGCAATTGGTGCTGCATTGCTGGTGCACGAAGAAGTCGAAGTCGAAGGAATAGGAACCAGATTTAAGGGATTTGATATCATTCAGATGGATTTTCAGACTTCTTCTTTTGAGTGTGGGGGGTGTCCTAATAATTGTGAAATTGCGCAACTCGCTATGAATGGCCGGATTCTAGCCAGGTGGGGTGGGCGTTGTGGCCGGTGGGAAAAGATGATAGAGGAAGAGCTTACAATATCGTGAAATTAACGCCGATCAGGGTATAATTAAAGAAAGTCGCGGTTCGGAAATACCGGACATGCTTTTTGGGGCAGGTCGTATTTGTCACAGATGGCGGGGCTGCGGATGTATGACAGCCGAGGAATTTCCGGATCGATTTTGAGTGCAGGTGGCGAGTTTGTTTTTTGAAAACAGGAGAGGAAGAAAATGAAAGTTATTTTACTGAAGGATATTTCCGGTAAGGGCAAAGCGGGAGAGTTGGTAGAAGTGACTGAAGGTCATGGCAGAAATTTTCTCTTGCCGCGTGGCCTGGCATTAGTGGCCGTACCAGGAGTGATGAAAGAAGCGCAGAGGAAGATCCAGAAGGAAGAAAAAAGAAGAGATCAGGAGAGGGAGGGATTGCTTGAGTTAGCCAGGCGTATAGAGGGAACTGAAGTGAAACTTCAGGTTCGCACGGGTGAAGATGATCGCCTTTTTGGGTCCGTCACGGCTGCCGACGTGGCAAAAGAGCTCAGCCGCATGGTGGATTTTCCTATTGACAAAAGAAAGGTGGAACTGGATAAAACTCTGCGGCAAGCGGGTAGTTATGAGGTGTCTATTAAGCTTGCTCAACAATTAGAACCTGTGGTCAGGGTGATTATTGAGTCAGTGGAGGCCTAAAAATGACCGGTGAAAAAGCGCCTCCTCATGACGCGGGGGCGGAAGAGGCGACAATCGGATCTTTGCTCATTGATCCTGATGCTATGTTGAAAGTTGCTATCTTTCTTAGTCCGGAGGATTTTTTTCAAGAAACGAATCAGTGGGTCTATCGAGCTTGTCTCTCTCTTTATCAGCGTGACGAGGTAATTAATCAGATTACCGTGGCTCACGAGTTGATGCGGCAGGAAAAACTGGAGCGGGGTGGGGGAGTCTCCTATTTGAGCTATCTGGTATCAGTGGTGCCCACGTCTCTGCATGTGGAGCACTATGCTCGCATAGTATCCAATATGGCGCTGATGCGAAAGTTGATCGCTGCCGGTGCGCAGATAGCGGCTATTGGCTACGAGGCGGCACCGGATGTTGATGCCAGTTTCAGTCGCGCAGAGGACGTTCTTTTTCAGGTACGGAAGGACCCTGGAAACAGAAACTTCGTTTTGTTGCGTGACGCCCTGGGTCAGTACTTTGAACAAGGAGAAGAATCCCAGGAAAAACAGGCAGGGCAGATACCGCATGTTTTAACGGGTTTTGCCGGCATAGATGATTTACTGGGGGGATTACAGCGTTCCGATCTGGTTATCCTGGCTGCCAGGCCCAGTATGGGTAAAACAAGTTTAGCTTTAAATATTGCCCGGAATACTGCCCTTTCTCAGAAGGCTTGTGTCGTGATATTCAGCCTGGAGACGTCCTGTGAGGCGATAGTGCATCGCCTTTTGTCCAGTGAAACAGGGATAGATTCCAGGGCAATCAATCTGAGACAATTTACCGACCAGGACGAGGCGGCGCTTATGAAGGCGAGCGGAGTATTATCCGAAGCGGCAATATATATCGATGACTCCCCGCAACCACGCGTTCTGGACATGAGGAGTAAGGCGCGCCGGCTGCATTTTGAGCATGGAATCGATTTGATTATTATTGACTATTTACAGTTGATCCATGGTGTTGGCAAGTACGAAAACAGGGTGCAGGAAATGTCCGCTATTACGCGTTCCTTGAAGATGCTGGCGAGGGAACTGCATGTACCGGTGCTGGTCATATCGCAGCTCAGCAGGGCAGTGGAGTGGCGGGCGTCACATGTGCCTCAACTTGCCGACCTGCGGGATAGCGGCAGTATAGAACAGGACGCTGATATCGTGCTTTTTGTTTACAGGGAAGAGCTGTATTACAAAACTCTTGAAGAATGGGAAAAGACACACGGCGACCTTGATAGAGAGCCTTACCCCCGGGGCATTGCCGAGATTTTTGTAGCCAAGCATCGTAATGGTCCCCTGGGGCAGGTAAAGCTTCGTTTCTCGGCCAGCACCGCTAAATTTGAGAACCTGGGAACTGAACCACTTCCTTTATCCTGACGATAGGGAGGTAGAGCAACAAATGGATAAACGATTTTCTGATCTTGCGGGGGAGAAGAAACCTATGTTTCTGCCTGCGGTTTTTATGGCTGAAATATTATCTGAGGTCGATAACCTCGACGAATTGAAAGTAATCATGGCTATTTTTTATCTGGCGCACGATGAGCATGGCGAATGGTGTGTCATGCGTGAAGAGATTAAGGCCTCTGGCATTCTGAGAATGGAAGAGGGCGTCCTGGCAGGGGCGCTGGCCAGGGCCGCAAAACACGGCATAATTTCTGGAAGAATGCTGGAAATTGGCGATAAATCCGCGGAGGGCTATTACGTTAACATGGGAATTTCGAGAGGGCGTGACAGAAGCGGTATTTCCGTAGAGGAGCAGGGATCTCCCCCTGCCGTCGAAGAGCCCCTTGACCAACCTCAGGCAGCGATTTTTGCGCTTTATGAGCGGAATATAGGGTTAATAACGCCTATGGTTGCCGAAAAGTTAAAAGAGGCGGAAAAGCTTTATCCTGCAGAATGGATAGAGGATGTTTTTAAGGAAGCGGCTGCAGCAAATAAACGCAGCTGGGAGTATATTGTAAGTATTCTTAAGCGCTGGGAGAGAGAGGGCAAAAAGAGTGGAACGCATAAACGAGGTGCTGAAGAAGACGCCGTTGACAAATATGTCAAAGGCAAATACGGGCACCTGGTCGAAAGATAAAAAAGCTGCCTCTCGATCAGAAAGGACGGAGCAAAAGTGTTCCCTCTGTGGGGGGGTGGGGTTTGTCCATCCTCTTTTGCCTTCCGGCCAGCCTGATTTCAGCCAGATTATCCCCTGTCGCTGTATTGAAGGCGACCTGCACAGGGAACAGGTAGACCATCTGGCAAAGCATAGCAATATCGGCCTGTTTGCTCATATCACTTTCGATAGCCTGTCGGCTTTGGAGCAGAAAAAGGGGGAAATGGGGGGGCATTTCTCTGCTGCGCTAAAGAAGGCAAGAGGTTTTGCCGATGAGCCCCGGGGGTGGCTGATGTTTTGCGGCCCCGCCGGCTGTGGTAAAACCCACCTGGCCTGTTCCATAGCCAATCATCGCTTGAGCCTGGGGCAGGCGGCCTTTTATATCGGCACGGCCGATCTTCTGGACCATCTCCGCTCCGCTTTCAGCCCGGCGAGTGATATTGCCTACGACGAGCTGTTCGAACGCATCAAAAACATACAGTTGCTGGTTCTCGATGATTTTGGCGTAGAGAGCCCTACTCCCTGGGCGAAGGAGAAGCTTATTCAGCTTCTTAATCATCGTTTCCATGCCATGTTGCCCACTGTGGTTGTTACCGATGTGCGTTTGGAGAAAATGGATGAGCGATTGCAGGCATTTTTCGCGCACGACGATTTTTGCCGGGTCTGTTTTATAGGACAAAGTTCATCTTTGCGGGACATGGATGGCCTGCAACTGGCACTTTTGAAAAGTATGACCTTTGATAACTTCGATTATAAACGTCTGAATCTTTCTCTGGAGCAGCGTCAAAATTTGGAGCAGGCATTTCGCCTGGCACAGGAATTTGCGCGCGGCCCGGAAGGATGGTTGGTATTTCAGGGCGTTAATGGCTGTGGCAAGACTCACCTGGCAGCGGCTATCGCCAATGACAGGGTATCACGAGGAGAACCTGTTTTCTTTATCGTGGTTCCAGATCTCCTTGACCATTTACGCGCTACCTATGGGGCAGGCAGCCAGTTATCCTATGATGATCTTTTTGAGAGCATTAAAAAGATCCCTGTGCTGGTCCTCGATGATTTTGGAGAGCAGGCGGCTACTCCCTGGGCGCAGGAAAAGCTTTATCAATTAATCAACTATCGGTACAATGCGCGTTTCCCCACGGTGGTTACCATGTGTTCCTCTCTGGATGAGATCGAAAATCGTTTCAGCTCGCGCATGGTGGATCCCAGGTTAAGCTGTGTTTTCAATATTATCGCCCCTGATTATCGTGGCGATGTGGGCAGTTCCGGAAGAAAGGCGCATCGCCGATGACCGCTGGCGGCATTTTTCTGATAGTGGGCGGCTATTTTTGGGGTGCGCTTCCTTTTTCTCTGTCGCTGGCGCGGAAAAAAAGAGTTTGTCTGGTTCCCGGAGATGATGTGCACATTGCCTTGTTAAGGCAAGTGGGGGACAAGGCGGCTGTTCTGGCGGGCCTCGTGGACTTTATGAAAGGCATTATCCTGGTGCTTATCGGCTTTGGTCTCGATTTGTCGGTGCTGGCGGTCTCTCTGGCCGGGGTTGCCGTGGTGGTGGGGCAAATGTGGCCACCGCACGGCTGCTTTGGTGAGCGGGGAAACACGGTAGGTGCGGGCGTGCTGATCGTCCTGTCTCTGGTTTATGGGGCATATTATATTCTCTTTGCGCTAGTTTTTTTTGCTGCAGGATTCGGCATAAGGTATATAGTGCACAGGCGCGACAGGGAACATGGCGCCGCCCATCCTTTATCTCTGGCCTTGCCACTGGGAATGCTCCTGGGGTTTGCCTCTGCCCCGTTGTTCTCCTGGCTTTCCGGGCAGCCGTGGGGTATGACCCTGGCCTTTGTCTTACTATTAGTGATCATCCTGCTGAAACGCTTAACAGTCAATCTCAGGACGGATATCGAAGCACACAGAGATATCTCTCTTTCACGAATACTGGTGAACCGGCTTCTCTTCGACCAGACGATTCCCGGGCAGGGGTGATCTTCTGGAGAAAAGTTGCTCTCCTGGATAGCCCGGATGGAGATGATTGACCGACTTTGCCCTGTTATTATTCAGGCCTCTGGCGGATGGAGAACACGCCTCACCGCTCATGATAGACGCTCCCCATCCACCAAAGACCCCTCTCCTACCCTACTTTGGTTTTGGTTTTGGTGCAGGCTTACCCTTTTGCATTAATCCGCCTCCTTTGCCAGGAACACCCAGCTTTCTGTATATAGTCTAAGCAACTTATGCTAAAATAACCTTAGAAATCAATTGGAGCTTCATTAGAAAAACCTTGGATTTACTTTAGAATTTTGTAGCTACGACGTAAGGGTAAAAAAGGCAACTGCTCAAAGCCCGGAAAAGAAGTTAGACTGGAGAAGATCAAACCATTGATTATTCCCACTGAGGAAGCAGATTTTCATGCCAAACTGATGTCCATCCTCAGAAGCACAGTAGACACATTGGGTGGCGATGCAGGGATAGTTGCCTTATGGAATGAGAGGGAGAGGTGTTTCGTAGAAGAGGCAAGCTACACCAAAGATGGCCAAAATGTTAATGTGGGCATAAATTACTCCGTGGCATACCCGTCAGGCGGGAGTATTTTGACCACGGTGGCAAACATTCGGGACATCACTCGCCTTCGGCAAATTGAGGATACGAGAGTAGCGTTTTTTGCCACTATTTCTCATGAATTCCAGACTTCTATTTCTATCATTAAGGCCTACGCCAGCACCTTAGCCCGCTCCGATGTCCAGTGGAGCAGGCAAACTATCAGGGATAAACTACAGGCTATTGAGGAAGAAAGCGACCGCTTGAGCGAGCTAGTAGGCAAACTCCTGCATACCTCCCAGCTTGAAGCCGGGGCTTTGTCATTAAATAAACTTCTCCTGGATCTGCACAAGGAAGCACGTAAAGCGGCAAAGAGATTTGCTGAATTAACGGGAATCCATGAAGTGAGAGTTGACTTTCCTCCAGATTTTCCTCCGGTTCTCGGCGACCCTGAAAAGATAGAGGAGGTGCTGATGAATCTTATCGAAAATGCCATGAAGTTCTCGCCCCGAGGAGGGATAATCACTATCAAAGGCGAAACATCAGGGAACGAATTGTCAGTTACAATTGCTGATGAAGGAATTGGTATCCCACTACGAGACCAAGAGCGAATTTTTGAGCGCTTCTACAAAGCGGAGGATAGTTTAGCCAACCCAATTCAAGGCACAGGGCTTGGGCTCTATATCTGCAAAAGCATTATCGAGGCTCATGAGGGTCGAATCTGGGTGGAAAGTGAGACGGGAAAAGGCTCTCGCTTCACCTTCAGTTTACCCCTGGTCGAAGAGCAATAAATATAGTTGTGTCAAATCGTCTATTGATGAAATAAAAGGAAAAATATGAGTGACTCTTGGGGAAAGCAGGGCAAGACGATTCTTATTGTGGATGACGAACCACGTATCATCGAAGCGGTAGCCATGAACCTGGAGTTAGAGGGATATCTGGTCTCCGGTGCTGCTAATGGTTATGAGGCGTTAAAGAAACTGATCAGAGAGGTGCCCGATCTGGTTATTCTCGATATCATGATGCCCGAGATGGATGGCTTCGAGATGCTGAGAAAAATTCGCGAAGTTTCTACTGTGCCGGTGGTTATTCTTACTGTGAAAGGCGAAGAAACAGATAAGGTGAAGGGGCTTGATCTCGGTGCAGATGATTATGTCACCAAGCCTTTCAGCCCCAAAGAGCTTGTCTCACGAGTAAAGGCAGTATTGCGCCGCGCGGAAATGCCTGGCCCTGTGCCAAAGACAGAAATACGAATAGATGATTATCTTTCTATCGACTTCGGCCAGCATAAGATTGCAGTTAGAGGCAAAGAGGTTCATCTCAGGCCCACTGAGTATCGGCTCTTGTATCATCTGGTGAGCAATGCCGGACAAGTACTCACTCACGAAGTTTTGCTAAGAAAAGTCTGGGGCTATGAATATCGAGAGGAAGACCACTATCTCTGGCTCTACATTACCTATCTACGCCAGAAGATCGAGGAGGACCCCAAGCATCCGAAGTATATCTTTGGTGAACGGGGAATAGGCTACCGATTCAGGGAGCTTGAAAAGTCTTAGGGGAAGGTCATTATGATATGAACGCGAAATCGAGGAGGCGAAGACGTGATAAAATTTGCCTTTTATCTTGCTCCTGATGGGAAGGTACCCCAGCGGATAAGCAAAGACGACATGAGCGGCCTTGCGGCTACGGGCAAGGGACTATTGTGGGTAGATGTAGAGGATGCAACAGGCGAGGATGCACAGTTCCTGATAGATGTCTTCCACTTTCATCCTTTGGCGGTGGCTGATTGTGTTAGTAAGGATATCCATCCGCCCAAGATAGACCAGTTTGAAGACTACCTTTTTATCATCGTGCACGGAATTAATTACCATATCGAGTCCGACGTGGTTGAAACCACGGAACTAGCCCTTTTCCTCGGGAAAAATTACGTCGTTACCAGTCATGACGTGCCGATGAGGTCGGTGGCGTCTACTGAAGAACGGTTGCACGTTAGCGGGCGACCATTACGCAGGGAAGTCGACATGTTAGCTCACGACATAATAGATGCCCTGGTAGACAATATCATGCCGACACTCGACGAGTTAGACGAGAAGTGCGCCGATATCGAATCCGAGGTGATCGAACGTCCCAGAAAAGAGACATTAAGCTCTATCATGCAGCTCAAGCGGAGCGTATTGGCGTTGAGCCGGATTATATCGCCCCAGAGAGAGCTGGTAAATAGTCTTGCTCGTGGTGATTATCCCTTATTAGGCAAGAGATCCCATATTTACTATCGCAATATATATGACCATCTAGCACGAATCGAAATGCTTACTCAGGGCCTCAGAGACCTGGCTGATGGCGTACTTGCCACGTATCTATCCTCAGTGTCCAATCGTATGAATGAAGTAATGAAGGTGCTTTCTATAGTGGCAGCTATTTTTATGCCGTTGACCCTCATAGCCGGAATCTACGGCATGAACTTTGTTAACATGCCTGAACTTCAGTGGCAGTACGGATACTTTGTCGTTTTGGGTGTGATAGTATTGGTAGGCGCCGCACTAGCAGTCTTCTTCAAAAAACGAAAATGGTTCTGAGATTGGTCGCTTATGTCTGACGTTAAGGCGATATCAAGTTTGCCCATAGTGGTAGAAATATGGCCTTAACATTATGAGAGGAGGTTAAGCATGAAAATTCTTCTTGTCATCGATGGCTCATCATCTTCTGAGATGGCAACCAGGACACTGAAAGCACTTCGACTTCCGCCTCAAACTGAGATCACAGTAATGACGGTGGTGCCGGAGCATACTTTTTTGGGAGGTATTACTCTTGGTAAGGCTAGAGATGCCTCGGTGAAGAACGAGACACAACAACAGAGGGCTGCGGACCTGATTCGAGGTCCGGTTCAGGCAATCAGTACCAGCAGATTCAAGGTAAGAAGCATGGTGCAGTGGGGAGACCCTGCTAAAATTATCTTGAACACGGCCCGCGAAAGTGGTGCTTCTCTTGTGGTAATGGGAGCTAAGGGGTTGACGGATTCCCCCCAGTTTCTTCTTGGCAGTGTTGCCCAGAAGGTAATGAAATATGCAAAAGCTAGCGTCTTGCTGGTCAGAGATAAGCCTGCGGCTATGACTTTAGCTTCGGGCACCAAAAGCAAGACTGCCGCCATAAATCGGGTCTTGCTTGCCACTGACGGCTCTAAATATTCAGACATGGTAATCCAGTTTCTCTTGAGCCTCCCTCTGCCACGACACAGCCAAGTCGTTGTGATAACTGCCCTTCAGTCATACCTTGCGGCATGGATGAAGATGCCGACATTTGACCTGCAAACCAATCAGGAACTGCTTGCTAATCTCCAGGCATCCGAAGAAAGTGAGGCACGAAAAATATTGACCAGAGTAGAGGAACAATTCCAAGCAAGAAAATACAAGACTGCCTCGGTAGTGATGAGAGGCGGCGCCGCTGAGTCTATCTTGAAAGCTGCCAAGGTGCATGAGCCTGACATTATCGCACTCGGCGGCAGGGGCTTGACCCCTGTAAAGGCACTGCTTTTGGGAAGCGTAGCCGAGCGGGTAGCAAGATATGCTAACTGCTCGGTCTTGATCGGCCGGGCACATAACGTAGACAATTGGACGAGCAATGACTTAAAATAACCAGGTAATAAAGCTTAATTGGAGCACTTGCTAAGGAGGTAATGAAAATGGTCAAGATTTCAAAAACAATTGCCGAAGAAAGATTAGCTGATGTTCCGCAAGAAAAACAGTTTTGGTGCTCTGACGGGCGAGTTTTGAAGAGTTTGCCAGAACTGGGGGTAGCTCTCAAGCAGATGCCAGCAGGGGCTTTTCGTCATCACTCCCGCGAGAGCAGCAATGATTTCAGCAACTGGGTCAGGGATGTAATCGGCGACGAGAAGCTTTCCCGGGACCTGCTAAAGAGCACTACTCAGGCACAGGCAGCCAAAAGTGTGGATAACAGGATCTCCTGGCTAAAAAGTAAAATTGAAGCCTGACATGTGCCTGGACCTTGAGTTTGAAACTGAGCGCAATCATGGATTTGCTTGTGTGGCGTTGCATAATCTGAAGGATAACAACAGCGAGGTATTTCTTGGGCGTTTTTTAACCTTCTCCCGGGCGGTGATGGAAGCCACTAAGAGGTTGAATTGGCCACCAGACGTTATTCACCGCCATGACTGGCAGACGGGGACGGTGCCTGCTCTTGACTCTAAGTTGCCAGAGCAAAAATAGATAATTTAATGAGGATAACAGGTAATGGACAATTGGATTGAGTCTTTCGTTTTGACCTTTGTGCCTCTCTTCATAGTTATCGATGCTTTCGGGACTCTACCCTTCGTTATCTCTCTGAGCGAAGGCATGACCAAGCACGAGCGGCGCAAAATGATTCATATCGCTATCGCGACTGCGGCCATAATAGGACTTGCCTTTCTATTCTTCGGTCAATTTATTTTGAACGTGATGGGCATCTCTGTGGGCTCTTTTGCCATTGCCGGTGGGCTTATATTACTTGTGCTATCTATCAAGTATGTGTCGACAGGTCGGATGGTGGAAATGATTAAGGAAGAAATGGTAGCTGTAGTTCCCATCGGCACACCTCTGACTATGGGGCCAGCTACGATTACCACGTTATTGCTATTGGCCACTCAATTTCGTTTGTATATGGTCCTGATTTCTTTCACCGTAAATCTTCTGATTACCTGGCTTATTTTTCTGGCCAGCAATCAGATTATCAGATTTATGGGGCAGGGTGGACTTAGGGCAGTTTCCCGGGTATTCAGCCTACTGCTTGCCGCCATAGCGGTGAGCATGATTGTTCGAGGCTTGAGCTTGCTTGGCATACTAAACGTGGCAGGCTAAAGTTCCGGTGCAAACGAAGTTGTTTACAGGAGGGGGGGAACTGAATAAGACGTGCCTATGCGAGGAAATTGAATAGTGGAAATGAATTCATGTCAGTAATGAAAGAAGACGTAAGACGGACACGAATAGTCATTGAGGAAGTGAAACCCGAGATTGACAGCGGGCGTTTTCCTATTAAACGAGTCATTGGGGACAAGGTGATTGTAGAAGCCGATGTTTTCGTTGATGGTTATGACGCTCTCTCCGTTGTTCTGTTGTACCGCAAGGAAAGCAACCGCAGGTGGATTGAGGTGCCCATGGAATTTCTGGTCAATGACCGCTGGCGCGGTTCTTTTGTGGTCAGCGAGCTAGGACGCTATCAGTATACCTTGGTTGCTTGGGTTGACCGCTTCAAGACTTGGCAGCAAGGCATGATAAAAAAGGTTGAGGCAAAGCAAGATAGTCCTGTTAACTTTCTGATAGGTGCTCAACTGATTGAGAAGGCAGGTCAGTGTGCAGGAAAACGTGACGCGGGCGACATGCAAAAATGGGCAGAGTCATTGCGTTCCAATCAAATGTCGACGTCAGCCAAAGTTAAACTAGCGCTGGATAACAGGGTGGCGAAAACTATGAACAAGTACCCGGACAAACGGTTTGTCGTTACTTATTCTAAAGAACTTACGGTGGAGGTCGATCGCCAAAAGGCACGCTTTAGCAATTGGTACGAGATGTTTCCGCGCTCCTGTATGCTCAAGCCTGGTCACCACGGCTCCTTCAAGGACTGCGAGACGCGCCTTCCTTACATCTCGGAGATGGGATTTGACGTGTTATATTTCCCTCCGATCCACCCGATTGGCCGTACAAGCCGCAAAGGCAAGAATAACACTCCTGCGGCCAAGCCTGATGACCCCGGAACCCCTTGGGCTATCGGCTCAGAAGAGGGAGGACATAAGGCAGTTCATCCTCAGCTCGGCACTTTGGAAGATTTCCGAAAGCTCATGGCTAATGCCCGAGAATATGGGATGGAGATAGCCCTTGACCTTGCTTTCCAGTGCTCGCCCGATCATCCCTATGTTAAAGAACACCCGGAATGGTTCCGCTGGCGTCCGGACGGGACAGTGCAGTACGCCGAAAACCCGCCCAAGAAGTATCAGGACATCTACCCTCTGGAGTTCGCAGCCGAGCACTGGCAGGAACTCTGGGAGGAGCTTAAGAGCGTCGTTCTTTTCTGGATAGAGCAGGGAGTGCGCATCTTCCGGGTGGATAATCCCCATACCAAGCCATTTGTTTTTTGGGAGTGGTTGATCAGTGAGGTCAAAAAGAATTACCCTGACCTGATATTTCTCTCTGAGGCGTTTACCAGACCTAAGGTTATGTACCGACTGGCTAAAGTAGGTTTCAGCCAGTCATACACTTATTTCACCTGGCGTAATGTAAAGTGGGAAATAACTCAGTATTTCACCGAGTTGACCCAAACTGATGCCCGCGAGTTTTTTCGCCCTAACCTGTGGCCCAACACGCCAGATATTCTGAGCGACTATCTCGTGGAAGGCGGGCGACCGGCATTCATGACACGACTGGTACTGGCGGGCACACTGGGGGCTAACTACGGAATTTATGGCCCCGCCTTTGAGCTCTGTGAAAATCGCCAGAAAGACGGAGAAAACGAGGAATATCTTGGCTCGGAAAAATACGAGCTAAAGCAGTGGGATATTGAGAGCCCCCGGAACCTGAAAGATTTTATTGCCCGGGTAAATGACATTCGCAGGAAAAACCCAGCCCTTCAGAGTGATTTAAGTCTGCATTTCCATCCAGTAGATAATGACCAGCTTATTTGCTATAGCAAGCGTACGGAGGACCTTTCTAACGTACTGTTGATCGTTGTGAATCTGGATTACCGATACAAACAATCGGGCTGGCTGGATCTTTCTCTCAAGGAACTGGGGATTGATCGTGACCAGCCCTATAAAGTGCATGATCTCCTGGCAGATGCTGCCTATCAATGGCACGGCCCACGGAGCTACATAGAGCTTGATCCCCGAAAGACACCAGCCCATATCTTCCGGATACACTAGCGTACCACTAAGAGCAGGAAGTAGCATATAATGCGTAGAAGAGGCTAATAGTATGGTGGCCAGTAATAAGAGATATTTTTGGCAGGATAGTGATCCCCTGTGGTACAGGGATGCGATCATCTACGAGCTTCATGTCCGGGCTTTCTATGATAGTGATGGCGATGGCATCGGTGACTTATCAGGGCTTACTCAAAAGCTGGATTACCTTCAGGACTTGGGAGTTACTGCGATCTGGCTCCTTCCTTTCTATCCCTCTCCATTCAAAGACGACGGCTACGATGTCTCGGACTACACCAGCGTCCATCCCGCTTACGGGACGATTAATGACTTCAAAGTTTTTCTAAGGGAAGCCAATTATCGGGGCATTCGCGTAATTAATGAGATAATCCTCAACCACACGTCAGACCAGCACCCGTGGTTCCAACGGGCGCGGCGGGCAAAAGCAAAAAGCCCGAGGCGTGATTTTTATGTTTGGAGTGATACGCGGGATAAATATGGAGAAGCCCGCATCATCTTTAAAGATTTTGAATTAGCGAACTGGACATGGGACCCGATAGCGGGAGCTTATTACTGGCATCGCTTCTACTCGCATCAGCCTGACCTTAATTTTGATAATCCTCTAGTGCGGCAGGCTGTACTTCGGGTCGTTGACTTCTGGCTTGGTCTGGGAGTGTCCGGGCTTCGCCTGGATGCGGTGCCCTATCTTTACGAGAGAGAGGGCACAAGCTGCGAGAACTTGCCTGAGACACACAGCTTTCTGAAGGAACTGCGCCGCAGTGTGGACGAACGGTTTGAGAATCGCATGTTACTGGCAGAGGCAAATCAGTGGCCTGAGGACGCCGTCGCCTATTTTGGTGAGGGAGATGAATGCCATATGGCTTATCACTTTCCCGTTATGCCCCGCATGTTTATGGCAATTCGCATGGAGGACCGTTTCCCGGTCATTGACATTCTCCAGCATACGCCTTTGATTCCAGAGCGCTGCCAGTGGGCTCTTTTTCTCCGTAATCATGACGAGCTCACCCTGGAAATGGTTACTGACGAAGAGCGAGATTACATGTATCGGATGTATGCTCATGATGTTCAGTCTCGACTCAACCTCGGGATTCGTCGTCGTCTTGCTCCACTCCTCAACAACGACCGCAAGAAAATCGAACTGATGAACGGGCTTCTTTTCTCACTCCCTGGAACGCCGGTACTCTACTATGGTGACGAGATTGGCATGGGGGACAACTTCTATTTGGGCGATCGCAACGGCGTCCGCACTCCAATGCAATGGAGTGCGGACCGCAATGCTGGCTTTTCCCATACCAATCCTCAACGACTCTACCTGCCTGTGAACATTGATCCTGAGTATCACTATGAAGTCGTTAACGTGGAGATCCAACAGAGGAACCCTGACTCACTTCTCTGGTGGATGAAGCGCCTTATTGCACTGAGGAAGCGATTTAAAGCCCTCGGTCGCGGAAGTCTTGAGTTCCTTTACCCGGAAAATCGCAAGATATTGGCTTTCGTCCGCCGCTACGAGGGTGAGGCCATTCTGGTGGTGGCTAACCTTTCGCGCTCCGTGCAGCACACTAGCCTTAATCTAACTAATCTCACCGGGATGGTGCCCGTTGAGGTTTTTGGGCAAGCGGAGTTTCCTCGAATCGGTGAGGCGCCGTATTTTATCACTCTCGGTCCATACGCGTTCTACTGGTTTTCCGTAGAGCCTCGGCAGCCAGAGCGGATTGATTTGCAGGCCAAGCCGGTGGAGGTTCCTTTCCCGACACTCACCCTTGTAGGGGAATGGATGGATTTGTACAAGCGTCGGGTAAAGCCTATGCTGGAGGCAGCTTTACTGAGTTACATAAGACAACGGCGTTGGTTTGGTAGCAAGGCCCGATATACTCGCTCGGCAGAGATACAGGACGTTATCGCTGTGCCTTATGATGTGGCGGTGGCCCATCTGGTGTTGATCAAGATGGAATATTCCGAGGGAGAACCCGAGACTTACCTTCTCCCTATCACCTTTGCTTTGGAAGAACGGGCGAAGCAAGTCCTCAATGACTTTCCTCAAGTTGCTATTGCCCGTATAAAGTTGGGACGCAAAGGCAGAGAGAGAGATGGGATTATCTACGATGCCCTGGCTGAGCAGGGTTTCCGCGACGCTCTCCTTATGGCTATGGCTCGCCGCCGCCGCTTTGAGGGAGAAAATGGTAAACTCGTCGTCTCTTGCACCCGGACATTATTTCGCAAGACACGCAAACCAGTTCAAGAAGTTCTGGAATCCACGCTCCTCGAAGGAGAGCAGACTAATACTTCGGTGGTCTACGGGAATCGATTCAAGTTAAAGCTCTTCCGCCGTCTGGAGGAGGGAATCAGTCCTGAGCTGGAAATCGGACGCTTTCTCACTGAGAAGGAGCCCTTTCCTAATGTCTCTCCGGTAGTTGGATCCCTGGAGTACCTCAGCCGAACGTTATCCGAGCCAATGACTTTGGGTGTCCTTCACGAGTATGTGAACAACGAGGGTGACGGCTGGAGCTATACGTTGGATTCTCTGGGACGCTACTTCAAGAGAGTTCTGGCGCATCCAGGAGTAGAAGCGCCGCTGCCCGAGGGGGGTTCTTTTGTAGACATGAGTGACGAAGCGCTCCCTGCGATAGTCCAGGAGACCATCGGTGAATATTTAATCCCGGTTCAGCTTTTGGGTCGACGGACTGCCGAACTTCATTTGACACTGGCCTCGGCTATGGACGATATTAACTTTGTCCCCGAGCCGTTCTCAGCGACTTACCAGAGGGCTCTTTGTCACGGGATGAGGGGATTTACTTCTCAAGTTTTGCAATTGCTGCGTCAGCGTCTAAAGCAACTTCCAGAAGAGGCACAGGCGGACGCGCGGAAGGTGCTCAGCCTGGAAGATGTCGTCATGGGGCGCTTCCAAGACTTAACCAGCCGAAGGATTACGGGGATGCGTGTACGCTGCCATGGGGACTATCATTTGGGACAGGTACTTCATACTGGCAGCGACTTTGTCATCATTGATTTTGAAGGAGAGCCAGCCCGCCGCCTGGGAGAGCGACGGATCAAACGCTCTCCTCTCAGGGATGTTGCCGGCATGATACGCTCGTTTCATTATGCCTCCTATGCTGCCCTGCATGGTCGGGCGTCGGTCATGCAGCGCCCAGAGGACCTGCCCATGCTGGAAGAGTGGGCACGTTCTTGGTATCATTGGGTCTCCGCCACCTTCTTGAAGTCCTATCTGGAGTTTATGGCGGGCACCCCCATATTGCCTCAAAGACGGGAAGACGTGAAAATCGTTCTGGATACGTACCTTCTTGACAAAGCCATGTACGAAGTAAGCTATGAACTCAACAATCGTCCCGACTGGGTTGGATTGCCTCTCAGGGGTATCTTACAGCTGCTGGATGCTGGAAACGAAGAGGAGGCAAGAAAGGCAGAGAGGAAGGCCAAACAAGAGACGGGGAAGCCTTTGACCAAGCCAAAGAAAGCAACGAGGCAGGTTACTGAAGAGGCCAGGCACGAAACCGAGAAGGAGGACTAAGAATGAGTTCTTCCTCCGGAATGCGTCTTCTCTACCAACTAGGTCAGTTTTATGGGATACAGACGGCCTACTATGATGTATTCCATCGCCGGCAGCAGGTTTCTGCGGAATCTTTACTGGTGATACTTCGCTCCTTGGGGGCCCCGGTCGCCACTCTTCAGGACGCTCCTTCGGCGTGGCGCGAATGCCAACAGGTGTTGTGGCAACGAGTAGTAGAGCCAGTCATTGTAGCCTGGAATGGTGAGCCGCTTCCGGTGCAGATACGTCTTCCCCTCAGTGCATCTGATACTGACCTCAATTGTCATTTGAGCTTAGAGAGCGGCGAACATCTACAATGGCAATGGCATGGTACCGATTTTCAAGTGTTACAAGCCGCGGATGTAGAGGGCAGGCGATATGTGGTTAAACAACTCACCTTGCCTGATTCATTGCCATGGGGATATCATCGCCTCACCCTGGAATTGTTAGGAAGGCAGGGAAAAAGCATGATCATTTCGTGCCCGCTTAAGACCTATACCTCTCCAGCAGAACGGGAGGGTCGGAGCTTTGGTGTTTTTCTTCCGTTATACGCTTTGCATTCGGAAAAGAGCTGGGGGGGCGGCGATTTTTCAGACCTCCGAACTTTAATAGCATGGGTCGCTGGAATGGGTGGCCGAGTGGTAGCAACCTTGCCGTTATTAGCCACTTTCCTCGACGAGCCTTCCGAATCCAGCCCCTACCGCCCTATCAGTCGCTTGGCGTGGAACGAGTTCTATCTGGATATAAACAGGGTGCCAGAATTGCAGGAGAGTCCTTCAGCGCAGGCCATCCTGGAAGCATCATCATTTCAGAATGAGATTAAGGCTTTGCGTAGTTCACCTCTGGTAGACTATCGCCGACAGATGGCATTGAAACGTGAAGTCATGAAGGAGATGTGTCGACGCCTCTTTGCTGAGACATCCGGCAGACTTGAGGAACTGCATCGTTTCGCCGAGGCGAATCCGCTGGTTGAAGACTATGCTTGTTTCCGAGCGGCAGGCGACAAACAGCACAATCCATGGCGATTCTGGCCATATCCGCTCCAGCAGGGCAGTCTAACCGAAGGCGATTATGACAAGGAGGACAAGCGCTACCACTTGTACGTGCAGTGGCTGGCCCATCAGCAAATGGAAAGTGTCTCACAAGAGGCCAGGGAGAGAGATATTCAATTGTATCTGGACCTTCCACTGGGGGTCCATCCTGACGGTTATGATACGTGGCGCGAGCGTGAGATCTTTATGACAGGAGTTTGTGTCGGCGCGCCTCCGGACACCATTTTTACCCAAGGGCAAAACTGGGGGTTTCCACCGCTGCATCCCGAAAGAATCCGTGAGCAAGGTTATCGCTACGTAATTGCTTGCCTGCGTCATCACCTTCGGTGTGCAGGCATCCTTCGCATTGACCATGTGATGGGACTCCATCGCCTTTTTTGTATCCCAGAGGGGCTGGAGGCCGCTCACGGAGGTTATGTGCGTTACCGAGCTGAAGAGATCTATGCAATACTGGCCCTTGAGTCACATCGCTACAAGGCTAACATTGTCGGTGAAGACTTGGGCACGGTACCGTCATACGTAAGGGCGGATATGAGGAAGCACGGTCTCCATCGCATGTACGTGGTGCGTTACGAACTTGCCTCTGATCTTCGAAGAGGTTTGCCTCCAGTTTCTGCCAATTCGATAGCCAGCCTCAATACCCATGACATGCCTCCGTTTGCGGCATTCTGGCAAGGCCTGGATATCGAGGAGCGGAGGCGGATTGGTTTCTTAGACAGGACGGGTGCAAGAGAAGAGAAGAACAGTCTCCTGAACCTGCAAAAAGCTTTAATGACTTTCCTGCAAGACAGAGGCTGGCTTCAGGGAACAGAGAGTGATACATCCGCCGTTCTCAAGGCATGCCTATCGTTTCTGGCAGGCAGTCAAGCCCGGATAGTTCTCATCAACCTGGAAGACCTTTGGCTTGAGACGCAATCTCAGAACGTACCGGGCACCAAGAAGGAATACCCGAACTGGCAGCGCAGGGCACGCTACGGGTTCGAACACTTTTATCAGCTACCTCAGGTAGTTGATACGCTGCTAAATGTTAACGGACTTCGTAAACGGAGAAAGCGCCGCCGATGATAAAGAAAAAAGAAGACATACAGTCAGGATCAAGACCTGAATTAAGCAGGAGGGAACTGCCAGAGGCGCCGGAAATAACCCTTTTGACAGAAGATGACCTTTACTTTTTCAATGAAGGCACCCACGTTCGCTTGTACGAGAAACTAGGAGCACATCCATTGATCATTAACGAGCAAAAAGGAACCTATTTTGCCGTGTGGGCCCCCAATGCCAGACAAGTCTCCGTTACCGGTAACTTCAATGATTGGGATAGAGCGAGGCATCCTTTGCAACCTCGAGGACAATCGGGAATCTGGGAAGGATTTATTCCAGGGGTAGGTAAGGGCGCCCTTTATAAGTACCATATCATCTCTCGCTATAGAGGCTATGAAGTAGACAAGGCTGACCCTGTTGCTATTTATCAGGAAACTCCGCCCAATACTGCCTCCATTGTCTGGGATATTGAATATACCTGGGGGGACCAGGCATGGATGGAGAAGAGGCATGTTCACAACAGGCTCGGTGCCCCAATAGCTATTTATGAGATACACCCTGGTTCTTGGAAACGCTTACCCGGCGAAGGGTACCGTTCGCTTAGCTACCGGGAGTTAGCCGAGCAGCTGGCTGAGTATATCCAGCAAATGGGATTTACCCATGTAGAGTTTCTCCCGGTTATGGAACATCCTTTTTTCGGCTCATGGGGCTATCAAACTACGGGCTATTTCGCACCCACGAGCCGTTACGGGAGCCCTCAGGATTTTATGCACTTGATCGATTGTTTGCATCGGCACGGGATTGGAGTAATTCTGGACTGGGTGCCTTCGCATTTTCCCACTGATGAGCATGGACCGGGATTCTTTGACGGCACCCACCTCTATGAGCATGCTGACGCCAAGAAGGGCTTCCACCCTGATTGGAAAAGCTACATTTTTAATTACGGGCGGGCTGAAGTACAGAGTTTCCTCTTGAGTAGCGCTCTTTTCTGGCTGGACAAGTATCATGCTGATGGCTTGCGTGTAGATGCAGTCGCCTCCATGCTCTATCTAGATTATTCACGGAAAGAAGGGGAGTGGATTCCTAACAAGTATGGTGGTCGGGAAAATCTCGAAGCGATTGCCTTCCTGCGGAAATTCAATGATGAGGTCTATAAGAGCTACCCTGACGTGCAAACGATCGCTGAGGAGTCTACTGCGTGGCCACTGGTCTCACGACCGACGTATGTGGGTGGGCTGGGCTTCGGAATGAAATGGGACATGGGCTGGATGCATGATACATTACAGTTTATATCTCGCGACCCCATATATCGAAAATATCACCACAACGATTTGGTCTTTCGTATGCTCTATGCCTTCAACGAAAGCTTTGTTTTGTCTCTTTCTCATGATGAAGTGGTTTATGGGAAAGGCTCTCTCATAGGAAAGATGCCCGGCGACGATTGGCAAAAGTTCGCCAACCTGAGATTGCTTTTAGGATATATGTACAGCCAGCCGGGTAAAAAGCTGCTCTTCATGGGAGCAGAATTGGGTCAGTGGCGGGAGTGGAACCATGATGAGAGTCTGGATTGGTATGTTCTCCAGTACCAGCGGCACGCTGAGATCCAGAAGTGGGTGAAGGATTTAAATCAGCTTTACCGGAGTGAGCCTGCACTTTATGAACTGGATTGCGATCAGGCTGGTTTCGAGTGGGTCGATGCTAACGACGCTTTACAAAGTGTCATCAGCTTTGTCCGCAAAGGTAGCTCGACTGATGATATATTACTTGTCATCTGTAACTTCACCCCCGCAACTTACTTGAAGTATAAGGTTGGTGCCCCACGTGGGGGATACTGGAAAGAGCTATTGAACAGTGACGACGAGGAATATGGTGGTAGTGGCCAGGGCAATCTAGAAGAAACAATGGCACACAAGATCCCGTGGCATGGCCGCCCCTATTCTATGGAGATCACGTTGCCGCCGTTGGCAGTTGTGTGCTTTAAGAGCGGTGGGCCGAAGACGTGAACAAGAAAAGCCGCCTGGGTGCTACATATTTGGGCAACGGCCGGTGCCAATTCGTCGTGTGGGCACCTCTTATTCGAAAGGTGGAAGTGCACGTCGTCTCGCCTAAAGAGTTGGTTATGCCCTTAGCAAGAGATGACCATGGCTACCATCGGGGAGTCATTGAGGGAGTAGAAACTGGTTATCTATACTTTTACCGCCTGGACCAAAAGAAGGAAAACCCTGACCCAGCGTCTCGTTTCCAACCCAGGGGCGTTCACGGCCCGTCACAAATAGTGGACTCGCATTTCGCATGGAAGGACCAAAACTGGCCTGGATTGCCTCTGGAAGAATATATCCTTTACGAGCTACACGTAGGAACATTTACCAAGGAAGGTACCTTTGATGCTATTATCCCCTATCTTGATGAACTTAAAGACCTGGGCATTACCGTTGTGGAACTGATGCCTGTCGCCCAGTTCCCTGGGAACCGCAACTGGGGATATGACGGCGTTTATCCTTTTGCTGTGCAAGATTCCTATGGAGGACCGGAAGGACTGAAACGCCTGGTCAATGCCTGTCATCAAAGGAAACTGGGAGTTACCCTGGATGTCGTCTACAATCACCTCGGTCCTGAAGGCAATTACGTCGCTGACTTCGGTCAATATTTCGCTGACCGCTACAGGACGCCATGGGGAGCGGCGCTTAATTTCGATGGGCCGCATAGCGATGAGGTGCGTCGATTCTTCATTGAAAACGCCATCTACTGGCTCATTGAGTTTCACATTGACGCCCTTCGGTTAGATGCACTCCATGCCATACTGGATATTTCCTCCCGCCCTTTCTTAGAAGAGCTTGCCCTGTCATTCCATGAGCAGGCGGCGCGAATGAAATGCCAGGCGTATCTTATCGGTGAGAGCGATGCTAACGACGCACGTGTTGTCAGGCCGAGGGAGATTGGAGGATATGGACTGGACGCTCAGTGGAACGATGATTTTCATCACTCACTTCACGCGCTGTTGACCGATGAGCAAATTGGTTACTATCAGGATTTCGGCCAGCTTCAGCACTTGGCCAGGGCATTTCGAGAAGGTTTTGTTTATTCCGGGCAATATTCCTGTTACCGCCAGCGGAGGCATGGCGTCTCCTCTAAAGATATTCCTGCTCGTCGGTTAGTTGTCTTTGCCCAGAACCATGACCAGGTGGGCAACCGGATGAGTGGTGAACGTTTGAGTCAACTCGTCTCCTTTGAAGCTCTCAAGCTGGCGGCTGGCATTGTTTTGCTCTCACCATTCATCCCTCTGCTCTTCATGGGTGAGGAATACGGGGAGACAGCGCCCTTTCCTTATTTTATCAGTCACCTCGACCCCAAGCTAATAGAGGCGGTCCGCGGAGGACGCCAGGATGAATTTGCCGCCTTCCAGTGGCAAGGAGAGTTACTTGATCCCCAGGACGAAACTACTTATTCTCAGGCTAAGTTGAACCATTATTTGCGCCATGACGGGCAGCATGGCGTCCTGCTGGAGTTTTACAGAGAACTAATTCGACTTCGTAAAGAGACCCCCGCTTTAGCTTCTCTGAACAAGGATAATCTGGATATACGAATCACCGGGGCTCGTAAATTGCTATTCCTCCATCGCTGGATGGAAGATAACGAGGTTATGGCCTTATTCAACTTAAACAATCATCAAACATCGGTCACTCTGCCCATTCCAGCAGGGTGCTGGCGCAAAAGGCTAGACTCTGCTGAAAAGCACTGGCAGGGAAATGGGAGTACCGTTCCGGAACAACTTGACTCAAAAGAGGAAGGCGGTCTTGCTTTCACCCCTTGGGCATTTGCCCTGTTTATTAAGGAGATTTAGATGAAACGATATATTTGCATTCATGGTCATTTCTATCAGCCGCCACGGGAAAACGCCTGGCTGGAGAGCGTTGAGACGCAGGACTCGGCCTATCCTTACCATGACTGGAATGAAAGGGTTACGGCTGAATGTTATGCCCCCAATACCGCCTCACGCATTCTGGATGGCGAGGGTTACATTACCCAGATAGTTAACAACTACAGCAAGATGAGTTTTGACTTCGGGCCAACCCTTCTTGCCTGGATGGAAAAGAAGGCGCCCGATGTCTATCAAGCTATTCTAGAAGCTGACCGAGAAACCCAGCGCACCTTCTCCGGACACGGTTCAGCCCTGGCCCAGACCTATAACCATATTATCATGCCTCTGGCTAATCGCCCGGACAAAATTACCCAGGTGCGCTGGGGAATTCGAGATTTTGAGCACCGCTTTGGCCGGAAACCCGAGGGGATGTGGCTTCCGGAAACCGCCGTAGACCTGGAAACCCTGGATATCCTTGCGGAACAGGGAATTAAATTCACCATCCTGGCCCCTCATCAAGCCAAACGGGTACGCCAAATTGGAACAGAGAACTGGAATGACGTTTCTAACGCCAGTATTGATCCTACAATGGCTTATACCATCAGTCTCCCGTCAGGTCGGAAACTAGCTCTCTTTTTTTACGATGGCCCTATAGCGAGTAAGGTCGCCTTTGAAGACCTGCTCAACAGCGGTGATAACTTTGCTCATCGGCTTGTCGACACCTTCTCTAAAAAACGCACTTGTGCTCAGCTCGTCCACATTGCCACTGATGGAGAGACCTATGGTCACCATCACCGCTTCGGGGATATGGCGCTGGCTTTCGCCCTTCACTATATTGAGGCCAATAATCTGGCACAAGTCACCAATTACGGCGAATATTTGGAAAAGTATCCACCCACATACGAAGTTGAAATCATTGAAAACACCTCCTGGAGCTGTCTCCATGGGATTGAGCGATGGCGGAGCAACTGTGGATGTAATACCGGAGGAAAGCCGAAGTGGAATCAGAACTGGCGTACCCCGCTGCGTGAAGCTCTGGACTGGCTCCGTGACTCCCTGGCTCCCAAATACGAAGAAATGGCAGCTCAATTCCTAAAAGACCCGTGGGCTGCCCGTGACGGTTACATTGAGATAGTTCTTGACCGTTCGCCAGAGAATGTCCAGAGGTTCTTGGAACGGCACCGCACCCGTGAGTTGAATGATTCAGAAATGGTAACCGTACTTAAGCTCCTGGAACTCCAGCGACATGCTATGCTTATGTACACCAGTTGTGGCTGGTTTTTTGATGAACTATCCGGCATTGAAACGGTGCAGGTCATTCAATATGGAGGGCGGGCGGTTCAATTGGCGCAGGAAATCTTCGGTGACGATATTGAGCAGAACTTCTTGAAACGCCTTGAGACGGCCAAGAGCAACATTCCCGAGCATGGTGACGGTCGTCGTGTCTACGACAAATTCGTGAAACCTGCCGCAGTAGATCTGACCAGGGTCACTGCCCATTTTGCGGTGAGTTCCTTATTTGAAGAGTATGGTGAGCAAGCTAAGATTTATTGCTATAATATTGACATTGAGGATTATCAGAGTGCTGTAGCTGGCAAGCCGAAGTTGGCAGCAGGGAGGGTCAAAGCTACATCGGCTATAACCAGAGAATCGGCTACCCTGAGCTTTGGTGTCTTGCATTTCGGTGACCACAATGTGAATGCCGGTGTCTGTGAGTATCAGGGAGAAAAGGACTACCAAACAATGCTCCAGGAGCTGACCCAGACCTTCTCTACGGCTGATTTCCCCGGGGTTATCCGGCTCATGGACAAACACTTCGGCGTGTCTACCTACTCAGTCAAGAACCTCTTTCTGGATGAACAGCGGAAAGTGTTAGATAGTGTCCTGGAGTCAGCTCT
>DKFF01000037.1:27677-33617 GCA_002452795.1 Dehalococcoidia bacterium UBA6803
GAGGCATTTTGGACGAGACACGGACATGGAAAGTAGATCTTGACACTGAAGGGATAAGTTACCTATTGCAGCAGACTCTGGAGGGGATGATGGCAAGGATAGTCACCACTCCTGAGGATATTGACTTTCTTAAGGAATTGCTGGCCGCAGCCGAAATGTTACGCAAGTTGCCGTTGCCTGTAGACCTCTGGAAAGTGCAGAATTTATATCATGAAATGCTCAAATCTACTTACCCTGAGTTCCAGAAAAAGATACAGCAGGGGGACGAAGCCGCTGAGAAGTGGCTTAATCCGTTCGTTTCCCTCGGTCAGCAACTATCCATACGAGTCGGCTAAATGTCAGACTTAAGAATACCTATCGCCACTTACAGACTTCAGTTTAATAGACAGTTTCGCTTTGAAGATGCTCGCGGCTTAGTCCCCTATCTGCACCGGCTAGGCATCTCTGACCTCTATGCCTCGCCCATCTCGAAAGCACGAAAGGGAAGCCAACACGGCTATGACGTAACTGACCCAACATGTCTGAACCCGGAGCTCGGCACAGAGACAGATTTTGATGCACTGGTGCAGGAACTCAAGAGCCACAAGATGGGGCTGCTTCTTGATATTGTCCCCAACCATCTGGCAGCCAGTCCCGAAAATCCGTGGTGGATGGACGTTCTGGACAAAGGTCGAGAGTCACCGTATGCTAGTTTCTTTGACATGGACTGGCTTGCCTTTGGAGAAACAAAAAATAAGGCTACAGGTTACCGCCGTTTCTTTGACATTGGTGATTTAGTGGGTATCCGTGTGGAGGCATACCAAGTGTTTGAGGCATTACACTCCCTAGTTTTGCGCCTTATTGCTGAGGGCAAAATCACAGGACTGCGGATTGACCACATTGACGGGCTGTACGACCCCTTGGGGTATCTGCTCCAGTTGCAGCACTGCATCGCTCACCAGACGAGCGAAGTCAGAGAGAAAGCCGACTTCTATGTGTTGGTAGAGAAGATCCTTGCCGATAATGAGACCCTCCCTGAAGAATGGCCGGTTTTTGGGACAACAGGCTATGACTTCGCTAACATGGTAAACGCCCTTTTTGTAGACGGCAATGAGGCACAGGTGTTGGGTGAGATTTACTCCCGCTTTACCGATATAAAGGCGACTTTCAATAATATTGTCTACGATAAGAAGAAACAGATAATGGTCGATTTATTCCCCGAGGAAATGAAGGCGCTGGGACGTTATCTGGCGCATCTTGCCCAAGAAGCCGGGCATACTCCTCATCTGTCACAGGTAAGAGCGAAACAGGTGCTTACAGAGGTAACTGCTTTCCTGCCTGTCTACCGCACTTACACACGGACAATAGAAATCTCTCCTCACGATAAGGTTTACCTTAAGAAAGCTTTGCAGGAGGCTGCGCGACGAAGCAGCACATCGAATGCTGCCTCACTAGACTTTTTACGACGGGTGTTAATACTTGACCTCCCGAATACTCTAAGTCAGGAGCAGAAAGGGCAGTGGCAAAACTTCGTATTGCGCTGGCAGCAACTTACCGGCGCCATCATGGCTAAAGGGGTCGAGGATACAACCCTTTACTGCTATAACCGATTGGTCTCTCTTAATGACGTGGGAAGTGAACCAGATTCGCTAGGCTTGTCCGTTGATGACTTTCATCAGCGTCTCCTGGCACGACAGGAAAATTGGTCCTACACATTGAACACTACCTCAACACACGATACGAAGCGGAGCGAGGATGTCAGGGCCAGAATCAATGTGCTCTCCGAGATTCCCGAGGAATGGGAGAACCACTTAACCCGATGGAGGCGGTGGAACGAGGCCAAAAAACAACTGGTGAACGGACTACCTGTGCCTGAGCCCAACACAGAGATATTGCTCTACCAGACATTAGTGGGCGCTTGGCCTCTCTACGAGAAACAGGTACCCGAGTTCAAGCAGCGATTGAAGGCATATATGGTAAAGGCAGTGAGGGAAGCTAAGGTCTTCACTGACTGGCTCTCATCTAATTTAGACTACGAGAATGCCCTCACCACGTTTCTGGAATCTATTCTGGACAGCACCAAAGAGAATGCGTTTTTAGAAGACTTCCTGCAGTTTGAGAAGCAAATAGCATTCTATGGATCCCTTAACTCGCTGTCACAGGTCTTGCTTAAGATTACCTCCCCGGGGGTACCGGATTTCTATCAGGGGATGGAACTGTGGGACTTCAGCCTTGTAGACCCTGACAATCGGCGTCCGGTTGACTTCAAAACACGCGCCACACTGTTGGATGAACTTACCCAATATGAAGTGCAAGGGCAGGAGCCGCTAATTCAGCAAGTCCTGAACTCATGGGAGGATGGTCGAGTGAAGCTTTATGTGACCTACAAAGGACTAAATGTCCGCAAATCCTACAGCGAGATATTCCAAGATGGGGAATATATCCCGCTGCAAGTCATTGGACATAGGCAGGAACATGTGTGTGCCTTTGCGCGGCGTAGACAGACAGGGTGTGCTCTAGTAGTAATTCCTCGACTGTTGACCAAGATGGTTCGTGTCGGTATTATCCCGGTGGGTCAGGACGTGTGGGGAGAAGACCTGTTGCTATTGCCTGAGGGCATGTCCGAAGGTTGGCTCAACGTTTTTACCGGGGAGAAGCTCAAAGCATCCGGTACGCCAAATGGGCTGAAACTTTCCGGTATACTGTGTAGATTCCCCGTGGCTCTTCTGACAGGTGTCTAGCGTTGTTCCATTCCTGATGCAGCCTGAACAGCTAAACGGTACATTCGCTCAATGTATTCCTTAAGCATTCGCCGTGTGCTATAGACGGGCATGACCGAATAAATCGCTTCTTTAACCATACTAATCCAGCCATGGGGTATGCCATTGCGATCGCGCGCGTAGTATAGAGGTACAATCTTCTCTTCCAATAGACGATAGAGCGCTTCAGCGTCTGCTTCATCTTCCTTCTCTGGTCCGAGTGTATCAGCGTCAGCACCGATAGCCCAGCCGTTGGTGCCATTGTAGCCTTCGTGCCACCATCCGTCGCGAATGCTACAATGGAGCACACCGTTCAATGAAGCTTTCATGCCACTAGTGCCACAGGCCTCTTGCGAACGGCGCGGCGTATTGAGCCATATATCTACCCCTTGAACCAAATAACGAGCCATGTGCATATCGTAGTCCTCAACAAACGCTATCCGTCCTCGAAACTCGCGGTCTGTCGCCAGTGTGTATACCTGATGGAGAAGTTGCTTGGATAAAAAATCGGCAGGGTGAGATTTACCAGCAAAGACAATCTGCACAGGACGCCACTGGTTATTAATGATTCGTTTTAGGCGGTTGATGTCTCTGAAGCTCAGCGTTGGCCGTTTATACTCAGTAAAGCGGCGAACAAAACCAATAGTCAGCACTTCAGGATTCAGCAACACACCCAGAGCAAGCACCTGATTGGATGCCGTATTATCTTCCACCCAACGGTTTCGTGCACTTTCCCGCATGGCACCTATGAGTTTGTGTTTCAGCAATTGATGCACCGCCCATAAATCCGCGCCCGGGATAGCTAAGATGTTCTCCCTCAGGCTGCCATCATCATGTTCTTCCAGCCAGTTCTTCCCCAGATACTTTTCAAAGAGACCGGCCAGTTCCGGGGCAATCCATGAAGGCACGTGTACCCCGTTAGTTATGTGAGTTATGGGTACTTCATCTTCTGGAACCTGGGGCCAAAGACCATGCCACATCTTTCGGGTGACTTTCCCATGAAGTCGGCTCACTCCACAGCGTTGGTCAGCCATCCTCAATGCAAACACGGTCATATTAAAGGTTTGAGTTGTATCATCACGCTGCGTTCCCAGTTGTAAGAACGTCTCTTGGTTAATTCCCATAGATTTCCGGTAGTCGCCGAAATATTTCTCCAACATCTGAGCAGGAAATATATCATGACCAGCCAGCACCGGTGTATGAGTCGTAAACACGGTCGTCGCCTGCACCCTGCTTGTAGCTTCAGCAAAAGACAATCCTGTCGATACCAGTTCCCGTACGCGTTCCAGCATCATAAAAGCGGTATGCCCCTCATTAGCGTGCCACACCGACGGACTTATGTTTAATGCTCGCAAGACACGCACGCCACCAATTCCCAGTACGATTTCCTGCTGCAAACGTTGTTCGTGGTCCGAAACATACAGGCGTGCCGATAGCTCACGGTACTGCACAGGATTTTCCTCAAGATTCGTATCCAACAAGTAAAGTTTGGTGTTACCCACCTGCATCCGCCATACCCCGATAGCTAAAGTAATATCGCCAAGTTGAATTTCGGTGATGACGTTCTTGCCCGTTGAGGAAAGAACCCGACTAATGGGTGCTCCGTCAAAATCAAGCTGACGATAGACTTCTTCCTGCCAACCGTCTGCAGAAATATGCTGATGGAAGTAGCCTTGAGGATACATGAATCCAACTGCCACCAGCGGTAGACCCATGTCGCTTGCCTCCTTGCAAATATCCCCGGCTAATACTCCTAATCCACCCGCATACATGGGAATGGAGTTATGGATAGCAAACTCCATTGAGAAGAAGGCGACAGGGCCTCGTAGCAAATTGCCATATTCCGTGGTAAGCCGAGTATTTGGCATGGCGGCGTCGAATGCTGTCATTACGGAATCGTACAAGGCCAGTAAAGCAGGGTCTTTAGCGGCTGCTTGCAATGTATCCTGACTGATCTCGTACAGCTGTTTGACCGGGTTATGCACACTTATTTTCCAGAGCGGATAATCGAGAGCACGGAACAATTTCCGTGCATCTTCATGCCAGCTCCACCACAAATTGTTAGCAAGTTCGTCAAGTCTACCGATACGTTCTGGCAACTGTGCGGTTAGCATAAGTTTTTTAGTTCCCTCCCTACCTTCAAACTCTAGCCCGGATTATACTCTATCCCGATATTAGTACCACTGCCAACTAGAATCCAGTAGTTGTTTCGGCGTACTCCTTTAGCGATGACAGGTGTTTTATCCTCTTCAACATGTTGGGGTGGGTAGAAAGAAACTCCATCATTTTATCGGAAGTGCTTAGCCGGACCGTCTTTTCGCGCAGTGCCAGTAGTTCATTGCTGTCGATAGCCCCATTCATGTCACGGTCAACCTGAGACAGTTCTTTCACCTCATGCCAGGCCCGAGACGGGTCGTTAACGAAGAAGGCTTTGATCCCTTGCACCTGCTTAAGTTCCTGCTTGCCCTGGAAACGGGCATTGCCGTGGACAAGCTTATAAAGGGCGGTCGCCAGATGGCGAGGCTCATTACCCAGCTCGATACTTCCTTTGTCAGCGTAGTATTCTCGAATACGTGAGCCATAAAGAACCAGCAGGTTGGTGATGAAGTACAAAACAAACGCTCCTATGCCGATAAGGACAGCGGCAGAACCGCCTTCTCTCCTGCCGCCGATCATTCCCCTGAATAGCGTGCCCCAGGCAATCCAGTACATAATGAGGGGAATAGCGGAGAGCAAGGTGATAATTACCATATCCCGGTGCTTGATGTGGGACATCTCGTGACCCAGGACGGCTTTAAGCTCCTCCCGGCTCAAGAGATTCATGATGCCCTGGGTAACACAGACCCTCCCGTCCCGCTGTGTTCTGCCAAAGGCGAAGGCATTGGGGATGGCTAGCTGCGAGATGCCTACCTTAGGCTTGGGCAGGTGAGCTTTCCCGGCCAGTTCAGCGACCATTTTATGCAGCTCGGGGGCTTCTTTCTCGGAGACCCACTTTATCTTCATCGTCCGCCCTACTATGGAAGGACTGATCAGGTACTGGATGCCGAGAAAGACGAACGCTAAAATGATATAGGATGCGGCACTGCCGGCACCCATCCAGATGCCAACCCCGGTAATCACACCGTACAGGATGCCAAAAAGCAATGCTATCAGCAGAAACATTCTTGTTTGAAGCCACATATTACTCCTCCCTATGTATGGC
>DKFF01000011.1 GCA_002452795.1 Dehalococcoidia bacterium UBA6803
TCTCCAAAGGTTTTTTCGGTTGCTCAGACAAAGACGGCTTTATTTCATTTTTCCTTTTTGCTGCTTCCTGCGACCTGTCTGCCAACGTCGCTTCTGCCTGCGCCTTCGGCGCCATCTCCACCAAGCTCCCTTCTTTCTCTTCTCCTGCTGAAGATAGCACGCAATTTATCAAGGCCATCTCCAGCGGCAGGGTGGAATAACTATCCGCCCGAATGCCTGTACTGGAAAAAAGTTTTATTGCCTCCAGTAAATATCCTGGAGGGACACCCTTCGCCATATCTTTCATTTCGGGTAGATCCTCAGGGGTGATCTCCGCTGCTTCTTCGCATCCCAAATTAACCAGCAATAACTCCCTGAGGTAATCTACTATCTCCAGCTCGAACTGCCGCAGATCAACTCCCTTGCTGCTGACATTATATAAACACCGCAGGCCGGCAGAAATATCCCTGTTGCCGATATGCTGCACCATTTCCTTGACCTGGGAAACATCACACAATCCCAGTACTTCCTGAGTTTGAGCGGCATCGATCCGCCCCCCACAACTGATAATCAATCTCTGTAATATATTCTCCGCATCGCGCAGGCTCCCCGCAGACAGACGAGCGATCCATTTCAGGGAAAAGTTGTCTGCTTCCACCGATTCCTGCTGGCAGATAAAAGCCAGCTTATCCACGATCACCGCTTGAGACAGACGACGGAAATGAAAGTGCTGGCAGCGCGATACGATAGTGGGCAAAACTTTATGTGGCTCGGTAGTCGCCAGAACAAAGATCACATGAGGAGGAGGCTCTTCCAGCGTCTTAAGCAAAGCATTAGAAGCCGGGTCCGTAAGCATATGAACCTCATCAATGATATATCCCTTATAACGGCCACAGCCCGGGATATAATTTACTTTTTCCCTGAGAGAGCGGATATCGTCAATGCCTCGGTTGCTGGCGGCGTCTATCTCGATCACGTCCATAAACCGACCCTCGTTTATGGAACAGCATATTTCACACCTGTTACAGGGTTCACCATCCTCCGGATTAAGACAGTTAACGGCCTTGATCAGGATACGCCCGGTGCTGGTTTTCCCGGTGCCCCGCGGGCCCGAAAAGAGGTAGGCATGTGCCAGCTTCTGTTCTTCCACGGCACAGCGCAGAGTACGGGTCACCACCTCCTGTCCCACCACCTCAGATAGCAGCTGCGGCCGCCACTTGCGATATAAAACTTCCGTGCTCATCTAGCGGGTATTATACTCTTTCCCCCACCCCTCGTTAAAGGAGATTCATTATGTTCATATCGCCGGAATTACCTTTCCCGAACCCGGTCAATAGCTTCGGCATAATCGCTGTCCAGCTCTCCAATTAGCCGCTCCAGCGCTGCTTCAGTCGCGGGAGAAGCTCCTTTCAGAACGCCCGATAGCAGGGAAAGGCTCCTTTTCCGGCTCTGCTGCAACAGCTCCACCAGCTTTCCTTCATAATCTCCGGGAGCAGTCTCCTCCTCTCTATACACATCTCCTCCTGCTCCCGTCACTACTTCCTCCCCGGAAGCGGTCATCAAGGGGCCCACCTCCTGCGGTGCCTGCTTGTCGCTCTGCTCTGTTTTGGCAGCCGGATATACACCGTCCAGAAGAAGACTCGCCTGCTCCAGCACCGCGAAAGACTCCGCTACTCTCCCCTGTTGTGCCATCTCCACCGCCTCCTCCACTCTCCGCCCGGCAAACTGAATTTGCGTCCCCGCTCTATCCTCTTCAGATAAGGCCATGAGCAAACTTCCCTTCTCACCTGCCAGCTTCACGGGATAAAGAAGGTCTCCCGGCAGAGTGTCTCCCGCAGCCACGATCATGCCTGCGCAGGCGAGGAAAATCACCGCTATCGAAACGGCAGCCGTCGCCCAGCGGTGTTGCCAGCCCGGGAACCTTATCCAGCCCGCCCTCTCTTCACGAACAGGCAGGGGGCGGGGAGAACAAGAACAAACTCTCGCTTTAAGCCCGGAGGGAGGAAGAAGCGCGGATGTCTTCTGGCGAAGCAGCACGCCTGTCTCCAGGAGTGGCTCCAACCTGGAGGCGTATAGAGGATACTCCTTGAGACAATCGTCGATACCGGCACCGGCAATGAGCCGGTTCAGGCAATCTTCCAGAATATCCTCTATATCCCGAAATTCCTCTTTATTTTTCACTGCTCATCAATTTCCTCAGTGCCACGATGGCATTATATTGCAATGCTTTCACTGTTCCCTGGCTTTTGCCCAGGGCTATAGCGACTTCCGCGATAGGCATCTCAGCACCAAAACGGAGTGAAATTACTTCACGCTGCGCCGGGGATAATTTGCCAATGCGTTCCGCTATGTCCTCTATCTCCATGTTCTTCTCTGCCAGGGAATCCGGGGATGGTTCGCTCGCCTGCAAATTCGGGCAATCATCAAAAGATACTCTTTTCTCTCCCTTTTCTTTTCTGACATGATCAATCACCTGATTATGGGCGATACGAAACAACCAGGCAGTGAAAGGCACGTCACGTTCTTCGTATTTCTTTATCGCTGCCAGCGCCCTGACAAAAACGTCCTGAGCCACATCCTCAGCTTCAGTCCCGTTGTTCAGCCTGAGATAGGCATAACGGTAAATCCTGTCGAAATAAGTTTCATACAGGAGCGCCATAGCCCGTTCATCCCCCTTTATCGCCCGGGCGACCAATTCACTATCGGACATCAGGTAAAAAGCTTAACATCCCTGATGTCCATTATGCTAGAACGACAGAACGTCAGAAAAAGTTTAATAGCCAGGGGGCAGCAAGTGTCGGGAATGAGCTTCAGTTTACAGGCAATGTCTTTGCCATCTGCGGCGGTAACCACCTCGCCCGAACGACTTGCCCCGGCCAGGCGGAACCGGCTGGACTATACTTCCTTTCTATTTCAAGAAAACCAGATTGCTGTCCCGTTACACCGTCTGATAGATAAACTTGAGTCAGGTGGTACCGAAACTTTGACAGGAAGACGCCGAGTATGATTTACTCCAACTCGCTGGCGCAAAAACAGGCCGCAGTATGACTATCAACCCTGGGTAGCTTTACACTTATAAGAGCCTGTTCTCTGTCCAGAGAAGCCAGCTCCCGCCAAGCCGGTGAGAAAAATTACTCTTTGAAACGAGGTGTAAAATGGAGTTTTTGATAGCCTTCGGCACAGATGACGGAGAGAATTTCAACGATGACCATGTAGGCATGGCACAGTATTATTACGTTTACGAGTTCGCCAATGGTAAAGAAAAGCTCGTCGAAAAAAGAAAGAATGTGCGCTTTACCGGGGATGAAACCTCGAAGCATGGCGACCCGAAGAAAGCCAGGGCTACCTCTTCCGTTTTGGAAGGCGTGGACGTTCTTGTAGGCAAGAAATTCGGCCCTAATCTGCCAAGGTTACTTGAGAAGTTTGTCTGTATACTGGTAAGGACTAACAGCATAGTTACTGCAATTGAAGTTGTCCATAACAACATGGACATAATAGTAGAAGAAAAGAATAAAAAAGAGGGCAGAAAGCATATTGTGCTAAAGCCATAGCCATGACCACGTATGATTACTCTACACCGGCTGAGGGCCTTGCTTCTAGAGCAAATCAAAACTGGGAATAGTAAAGGACAAAACTAAGGACATCATATGACGGCTATTATTATAAAATCTCCCGGTGAGATTGCCGCTATGCGGCGTGCGGGAATCGTCGTCGCTTCTATCCTGAAAACGCTATCTAAGGAAACAAAAGCCGGGGTCACAACCCACGACCTTGATGACATAGCAGTAAGCGAGTTAACAAGATATGGAGTCGCGTCATCGTTCAAAGGCTACGGGGGTTTTCCAGCCACCCTCTGCGTTTCAATAAATGACGAAATAGTGCACGGCATCCCCGGGAAGCGGGTGATACAGGAGGGTGATATTGTCTCTCTGGATTTTGGCGCCATTGTTGATGGTTTCCAGGGTGATGCCGCTTTGACAATAGGCGTAGGCAATATCAGCTCTCAGGCAAAGCAACTTCTTCAAGTAACTAAAAGTTGTCTTGAGTCCAGCATTTCTGTTGCCCGGGCCGGGGCGCATCTGGGTGACATCTCCGCAGCCATACAACGCTACGCTGAGTTGAGGAATTTCTCAGTGGTGCGTGAATACACCGGGCACGGCATCGGGCGAGAGATGCACGAGGATCCTCAAATACCGAACTTCGGGCCGCCGGGGCTTGGGCCTGTGCTCAAGAAAGGTATGACTTTGGCGATTGAACCGATGGTGAATCTTGGAGGATGGCAAACCAGGATTAAAAACGATGACTGGACAGTCGTTACCGCTGACGGCAATCTTTCTGCCCACTTTGAGAAGACCATTGCTATTACTGATGGAGAGGCAGAAGTGCTTACTCCCTGGGATAATTGATTCAGGAAAGGCTAACCACTCTACCCAAATGTAGTGATTGGCTCGTCGGCCGGATTGGGGCACCTGAAATTATGACCCGCCCCCAATAATGATGCCTCTTGTTACCTCGTAGCTTTAGATTCAACAGTTCATCCCTCATTTTCCCGTTAAATGATTCTACGCATCCATTCTCCCAGGGGCTGCCCGGTTCGATAAAGAGGGTTTTCACTCCCAGACGGTTAAGCCATTTCCTGATAGCTTTAGCTGTAAACTCCGGGCCATTAGCTGTCCTGTCCATTACAAAATCATAGCTCCAGACATGGTCTTTGTGTTCCGTCCTCAACCGGATGCACGAGCCGTCATTCAGCCATAACCAGCTCCTTTTGGGCTGCTTTTTCGGTACCTTGAGCCCTTCCCTTCGCCATATCCTTTCCACCCTCTTGTGATTCACTCTCCATCCATTCTCATTGTTTAACAGGGCTGTTATCCTCCGGTAGCCATATCTGCCATACAAAGTTCCCCCGGGAAGCTTCTTCCAAAATAGAATTATCCAGGCTGAGATCGGCTACCAGCTTCTTTGATCGAGAGTTTTCCTGCTCCAGTTCTTTGAGGCGGTGAGCCTGGTCAACACGCATACCGCCATACTCTTTTCTCCATCGATAATAAGTGTAGTCCCTTACTCCTATCTTTTTGCAGACGATACCGATGGTATTCCCTTGGCCAAGCAGCAGTTCTGCTTCCCTTGAATGATCATGCACGTTATACACCCCCAAATCTTATGCGAACAAGGCAAAACCCTTTCCGGAGCATCGGCAAGAGACAAAGGGGATTCATCTACTGGAGGAACCGATTCTTGGGTGTACGGAACTTAGTGTACAACTTAAAAAGCACTTTCAGCTAAGTTTAGCTGAAAGCCTTGCTACTATGCCGTGCACGGGGTCCGATCCAAAAAGTGGCGAATAGGGGAAATCAATTTGAGCCACATTGGCTAGAGTAATCCTCTCAGCAATAATGACAGCTAACTCACCAACTATTCCTCCTATCGGCTGCTTGGAGATTACCTGTGCCCCTACCAATGTTTTGGTCTTGCGTTCACCAATAACCTTGAAGTGAACCGACTTGTCACCGTATTTTGGCCTTGTTGTTGGTAGAGTAGCCGTAATAGAGACAACATCCATCCCCTTCTCTCGGGCAATCCTCTCGGTGAAGCCGGCGGTGCCTACCTTATTACCAAATATATCGATCACAAAAGTTCTGGCAGTACCCCTATAGGAGAGAGAGTTACCTGATATCAGATTCGTTCCAGCCACGCCGCCGGTTACGCCAGCGGTAGTTACCATCAAGCGAGGTGTCTTGTCTCCTGTTATCATATCCCAGTTCTCCATGCAATCGCCGACAGCATAAATATCGGGGTCACTGGTTTGGAGATACTGGTTCACGGCTATAGCACCGACTTCGCCTATCTTTATGCCTGCCTTTTTGGCCAATTCAATGTTTGGTTTGGCCCCGGTAGCCAGGAATATAATGTCTACTTCAAGCTCTTGATTATCGAGAATAACACGCTTCTTTCCTCCCTTGCTGGCTATGCTCTTTATCTTAGCCGGTAGAATCAGCTCCACTCCGTTCTGCCTGAAGATATTCGCCAGTTTCTCAGCCATATCCTCATCCAGATGCGCTCGCGAAATGCTTCGCCTGACTAGCAGGTGAACACGGTAACCCCTGGCGATAAGGGCTTGGGTCATCTCTATTCCGATAGGCCCGGTGCCAATAACAGCGGCACTACTATATTCTGAAATAACTTTCTCCAAAGCTCTACCATCGGCAATATTGCTGCTTAGAGTAAATTCATTGTGACCATCGAGTCCCGGAATAGGTAGTGTCGCGGGAACAGCACCTAGGCTGAGGATAGCTTTGTCATAACTATACTTCTGACCTCCAGCAATAATACATTTTTCCTGACAGAGAATATCGGTGACCTCGGTATTAAAATGGACATTTATCCCTTTTTCCTTAAAGAAATTGCCTGGATAGAAGATATCATCCCAGGTAACACTGTTTCCCCTGAGTACAAACGGTAATTCACAGGGTGCGTAGCCAACTTCAGATTGCTTAACAAAGACATCTATCTGAGCTTCTTTATCCAGTTGTCTAATCCGGTGGGATGCACTCCTGCCGCCAGCTCCCCCCCCAATGATACAGACTTTCATTACTTATCCTTTTTACTTCTTAATATTAACTAGCTTCACCTATTTTACTTTGATTCCAGTGAAAAAAGAAATCATTTTAACGACGACTCTGAGCTAAGATGTGGCACAATAATCGCGGCACCGTTTTAACTCATTACACAAAGCAGTACAGCTATATATGCAACTCTCCGAATCAATCGACAACAAACTGGCTGTAGAAGTACTTAAGGATATTGCTGATGAAGAAAGAGTCCATGCCGGTGAATTCCTCAGGCTTTTAAAGGAGCTACCTGGCAGATTACCAAAGCCCTGTGAGTGGTATATTACTAAATAAAAGTGCCATTTTCTTTAATAACAAAAGGCGCTATTAAAGTGGCGTTTAATAATGAAGACTGAACTCTTTAAAAATAGTCCCGCTGATAAGCTATCCGTCCGCCCAGAATGCGCTAAGCTTACTTGAGGATGCTGGCATCCTGATCGAGATTACCGGCCGCAAGCGTGACAAGGCTTATGCAGCTAATGAAGTGTTTGAGATTCTTGACGGAGAAATAACGCCCAAATAGCTCTTCGGGCGGTCTCTCAGAGGACTAATGCAGTGAATCAAGAAAAGTCCCATGCCAGTCCCAGTGAAAAGCTGCACAAGTAACATAAGAACCTGTTGCTTGTGCTAGTCGAGGATGAAGGCTGGCTGTATCTGCCCAGCCACATCGATGAGACGGAATCGAGATCTTCTATCGACGGCAACGCCTGCAGCCAGGGCTTGTTTTCTGTCACCGGTGCTATATGAGCAAAAATACTACGCAGGGCTGCTCGCAGCATGAAAGGTTTAATGTCCACACTCTATCCTAATCGAATAATGAGCTTGAGTAAAAGGGCTTCAGGCAACCCGGTCAGCAAATCTCGAGATTTGTTGGAAGAGATTGGAACGAGCATTCACTATCCTTTCTGCAAATTGATTATCGCTCATTAACTGTCCTATTGACGGTAGGTTGCCTCGCTCCTGCGCGCCACCTGCAAAATCAATACTAAATTATCGTTGTCATACACCTCATAAACCACCCGGTAACTGCCCACCCTGGTGCGGTAAGCCTTCTCCGCGCCCTTTATCTTCCTGACCCCCTGAGGGCGAGGTTCGCCAGCCAATTCGCCGATAGCGTCTCGCAATCGCTCAAAGTCCTGCCTCCTGATTCGGCTTTTGAGCTTTTCTAAGTCACGGTCGGCTGCCGGTGAAAGCTCAATTCTACGCACGCTTTGCCTCGGCAGCTCTTTCTCGATGGCTAATTGATTCCTCTAATTCGCGTTCAGCTTCAGACCAGGGACGACCACCCTTTTCTTTCCATTCAGTACGGGCGGAATCAATTACGGGTAATAATTCGGCATCTTCACGGCTCTCCAGCCATTCACTAACAGCATCTGCAATGATTTCGCTTGCTGGCATATGTCGCCTCGCTGCCTCAACTTTTAGATATGTATAGAGATCCTCGTTATGAAACACGACAGTCATCTTTCTACTCATATTATCCCTCCAAGACATAGATACATACAGACGTATAAATATAGTAACGATGGCCAGATCGAATGTCAAGGTTCGAATTTACCAAAATAGCGTTTTGTTGTGACTGCTAGAACTCAAAGAGGGCCGGCTGCCCATCCTTACCTGGCAACAGGTGACCACGGCCCTGCAACGAGCAGGTTTTGTTTTTGACAGGCAGAAGGGAAGCCATATGGCCTACTATCATCCGGAGACCAACCGCACGGTGGTCATCCCAGGACACCGGGAGATAAAAGCAGGAACACTTAGGGAGATTCTCAGAGAGGAAGTCATTTTATGTCCTAACAAGAACTAGCTACTTTTTCACCCCCCTCAACTTGCCCAACACTTAGTGGATATGAGTCTTCAGGTAGTTATTCGGGTGTCGGAGCCTGTGCGGCTTAAATGCCACCAGCAGGGAGCTACCTAGCGGATTGTCAAAGTCCTGTGGATGGTATATTATTAAACAAAAGTGCCATTTTCTTTAATAACAAAAGGCGCTATTAAAGTGGCGTTTAATAATGAATGCTGAACTCTTTAAAAATAGCCCCTCTGGTAAGCTTATCCGGGCCACCGGTGGGTACGGGGCTTTCGTGCCCAATCCGCTGCCGCCTAAGCTAGACTGGGATGATGCCCTGGTATCATTGGTATCCAATGCTGACATAGCTGTGGGAACGCTATCCGGTTTAGGTGAAACCCTACCAAATCCACACCTTCTAATCTACCCTTTCATCAGGCGAGAGGCAGTGCTATCTTCACGTATTGAAGGCACACAGTCCTCGCTTTCTGACCTTCTGCTATTTGAGGCAACGAAGGTCGAAAAACAGAGAGACGTCAAGGAAGTCCAGAACTACGTTCACGCTATGGAGTATGGGCTTAGGCGATTGGATGAGCTACCTCTAAGTCTCCGGTTTATTCGCGAATTGCATGGCATCCTGATGGAAGGGGTGCGCGGTGAGTATGCTACTCCCGGTGAATTTCGCCAGTCGCAAAACTGGATAGGGGCTCCTGGAGCTGCTCTGAACGAGGCAACCTTCGTGCCACCACCGGTGAAAGAAATGCAGGAATGTCTTAGTCATCTGGAAGAATTTCTTCATACCAAAACCAGGCTGCCGCCTCTTGTCCAGGCGGCATTGGTACACTACCAGTTCGAGACCATCCATCCCTTCCTGGATGGAAATGGGCGTATTGGTCGGCTCCTGAGCACGCTTCTTTTATGCCAGAGAAATATCCTCAGCAAACCATTACTTTACTTCAGTGCCTTCCTTGAGAAACATCGCCAGGAATATTATGAGCTTCTTCTAAAAGTAAGCAGCACAGGGGCTTGGAGGGAATGGATTGAGTTTTTCTTGGCAGCAGTGGCTGAGCAGTCTGGTGATGCGGTATCAAGGGCACGGCGTCTCCTGGAGCTTCTACGCACTTATTCTCAGGTCGTCAGGGAAAAGCATTTGCCACCGACGGCTGGGGGCTTGGTTGAGCTCATTTTTATGAAGCCGGTCCTGAATACTAAGACCGTCCAGGAATTTCTGAAGGTAAGCTATCCGTCCGCCCAGAATGCGCTAAGCTTACTTGAGGATGCTGGCATCCTGATCGAGATTACCGGCCGCAAGCGTGACAAGGCTTATGCAGCTAATGAAGTGCTTAAGATTCTTGACGGAGAAATAACGCCCAAATAGCTCTTCGAGCGGTCTCTCAGACACCGCCGGTATAAGACCAGGCGTGAAGCGATACAGGATATTACCGAGTATATGGGGAAGTTAATGAGCTCGTGGAGGATGTCAAGTCCATGTACAACTCATTAGCAAAAGGCCATGACCGGTCGGTTACTAGCTTCGAACGACTGGCCCGTGATGCTAAAAGACATATGTCTGAAGTGGTGCGCATCATGCGTGAGGAGAGAGATAGAGCCATCCAGAGGGTCAAGGAAATAGGTAACGTTACTTCGGACGGCAGCCAAACAATCTGACGAAGTGTTAATCAGGGATTTCCCCTTCGTTGTCTTGAAGTGTGTGTTGTCGTGATGTAAGATGCAGTCAGTTATGTGAACTTAAAGCTTCCCTGAAAATCTATTCGGGAGGATAAAACGGTAAATCGTCTGGAACGCGAACAACGCATCCTTAGTTTACTAAAAAAACTCCGGGGGCTGGAACCGCTCAAGGAGCTATTCTGGTCTGAACTGAGTTACGACCGCATAAACCAGCCTCTGTCGCGTCGGGAGTGGAGCCAGATGGCGACTAACGCCCTCGCTGAAGACCCGGTCCTATTTGCCAGCGGAGGACAGAATAACGATTTCCATGTTATCTACAATCAACTAGTTCAAGACAAACTACTGTTAGGCCAGGAGCGCCCCGTGGTGGCACAGCTTCTACGGGAACACCCCTATGCGCTATTTATCTTTTCCAATTCTAAACAAGACCACTGGCATTTCATTAACGTTAAATGCGACTCTACAGAAACTGACAAGCGGCGACTCTTCCGCCGCATCAGCGTCAGCTCAGAAGAACGCCTCCGAACAGCATCGGAACGGTTAGCGCTTATTGATCTTGAGCTTATTCAAGCTGCTTCGTTTGAGCTATCACCTCTAGCTGTACAGCAACGACATGATGAAGCTTTTGACGTTGAAGCGGTTACAAGAGAATTCTACAGAAAGTATCGTAAAGTATTTGAGTATGTTGAAAAACTTATTAAAGGGGTTGGCGATTCAGAACGTAAACGCCTTTTCGCTCAGCGGTTGTTCAACCGACTCATGTTCATTGCGTTTATCCAGAAGAAGGGCTGGTTGAAATTCAACTCGCAAACGAATTATCTATCGGCGCTACGGGAGGCATATAAGCGAGATAGCTTCCCAGAGAAGAATTTCTATCGTGACCGACTAAAGCTTCTCTTCTTTGCTGGACTTAGTACTACGAATGATGTGAATATCGTAGGCATCAGACGAAATGGTTTCTTGCAGAGTGTGATTGGCGATGTACCCTACCTCAATGGAGGCTTGTTTGAGGAGGATGAGGATGACCGTAATTCAGAGATATTTGTTCCAGATGAGTGTATCGACGCTATACTCAACGACCTTTTCAATCAATTCAATTTCACCGTTACTGAAAACACACCACTTGATGTCGAAGTCGCAGTTGACCCGGAGATGCTGGGCAAAGTTTTTGAAGAACTGGTGACTGGAAGACATGAAACAGGTAGTTACTACACACCTAAGTCAGTGGTCTCCTTTATGGGTCGGGAGGCGTTGAAAGGCTATTTAGAAACAATGCTCCCTGATGAACCACCGGTAGCCATGGAGCAATTCGTGGAGGAACATGACCCGGCAGGTCTCCGAAACCCTGAAGCAGCCCTGGAGGCACTCCGCAGCGTCAGGGTCTGTGACCCCGCCTGTGGCAGTGGGGCATATCTACTGGGCATGCTACATGAGCTGCTGGACTTGCGAACATGCCTCTTTGCCACGAGGAACCTCGACCCCATTTCTGCCTATGAGCGCAAGTTGCAAATTATCCAGAATAATCTCTACGGTGTGGACATAGACCCTTTTGCCGTCAACATTGCCCGGCTGCGTCTATGGCTCTCGCTGACGGTGGAATTTGAGGGCGACAGCCCGCCGCCACTACCCAATCTGGACTTCAAGATAGAGGCTGGTGATAGTCTGACTGCCCCCAACCCCTCCATTAGAATGCAGAGCAGCTTTCGCCATCAGCAGATTGAGAATTACTTCCACCTGAAAGCCGCCTACATGACCGCCCATGGTGGTGAGAAGCTGACGCTGCGGGAGCAAATCAACGCTCTTAAAGGGGAAATCTCCACTTGGACCCGTGGCGGGAACCCGGTCGTTGGCTTTGACTGGCCAGTCGAGTTTGCTGAGGCATTCACTGACGGTGGATTCGACATCGTGCTGGCTAATCCACCTTATGTCCGTGCCGACGCACAGTTCAGGCACCTCAATGATGAGGACGAACGTCGGGCTGCTATCGCCGAGTGGAAGGACTACCGCGCGGGGCTTCTCAAAAGCGGCGTTTACCAGACACTCTACGAGAAGTGGGATCTGTATTTACCATTTCTAGAACGTGCTTACCAGCTTCTTCGCACTAACGGGCGAATGATCTTCATCATTTCGGATGCTTACAATGCTGCCAAATACACTCGCAAATCACACGAGTTCTTTCTCGGCAACGCCCGCATTGAGCGCATTGACTTTTGCACCGATATCCCACTGTTTGAAGCGGGCATCAACAACACCATCGTTCACTTTGCCAAAGCAGCTTCTGATACCAACTACCAACCCGTCCGTGTCCGCCGCCGGGGAGAAAAACAAGAGGATTTCGAGCAAAACGCCGAGGTCTTGCCTACTGCTTCACAAGCCGAGTTTGGCATGGCGTTATTCAGGATAGATGGCGCACGGGCAGAGTTGGTGGAGGACTCTATGGAGTTGGGTAGCCTTTGTTACATCAGTTATGGCCTACGTGCAAACGCAGATGACCACTACTGGCAAGGGGAGTTCACAACAAGTGACTGCCTTTCCGCAACGAAAGACGCAACACATCCCAAGCCATTCGTTCAAGGTAAAGATTTAGTGAAATGGTGGGCGCGGCGAATCTGGTATCTGGAATGGGGCACTGAACGCGCACCGAAGAGGTTTAGCCGCCCAACATTTCTTGAACTGCACGAGATAGCAGAGAAGCTCGTGGCAGTGCGGACGCCGGGACCAGAACCGAAGGTAATCTACGACGCTGCCCTCCTACATTTTGACGCCAGTTCCATCGGATTTATCCCATGGCATTATCTCAGCGGTGTACGAAATAAATCTATCCGAAAGACGGCAAAGTACCGGAATGAGGTGAAGCAGAACGAACCTTCACCCACGGCATTCCGAGAAGAGATGGAAGAACTATCTCTCCAGTTCGCCCCCAAATACTTGCTGGCGGTGATGAACTCCACCTTTGCTAGAGAATGGCTGGTGACACGACGGCGAAGCAAAATCCATATTTATCCCGACGACTGGAAGCAATTACCCATCGCACCCGCTACGGAGGAGGAGCAAGCAACGATTGTAGCGCTGGTAGACCAAATCCTTGCCCTCTATGCGAAACATAGCTACCCGCTGCCGCCACAGGCTCAGGTGCACCTGCAGGAACTGGAAAAGGAGATAGACAAGAAAGTGGCGGCACTCTATAGTCACTAGAAGCTAAAGAGGCTTGCCTTTGAAGCCCTGTGGCTAACAGAGGACGAGCAGCTTGAGGTTTACAGAGCTATAGAGGAGATGGCGAAGAACCGGCTGGTAAAGGTGAGGAGCGTGTAGGAATTGGATGAAAAGCGAAGTCTTCTCAGTTTACAGTGATGAATCAGGCACCTTTCACTGCCGTTACCAGACGATTGCTCTGGTTTCCGGCCAGGAAGCTATGCTATCTCAACTGAGGAAGCTTCTCAAAAGCGCACTTAATAGGTACGGAGTCGATGAGGTGAAATTTAATGAAATTGGAAGCCACAGTCCAAAAGTAAAGGCAGCACGGGAGTTTCTTCATCATGCAGTCAGGAAGTTTGCAAGACAAGTGAAAATGAGAATTGATGTTCTCGTTTGGGATACGCAAGATTCGCGCCATGCCATTCAAGGGAGGAATGATCTTGCCAATTTGGAGCACATGTATTACAAAGTGCTTACTTATACTGCAAGACGGTGGAATCAGACCGAGTGGAATTTCTATCCAGACAAGAACTCCCAGATTCACTGGGGTGAAATAGCAAATTTTTTAAATAGAACACGACTAGAGCATCCTAAATCTAATTTACTGACACTTTTCAAAAGTGAGGAGGAAAATCAGCTGTTCCAGTTTCGGAGCGTTGAGCCATCAGACTCGCTCCAGGAACCACTCATTCAACTCGCTGACCTGTTTGCTGGAATGGCCCGATTTACTAGAGAAGAAGGTGAGCAGTGCATTCAATGGCTAGAGTCTTGGGGGAATAAAAACCAACCACTACTGCCCAATCTCCTATGCGGAAAAGATGAGTTAGATGAAACCAGTAAGGCGAAGCAAAACCGCTTTCAACTAGTTGGAGAATTTCACGACCTCTGTAAGCAACACAAGCTTGGAGTAAGCTTGCGAGATAAAAAATACTTATGGACTCCTAATCCCACCAATCCAATTAACTTTTGGAATTATGAGCCTCAAAATAAGTATGACAAAGCTCCAATTAGATAACTGCTTCAATTCAATATCGGGCGGTTGTGGAATTAGCAAAGAGCCGGCTGATAAAGGCGCAGAGCGTGCGAAGATGACAAGTTGGACATGGCTGAAGATACAGAAGGAGGGGCAGTTCTTCGAGCGTAAGTCTTGTTATGACCGCGTAGCTGAGCAGCTCAAGCGGCGCACTGTTCGCTGGCGTAACGGCACTCAATGGTACCGGAATACCCTTGTGCAGAAAGGACTAATGAAGAGAGGCTCTCCAAGAGGCGTCTGGGAGATTTCACCAACGGGAGAGGAAGCAATCAAACTGGGAGATGTTTAGAAACATTCACCAATTTGGTACAGGCTCGGCTGAAAAAAGCCAGCAGCGCCTGATACTTGATTATGTTACCCAATATGGGTAACATAATACCCGAAATGGGTAATAGCTATGAATGATAATTTGTTATGCAATGGTCTTTTCGGTAAAACCCGGCAGGCGGTTCTGGCCCTTCTCTATGGGCGGGCGGATAGCTCTTTTTACACCAAACAGATACTGGATGCCGTAAAGATTGGCCGGGGAACGGTACAGCGAGAGCTGAAAAACCTGACGGATACCGGCATCATCATCCGCGAAGTGCAGGGGAGGCAGGTTTATTACCGGGCGAATGCTCAATGCCCTATCTTCAACGAACTTATGAGTATCGTTAGAAAAACCTTTGGCATCGCCGATGTCATCAGGCAATCTCTTGCCACTGTGGCAGATAAAATCCGGGCAGCTTTTATCTTCGGCTCAATAGCCAGCGGTACTGAAGATAAAGCCAGTGATATAGATGTGATGGTAGTTGGGGATATCTCTTTTGGAGATATAGTCTCCCTTCTTTCTTCAGCGGAAGAAAAACTGAGGCGGGAGATAAATTCGGTTGTCTATCCGGTTGCCGAATTCAAAAAGAAAGTGAAAGATGACCATCATTTCGTCAAGACCGTGCTCGAGGGCGAGAAGATATTTCTGATAGGTGATGAAGGTGAGCTTAGAAGACTGGTTAAATGAAGGGCGATTAAAGACTCATAAAACCAGCCAGAAAGAGATTTGCCAGCTTTTTGCGGTATTCGAGCGTGATATGGCGGATGCCCAGACAGAAGGCCTGAGTGACGACAGAAGATTTACTACCGTTTACAACGCCGCGCTCATGGTAGCTAGAGCCGCTTTAGCTGCCAGCGGCTACCGAACGTCCGGTGAAGGTAACCACCACTGGACTATACAATCCCTGGCTTTTATTCTTAAACCGGATGCTAAAACGATCAAGAAATTCAATAAATTCCGCCAGAAGCGTAATATCACTGATTATGAAATGATAGGCATGATTTCAGGGCAGGAAGTGGGAGAGATGATTTCTCTGGCGCAGGAGCTTTATGACATGGCAACCGAATGGCTAAAAAAGAATCATCCGGAACTGACAGGGAAATAAAATATGCCAGCGCACGATATCATAGATAACCGCAAAGAGATTCTGGTTGACCATATCAACCGCATTTTGAGTTCTACCGAATCGGCAAGCTTTGCCGTTGGCTATTTCTTTCTCTCCGGGCTCACCAGTATTGCCGAGAAATTAAAGGATGTTAAAGAATTACGTCTTCTTATCGGCAACACTACCAATCAAGAGACTCTGGAACAACTGGCCGAGGGCTACCGGCGTTTAGAACTGGTTAAAGATGCCGCTGAAGCACAATCTTATCCCAAAAGGACCGAAGCCAGGCAAATTGTCCAGGAAACTGCCGAAAACATCCGCTCCAGCATGGAACTAATGGACCAGACAGATGAAGGGGAGTCCTTAATTAAAGAGATGGTGCGGATGATAGAGGAGAAGCGCCTGAAGGTTAAAGTCTATACGAAGGGCCGTCTGCATGCCAAGGCATATATCTTCGACTATGGCATCGTATTTGATGGTGCTGGTAAACCTGTTGACCGCCACGAGAAAGGCATTGCCATCGTGGGCTCATCTAATCTAACCCTCTCCGGCGTCACGCACAACACAGAGCTTAATGTGGTGGTGCAGGGTAATGATAACCATGATGAACTGGTCCTGTGGTTTAATGAACTCTGGAAAGAGTCTCCGGACTTTGACGAAGCTCTTATGTATGAGATGAAACAGTCCTGGGCGGTGGCTCCGGTTCGTCCCTATGATATCTACATGAAAACCATCTATTCACTTGTAAAGGACAGGCTGGAGGGAGAGGACGACAGGGATATTCTATTTGACAGCGAAATTACCAGAGATCTAGCTGTTTTCCAGAAAGTAGTGCTAAAGCGGGCAATCCAGATCATACGGGATTACGGCGGTGTATTCGTTGCCGACGTGGTTGGCTTGGGAAAGTCTTATATCGGCGCGGCCATAGTCAAGCAGTTTGAACGAACTGACCATGCCCGGCCTTTGATAATTTGTCCGGCAGCGCTAGTGGAAATGTGGGAAAGATACAATGAGGCCTATGAACTTAATGCCCGGGTTCTTTCTATGGGATTGCTACGGGAAGACGATGAAGACGGCCTTAACATGCTGCTCAAAGACGCTAAATATCGCGATCGTGATTTTCTACTACTGGACGAAAGCCACAACTTCCGTTATCCGGATACGCAACGTTATCAAGTTTTACAGCAATTTCTCTCTACTGGCAGGCACTGCTGTTTTTTAACGGCTACGCCGCGCAACAAAAGTGCCTGGGATGTTTATTCTCAGCTCAAGCTTTTCCATCAGGATGATAAGACCGATCTGCCAATAGACCCTCCAGACCTTAAACAGTACTTCAAATTGATTGAGAAGGGCGATAAAAAGCTCCCCGATTTACTTGCTAATGTATTGATTCGACGGACACGCAACAATATTCTCCGCTGGTATGGTTTTGATGCTGAGACTCACCAACCTGTAGACCCCTCTAAATTCAGGGAGTATCTGGATGGCCAGCGGCGGGCTTATGTCATGGTCGGCGGCAGGCACCAATTCTTTCCCAAGCGGGAACTTGAAACCATAGAATACAGCATCGAGGATACTTATCAAGGGCTTTACCAGGAACTACGGAGTTATTTGGGGAAATCCAGGAAGGGCTATCTCATTGAGCCAATACCAGGAGTACTCTCCTATGCTAGATATGGCCTGTGGCACTTTGTTGTAAAGGACAAGCAGCGACGTGAGCCATACGCCAGTTTACATCGGGCTGGTGTAAATCTGCGCGGGCTTACCCGAATACTCCTGTTTAAACGTTTTGAATCAAGCGTATATGCCTTTCGTGAGACCATCAGGAGATTGCTTGCTGTCCACCAGCGATTCCTGGAAGCCCTGTCGGACGGCATTGTCCCTGCAGGTGATGATGCCCAGACAATTTTGTATGAACCCAATTACGCGGAAGAACAGGATTTGATGGATGCCCTGCGGCAGGCGTCCGGGCGCTATGACGCTGCCGATTTCGATATGGATCGTTTACGCCAGCATATAGAGCATGACATTGAATTATTTAAGAAAATGCTGAAGCTGGTGGAACCTATAACTCCAGAGAAGGACGCTAAGCTCCAAAAGCTCAAGACCGAGTTATTAAAGGACCCCCTTAGAGAAGGCAAGAAGCTGATATTCACTCAATACGCTGACACGGCTCGTTATCTATTCGATAATCTAAACCCTCAAGGCAAGAAGGCAGATATCGAGGTCATTTTTAGCGGCGATAAAAGCAAAGTTAAAGTTGTGGGCAGATTTGCTCCTAAAGCTAACCCTGAATACCGTTTAGCCCCCGGGGAATCTGAATTAATGACCGTGATCGCTACCGATGTCCTGGCCGAAGGCTTAAATCTCCAGGACTGCGATAAAATTGTTAACTATGACCTGCACTGGAATCCGGTAAGGCTAATTCAACGTTTTGGGCGTATTGACCGTATCGGCTCGGATCACGACGTAATCTATGGATTTAACTTTCTCCCCGAGATAGGTATTGAGCGTAATCTGGGTTTGAAGCAGAAATTACACAATCGCATTCAGGAGCTTCATGACTCGATTGGAGAGGATTCCGCTATTCTAGATCATACTGAAAAGCTAAACGAAGAGGCCATGTATGCCATCTACGAAAAGAAGGGCGGACAATTGGGCCTCTTTGACGATGAAGAGAGTGATCTTCTGGATATAAATGAGGCCGAGGAACGTCTCCGTTTGCTGAAAAAGGAAAGCCCTCAAGAGTACGAACGAATTTCCAATCTGAGAGACGGAATTCGCACTATGAAGCCGTCAGCTGATAAGGGAACTTATGTTTTTTGTCAGGCCGGTCGTTACCAACAGTTATTCCTTCTGGATGAAACTGGCGATATCGTAACCAGGGATATTCCACACGTGCTGGGGAGTATTAAATGCGGGCCGGAGTTAGAAGGTCGGCCAACACCAAAGGGGTATAACTCTGCCGTCATGCGCGTCAAGCGTCTGTTTGCCGAGGAAGTAAAGCATCGTCAAGCCGAGCGCGAATATATGCCTGCTCTTACACAGGGGCAGCGGTATGTGCTCAGGGAACTGCGTGTCCTTTTTAATAAAACCGAAGATGAGAATCTGAAGGCTCAGGTCAACATCCTGGAAGCAGCTTTTCGTGAAACACTGACACGGGCTTTGAATAAGGAACTGAACAGAATACGTCATAATGGGATTACCGGCCAAGCACTGCTAAAGAACCTCGGCGGGCTTTATTATCAGCACAATATGCGGGATTGGGCAAACCGCAAGGATATACTTATTGAAGAACAGCCGACCCCGGTAATTATTTGTAGCGAAGGACTGGGTTAAGGTACGAAGGCCAGCCAAAAACCGGCTATCGTCTGTACAGATTCTCCCTGCCCTTGCCTTGACTTTCATCCAACAAAATAGTGGATTGTTGTGACTGCTAGAACTCAAAGAGGGCCGGCTTACCTCACCGCTCCGCAAACATCGCCTCAACATTGCTTCTTTGCTACAATAAAAGGGTTCTTGAATTAAATAGTTCCGTGGATAGGAGAGGTGAAGATGAATTTTTATGTAGTTCTGGACAGGTTTTAAATCAGCAGCCAATTAACTAAACCTCCAACCCTCTGATAACCTTCAGATTGGAAAAAGGATAATGCTCAATATTGTTTGTGAGCAGTGGAGCGCCAAACTGTAAAGCTGTCGCGGCGACGATAGCATCCGCGATGCCGATCGTCATTCCCTTTGAGCGAAGCTCACCCAGCATCGTACCTGCCCGCCGGGCAATCGGTATGTCAACAGCAATAGAAACAAGTCCATCGAGAAAAGCGTTGGTCGCCCTCTCTTCTCCGGCTTTCATTCCCTGATATATCTCGAGATGGGTAAGGGTGCTTATTGCCAGAAGTCCTTCCTCTGCCCAGTTCTCAAGCAGCTTTTGTGCATAATCACGCCGCCTCAGGAAATCAATGGCGACATCGGTATCCACCAAACAGGATATGCCCTTCACCCGGCTACTTTGCACTGACGCCCTCTAATCGCTGTTGTCGCTCTCTGTTTGCTTCCCTGACAGCACGAACATAAGCAGTGGAATCTTCAGAAGTAGCCAAGTCAGGATGACTCTTATCCTTCCAGGCGCCGAACCCTTTCTCCAGGGCTATTCTCTGCTTGCGGTAGGCTATGTAGTGCTCCAGCGCCTCAGTGAAAAAAGAGCTTATCTCTCCTTGGGGCGAGATAGAACGGATCTCACTGGCCAGCTCTTTGGGAAGCGTAACCGACATTTTTTCTGTTCTTGCTTTTCCTCCCATTTTATCCTCCCTTCCGTAATTAAGATTATAGTATACTAAGAATACTACCGATAATCTTACATATCAAGGTGTCAATGTCTCAAACTGGGGATTAATTTCGGGACATGTTGCACATTACTGACTTTTGTGCAATCTCGCCCCATTGAACGATAGCCCAAATTTGTTATCTTCAGTAGTCACAACGTACAATATGGGTTGTTAGGGATTCGACCATGAAAGCATATTTGGTCAGAGTAGGGATAGATCTAACCCCAGAGTCAGGAAGGTGGGTTGCGCCAGTTGACACGCAGACGCATAGTTTCGCGTACGTCCCGATCACGGAGAACGAGACCAAGGGGAGGAAGCCAATTCGCGCCGGATATGGCATAACCTACGACAAATTCAAGCCTGTATGCGAGTCATTGGTCGGGCAATTCCCGCAAAAATTGCTAAAACAGAACTCGCATCTCGATCCGGATTTCGAATACTTGACTTATGGAGATGAGAACTTGAGGGGCAGGCCACTACTAGGATTAGTAAGTGGTGATATTCTCGCGTTCTACGCAGCACTCCGCCCAGTGAAACCCTCCATTGAAAAGTTGACTTATGCTTTAATCGGTCTGTACGTTGTGGACAGGGTGACGTCGGCTGAGGCGGTCCCAGAAGAAGACTGGTATAAGAATGCACACACTAGGAGAAAACCTGACCACACAGACATTGTGGTGTTTGGCAAGGAGGGGCTGTCAGGCAGACTGGAACGGTGCATTCCTATTGGTCAGTGGCGGCGTGGCGCATATAGAGTCACAGAAGAGTTACTGCACAAATGGGGCGGGTTATCGGTAAGGGGTGGCTGGATACAACGTAGTGGGGTATTGCCTCGGTTTCTTGACTCACAGAAGTTCTACGATTGGTTCAAGAAACAGAAAGTTGGGCTAGTGTCTAAGAACAATTGATTAGCATACGAGTTATCTCAAATTTCTATTGTTGAGTCACGTTCGTTGGTTTGTTACCTCCAGACGGGTCATCCCGACCGAGTGAAACCCACGCGCTGCCACTGAACATTCCTTGGTTTTGTTGGGCCAGGGCTGTTTCGACCCAAAAAACTTGAACGTTGGGCGCTATATTGATAGGGCTGGCCTAACTTCCGCAGTCTTGAAAGCTAACCGGCAAGCTTCTTTTTGACCTTGTTTGTTTCCAATGATTGACATATAATACTGCCAAAAGTTTGCAGTATATTACATTGGAGGCCTCAATAGATTATTACTGCCGAATATGCTGGAATACACGGAACTGGAGAATGCCATCGGGCGAGGCTCAACATCTCGAGATGGGAGATTCCTATGTTCTTGAACATGGATTCGGGCATGAGGAATGGCTATTTAACTTCGATTGGCTACTATCGGGATACGACTCCAAAGACCTCCATTCTTACAGATATGGGTTTCTTCAACCGATCAGCAAATATAGGGGTAGCTATATTGGGGAGACGTTTTCTATTTTACTCTACACGGTGGATTCAAGTTATACGAGGAGAGCAGTTGGAATAATCAAAGATGCATATGTCCCTGACCTATCAGAACTGAAATGGGCTTTGGAACGCACAGAACAAAACGGGTGGCTCAACCAGATGCGGCAAGACCTGAACAAAATCGGGATATCGGATGAACCTTTGCGTAATCTGGTACCAGCGAATCTGGCGAACATTCGGTTCAGACCCAACAACGTTACTCTGTGCAATCCAATGATTCCGTTAATGCCACCCCACAAAGTCACCAGAATAAATCGGTATCAGCCGCTTTATTGGGATGACGGGTTCAATATTGAAACAGGTCACGCCCACAGATTCGCTCGTCCGAAACTAGAAAGAGACTCAGATGCCCCAGATGGCTCACATGCGCCCAGAGTGCGCGCTGCTCAACCCGCCACAGAGTATGAGCCTCATCACACCATTCTTCAAGACCAGCTTCGCGAGTTTTTGAGAGCTAAGTATGGAATGAAAGCAATCCGAAAAGAAAAAGAATCTGTGGATCTGAGGCTAGTCCAACCTGGCAACACCGTATTCATAGAAGTCAAGCTAGAGCGAACAGTTAAGAATTGCATAAGGCTGGCTCTCGGCCAGCTCTTGGAATACGCTCACTATCCCAATCTGACCAAGGCCGACAATCTGCTTGTTGTTGGAGATGCTACACCAACCGATGAGGATGTGATGTACCTTCAGTTCATTCGCGATACCTATCATTTGCCGGTACATTACGCGCGGTGGTCGTGGGAAGGTAAAGAACTTCTACCTGAGAAATAGATATGTTGCGAGCCCCTTTTCCCTGCTTTGAGCTGCCAGGTCAGCTTGTCCGCCTTCGTGTCCACGGCGCGACCTACGTCGTTCTTAGCTAGGTGGACCAGCCATCTATCCTTCAGAAAAGCCTCGTAGATGGGGAGTCCCCCCTCAACAATCTAGCGGCTTGTGCAGTGATTCGGGGATTGGTGCGGCTGTCTGCCTGGTACTCGATGGTTTTACAATCGGCTGCCTTAGGGATAAAATGGGGCCAAGAGCCAGACCGATTGCAACGCATATCATACTAGGGGATGAGCTATGAAAAAGAAATGTCCGCATTGTGGACAAACACTTCATGACGCTGCATTTAAGTGTAGCCGATGCAAGAAATGGGTTCCTGCCGATGCAAGAAATGGGTTCCTAATGAACTTTTTAATAGATTGTGCGATGATGATGTTAAGCTTATAAAGAATAACAACCTCACCCCTTATACACCATCTTTAACGACTATCATGGTAATTGGTCTTCTAAAAGACAGCAATCTTGAGAAACAAACGCAGAAAGTATTAGGGGCGAGACTTAATGGGAAACAGCGGTTTAACCTTCTTGTATTCGAGTCATATTGCTATTTTACCGCTATTCGTCTATCTGCCAAAACGAAACGAGGATGTAGGGATACAATTATGGGTACTTTAAAGGCGGAATTGTTGAACGCAATTATTGAATCATCTGATGTGGAAGAGCCTACACGTATTCTAAGAGCAGAAGGGGAAGCACTTTATAATAAGTTTGACAATATTTGGAAGGATTTGGGAACTGATACGCCTTCCCAGGCAAGAAATACAATAGCCTTGGCATCTGTCGTATATGGTGACAAGCAAGCCAATATAGTCAGTGGTTTACCTCTCTACGGACAATTTATACATATGCCTGTTCATATGCGAGAACCATTCGGAGAAATATTTCTCGTCGAGGAAAAGGATTTCGATTGGCAAGCCATAGCTGGTGGAACCGTACCATTGGAACATGGTGATGTAGAAGCAAGAAATTCACTCTATGACCTACAAGAGTTAGAGCGTGATATGGACGAGTTAGACCGTGAATTGGAGGAGTCAAACCGGAAGACAGAGCAATTCTTTATCATGAACCCTAGGGTGTTAGAAGACATGCCAGATTCTGATTTATTGATACTCAAGAAGAACCATAACTCTAACCAGAAGTTCGTCAAACTAATTGATGGTATTCTTGAAGCCAGGATAAAGAGGGAAAAGGAATTTCAAGACTGAATGGAAAAAGCGAGGAGTGACTTGTCTTGATTTCACAAGAACTCCGTGAGTTTTGTGAACGCTGGTTCCAAAAAGCACGCGGATATCAGGGCCAGAGTATCCGGGAATGCTTTGATAAATTTTTCACACTGTTTATCGTATACAACAGACTTTACGCAGAACTGACTCTATCTTGGGCAAGGACAGGGAGGATTAAATTAAGCGGTCGCAATCCCAGTCTTCCTGATGCGAAAGCAGCAAAAGAATACGTCCACAGATATGTAGGCACGAACCACATCTGGTCAAACCTCCAGAATGACGACCAATGTCAACTGGCGGTTAGCACAATACGTAAACTCTTGGAGAACCAAGTATTTGTAATCAAGCTAGACCGTTTGCGAGGGGAACCGAGACCAGAAGAGGACAAGAAGCTACTTGAGGATTTGAGGTCAGAGAATCGGCATCGCGAGGTCGGTGCTTTGCTTGACATCATATACTCGGTTAGATGCAACATGTTTCACGGGCATAAGGGTTTTGACAGCGTGCAGACTGAGATTCTCGTTCCGGTGAACCTTCTGCTTGATAAACTGACTGTTCTACTGTACGAGCGACTCAGTAGCGATTACGATGTGGGAATGTTACCCCTGGAAGATTCTAACCAGGATATGAGGTCGCCTTGGCGACGAATCTGAACGCGTCACAATAGGGCGTATTGTTAAATCATCCCGACAGACGTCCCAACTACCAGGCGGATACGTGTTCGTGTGACAGCGTTTTTCGATGCATCAGCATGATAACCATTAATAATATGATTGTTGACGTCCCTCTTCGGTAAGTATAAGCTTGAAGAAAACAGGAGAAACACAATGAGCGACTTAAATAATGATTTCAGGACACTAGAAACAGAGGTCGGAAAACATTTGGGAGAACAAGGTAAAGAGCTATTGGTAGTGGAATACCCGAGTAAGCCAGGTCGGGCTTATATGTTCAAGGCATCAAAGGGTTTTGCTTGGGTTCATCTAAAGACCAGGCTCGATTGCCTGCGTGTTGGCGCCAAGAAAGATAGAGTAATCAAAGCGGGCATTAGTTACGACTTTGAGAAACCCAACGGTGCATTCAATAGACCAAGTGCTCACTGGGACATATATGAAGGAGACAATCCCAAGCTAATGCAAGTTGCCGGATACTTAGCTCAACTTGCACATTTCGATTGCTAGATATGACTGCACAATAGTCCATAATGTATGGTGGAGAACAGTAACTGCCGAGTAGTTGTCAAGCAGGAAGGTGGTAGAAGAATATGGCGTTTATGCCGGAGCCGAATATATTGCCGGGCATCCCAAATCCAGAGGCGATACTGCAAGAAGCGGTTACAGGTGAGGTTGTGAAAATACTGGAAAGAAGTAAGGCCAATCAATCGCTGGCTGAGTACTTCGTTCTGTCCGGCTTTGGCTTAGACCTTGCAGTCTTCATGCAGCAGAACGGTCATTTCACCGTTCGCTTCCTTGAGTTCAAAGCCTTCGTGGGTTCGCGTCAGGACGGAGTAGGATTCGGCGACAGATATGGCAAGGGTTCCCAAGTTGATTTGTTGCTCTTGGGGAACACGAGATTGCGTCTGGCGGATCAACACATACGGTGGATTCTTGTGGATGGTACAAAACCTTTTGGAACGAAGAGGTTCGCGATTTTCAGCAATAGTTGCGCGAAGGGCGAGGCGATGGGTGGTGTTAGCAGAGAGAAACAGAACAATTTGCGTATTAAATCTTTGATGACCACAGCCATTACTTGGGACGACTTATCAACAGAAGTGGAATCGTTCGTCCTGTAACCATTTTCTTAGCAAGCTATCACACAAACGAGTGTGGAGTAACAATTGCTTGTTTTGTTCGGTGGGTAACAAAAGCCTGTATTGTATAGCCGTTAATAAAAAGGCCGGGCATCTCTTATAAACACCCGGCCTCACATAGCAGCCTTGATACAGAACCCGCTCTCAGGCAACCTGCCCAAATTTCAGGGGCACCCTTAGATGTCAGCCTTTCTGCACCCGTTTCTCAGCCCAGTCTCCCGCCCAGGGCACTTTCCATTTCTTGCCATTCCCCGCCTGCACCATGAGGATGATCCACAAGATAAAGGCTATAATACCCACAACACTGGAGAAAAACACGCCGAGAACTGGAATGGGAGACAAGATAAGCGAGGCCACAGTCAGCACGCCAAAGGTCATAATGGACTGCCAGGCGTGAAACCTCACAGAGGCGCTCTTCTTCTCCAGCACCAGGAAAATTATGCCGGTAATCCAGCCAAGGACATAGCATAGAAGCCCAGCCACATTGGCAGACATTCCTACGCTCGTTTCGGAGTTTCCACCGGCAGAAGCCTGTGTCCCACCCAGGTCGGCGCCACAATCAGGACAAAACCTGGTACCCTCTGGAACTTCTTTTCCGCACTTTGCACAAAACATCTTCTCCCTCCTTTTGCTTAAGTCAAAGTCACCCCTGGCTCACAGGATAACATCTTTTCCTTAGCCCCGCTCAAACCTCTCGCCTACAACCTCTGCCCGACATAGGCGGCAAGGTCAGCCAGCCGGCAGCTATACCCCCACTCGTTATCATACCATGAGAGCACCTTTACCATCTTCTCCCCCAGCACCATGGTGCTGAGAGCGTCAAAGATACTGCTGGCCG